>JBEAUF010000336.1:0-2830 GCA_041161565.1 Planctomycetota bacterium | reverse complement strand
GTTCAATCGCCCCGGACTCCCGCAGGTCATGCAAACCGGGTTTGCCCGACTTCTCCGCGTTCCGGTTTAGCTGGCTCCCGACAATGACCGGCAATTGCAGATCCAGTGCCAGCCGCTTCATTTGCCGCGAAGCTTTGGCGATTTCGCGTTCCCGGCCTTCCCGGCTGTTGCCTGGGACTTCGAGCAATTGCAGGTAGTCTATCGCCACGCCGCACAATTTCATCCGCCTGGCTGTGACGCTGACCAGTGCCGTGATGGCCCCCAGATTGCTCGTGCTGTCGATGTACCGCAGATTGAGGGAAGATAGCTGCTGCTCGCTGTATCGCGTTCTCAGCCGCTCCACAAGCTCGTGCGCCAACATTTCCAGACTGACCACCAATCCGGCCTGCGCTGCGGACACTGACCCCAGCAGCATCTGCATCATCAGGACCGATTTGCCGCTGCCCGGTCGGCCACCCACCACGATCAGTTGCCCCGCCCGCAATCCGCCGCCCAGCAGCTCATCCAGGGGCCTCAGTCCGGTCGGATGCACCGCCGTGGGATTCTGCCTCTCGTGGTTCGCTCGTGCAATCGCGTCGGCCTGCGTCACCAGTTCGGCCTGCTGCCGGTTCCGCAGTTCGTCCAGTTTGGTGATGTAATCGTCGATGTCCGGCTGCAGATCCCGCCCGAGTGCCGTCCCGAGTGCCCGGACGTCATCAATCTCATTCAGCCGCTGTAGCTGCTCGCAGTAGTACGGGATGTGAGCACACTCAAACCGTGCCGCCTGCAGCCCCAGCAGCACCTGCAGATTCAGCCGGCTTCGCTGGCATTCATCAATGATCGTGTCCAGATCGAACGGCTCGGACTGCTCCGCCCGTCTCTGCAGGATCTGCCAATATCCGGCCTTGTCGGGGTCGCGAATCGGTCGCGGTTGTGTCCGTGCCTGGATCTCCGCAACGAACTCAGGCCCGCACAACGCAGCGCACAGCAGCCCGGTTTCGATTGTTTCTCTGTTTGCGATCATCTCAGTGCCTCCCGGTTGATCGTCCATTCAGCAGCAAGTTGCTTCTGCGTAAATTTGTCGCACTCCGCCAGCCTCGCGGATGTCATTTTGCGAACAACCCGAATCAGCGGTCCCAGTGCAGACTCGCGTTTCTCCCGGTCGTAATCGCTGCCGGATGGGAACTCTTTGCAGACGGCAACGGCTCGCAGGAAATCGGGGTCGATGTCCGGTTGTGCGCTGCGCACCTGTCCGCCCGTACTGGTGCGGGTGTCGTCCACGTCTCGGATTGTCTTCCAGCCGTGCTGGATGCTGCCTCTGACGTCACGCAAGAATTTCTCCCGGCCCTTGCGCCCCATCTGCTGCCACCACTCCTGAAGTTGCGTTGCGCTGTTCTCGGGGTTTCGGTCCCCAAGATCCTTTTCTTCGAGATACCGGAACCACGTCTGTGCAACGTGCCTGCACTCAGGATCATTCAGGCACTCTGGAATAATGACTTGTTCATGTCCTCCGCCGATTTTTCCCGTCGGTCGCTCCGCGTCTGCGCCCACAGGGACAGGACTCGGGGAAGGGTTAGGGACAGGGATAGAATATGCTCCCTGATTCGTGCCTGATTCATTCCGCAAATCGTTCCCCATTCGTGCACTATTTGGGTCAAATTCGGAATGAATAGCGGAATGATTAGTGGAATGAATAGCGGAATGATTCGCCGTTGCAGCCCCTGCATTCTCCCCCATCGGGCTGTCCGACAGTTCGGAAAACTGCTCTGGAATTGTCACCCAGTACCGACCGACGGACCTGTTTCCGGCTCGGTCGTACACCAGCCACCCGGACGCCACCGCCTTGTCTCTGGCCGTGTCCAGTTGCTTCGCCGACCGGAACCCCATTACGCTCAGCAGTTGCTCGTTCCAGAATCTGCAGGCCCCGCTGTAGTGCATGGCGTCCTCAGTATGCGCGATGAACACGCACAGCAGCACCGCATTCTGTCCAATGTCCTGAGCAGCACAGGACTTCATCAAAAGCCGCACAAACTTGTGCGCGAAAAACTTCCCTCGGCTTGCCTTCGGATATTCCACAGCAACGTCCTTTCCATCGTCTCCGCCCTCCACTCGAACACGAAAAAACCCGCAGGGTGATAGGTACGAGCTACCACCCTGCGGGTGCAGATCCGGATTGACTCCGGATGAAATTGATTTTGATGCAGCACCTCGTACGTGTTGCAGCGGTCATTGTACCGCGTTTGGTGTGTCCGTCAATCTTCGTCCGTCGACCCCGTCAGGCTCCGCATGATGGCAGGCAGTGCCTGAATCGTGTCAGATGCCAGATTGCTGGCCAGATTAGTCTCGGCCAAGTTGTCGGCTGCATCAATCAAATGACGCAACGGCTCCAGCCACTCGGCAATGGCCTCAACCGCTTCGGCTTTCGCGGTCTCCCTGATCGTCTGCAGATCGGACAGAACCCGCTCGTAACCGTCCCGGTACGTGTCCCGGTCCTGTGTCACCTCCGCCAGATCCGCCCGCAACTGTCGCAGCTCTGGGGAGTCTGCAGGCACCTGCTGCGCGGCGTCCAGTTCGATTTGCAGTCTCTGACGATCCGCTGCCACGCTCGCCAGTTCGGCTTTGACCGCTGCCAATTGATTCCGCAGTGCGGTGTTTTCTTTGCCTGCGTCTCTGACGGCATTTTCGCAGACCCTATTGATTGTCCGCAGGCTCGTTACCAGTTCTTCCAAGTGTGTGACCCGCTGCCTCTCAGTGCCCAGCAGATTCTGCACCGATTCCAGCTCGCCGCGCAATCTGGTCGTGACCTCCCGTTCCTGCTGCAGTCGCGTCCCCAGTGTGACCTCGCGGTTCT
>JBEAUF010000335.1:0-23659 GCA_041161565.1 Planctomycetota bacterium | reverse complement strand
GGCTTCGGCCACCCGGTAATCACACCTCCCACACGCCTCGGATGCCCTCCGAGGCGTGTTTCGGTCACGGACCCGCAGGGACAGCACGTGCCACTGCAGCGAAGCACCCTTACCCGGCGCTCCCGCCCAGTGCTCAGATTTTCGTTGAGCATCCTCAGATCATGGAGCGATGACGACTTCGAAGTCTTTTCCGCGGACGCGCCGCAGTTCTTCATGCAGGTTTGGAATCCGGGGATCGGGCGTCACGGAAATGGCCCACTCGATGCCGTTGTCAGCCACCAGCATGCCGTAGCGTTTGAGGCCTTTGAGGATGGCCTGCACCGGCGGGGAGAAGGGTCGGATATCGAAATCCTTTCGCAGCCGGAAGCGTTCTCCCATCCGCGGCAGGTTTTCGTCGTTGAGCTGACTGGCGTAGTGGGTAGCCGGGGCGACGTAGGCGCGACGGGAGCGGCGGACGGTGACTCGCATGGCATGTTCCACCTGTCCGCGCTGCAGTTCGTCATACCTCACCACCGCCGGGAAGATTGGGAGACCGGCAGCGTCTGCGGAGGTCCAGCCGTCGGGGCGCAGTGCGTTGGAGCTCAGATCGAACAGCGACGCCTGGCCGGCGGCCCAGCCACGATCCGTTCTTCCAAACGTGAAGAACTCACAGAGCTTTCGATTGACGGGATCGACCACGATTGCGTGACGGTCACCTTCATACTGCGGGGGGCGGCGCTGGACCTGTTCCAGTGACAGCGGCTGGGTGTTCTGTCCGCCACCACCCGGCCAGCCTTCGATCGGGATATTGTCGGGAATGGGCCACGGTCCGGGATCAGATTCGCCCGGATATTCCACCACCTCCACATCGACTCGCGGCTGATCCGGGGGAACGATGACGAAGCTCATGTCCGGGTTGTATCGGAGCGGCTTATCGGCGCCGACGGACGCCACGATGTTTTGGGAGTTGGGGTGAACGGGCCAGTCTTCAACGAGCTGATTGAAGGCGTTATCGGGCGGAAAAATTTCCATAGCCGACAGGATGGCATCAGCTTCGGGCGTGTGGAACAGCACAGGCTCGGTAATCTTTGGCAGCCTGGCCGCGCGAATCCGGGCCAGTCGCGCGGGGTCGCTGCCGGAGCCGGCGCGTCGTGCCGGCGTCTGAGCGGCCCTGGGAGCGGCGGTCTGGCGATTCCCGGTGGCTTCATCCGGGACCGCGGGCAGACAGAGCACCGCGGCCAGGGCGACTGCGGCCGGAAACAACATCAGACGCGGCATCTGTTTCACTCCGCAGATTCCCCAAAATTCCTCGCAGCCATGTCAAGAAAAAACGCCGCGGATTGCCCGGTGGGTCAACCAGTTCTGCAGGCAATACCCGCATCTTCACAAAAAGTCGCTCAAATCGCAATGAAATGTGGCTCCTGGTTACCGCACCGCCGGGTGCAGCAGTGGCCGGATTGTGCACCAAACGTCAGACTGTGAAGTTTGCCTGAGGTTTAAGGTTTCCTTCGACCGCTGCCCCGTCGCCACGGACGTGTCACGACTGCCGTCTCCTGCTATACTCCTTGTTCCCCGGGTTCGGACAAACACCCGTGCGGATTCCTACAGCACTTTTTTCTGTCCTGATACGCAGGAGTTCACTGTGACGCATCTGCCGCAGTCCATTCTGAAAATCAGCCTTGCCGCTCTGCTGACTGTGGTGTCCTGCGGGTTCTGCCCTGCGGACGAAGGGGCGACCGCCGGAACAGCGGTGAAACCAGCCGCAATGGTGTTCCAGAATGGTGAGGCTCAGATTGTCCCCGAATTCCGCAAGGCGTCTGAGTGGATCCGCCATTTCCTGTGGGTGGAGACCGAATTTGACTCGGATGGCGATGGAAAACGCGATCGCATGCACGTGGACGTAACGCGTCCCGGACAAACGGAAACTGAGGGACTCAAGGTTCACGTGATCTATGAGACCAGTCCCTATTTCGCCGGGACGGGCGGCAACAGCCCGGAATTTTTCTGGAGCCCGCGTCAGCAGCTTGGTCAGACGCCACCGCGCCACGCGGTTCCTCCGGGCATCGACTTTCAAAAGGACATGGGCATGATTTCCGATTCGCACGTGGGCGAGTGGGTGCCCCGTGGTTTCGCAGTGGTTCATTCCTGTTCGCCCGGCACCGGCCGCTCTCAGGGTTGCCCGACAGTTGGTGGTCCGAATGAGTCGCTTGCTCCCAAGGCCGTCATTGACTGGCTCAACGGACGTGCAGCAGGTTTCACGACTCCCGACGGCGACGAACGCGTCGAGGCCACCTGGTGTACCGGGCGAGTCGGGATGACAGGCACATCCTACAACGGCACTCTGCCGCTCGCCGCCGCCACCACAGGTGTGGAAGGACTCCGGGCCATCATTCCCGTAGCTCCCAACACATCCTACTACCACTACTACCGCTCACACGGTCTTGTCCGCCATCCAGGTGGATACATGGGCGAAGACATCGACGTGCTGTACGACTTCATAGCAAGTGGTGATCCGGCTCGCCGCAAATACTGCGACTGCGAAGTGCGTGACAAGGTGATGTACGCTCAACAGGATCGTGAAACGGGCGACTACAACGATTTCTGGGCTGGCCGCGATTATCTGAATCAGCTGCAGCCGCTCAAAGCCGCGCTGCTGATGGCCCACGCCTTCAATGACTGGAACGTGATGCCCGAACACAGCGTCAGGATTTATGAGGCGGTGCGGGCAAAGGGCGTTCCTGCACAGATCTTCTTCCATCAGGGAGGTCACGGTGGTCCACCACCGCTCAAACTGATGAATCGCTGGTTTACTCGCTACGTCTGCGACGTGCAGAACGATGTGGAAAAGGACGCTCGTTCGTGGATCGTCCGCGAAGGCGGAACACGCGGCAACCCCGAATCCTACGCTGACTACCCCCACCCGGAAGCCAAAATGGTGAAGCTGCGGCCTCGTCAGGGCGGCCAGAAAACCGGCCCCCTGCAGCTGCTGAACGCTGCCGATGCGGCAGCCGGTGGCCAGGAAACACTCGTCGACAACTACTCCTTCGATGGCGCAACGCTCGCAAAGGCCGAATGGACCCAGCACCGACTGCTCTACGCCACTCCAACGCTCAAATCAGGCATCCACATTTCCGGCACTGCAACACTCAAAATTCGTCTGGCGTGCAACCGTCCCGCCGCGAATCTTTCCGTCTGGCTGGTGTCGCTTCCCTGGACTGACAGCCGCAATATCACTGACGACGTAATTACTCGTGGCTGGGCCGATCCCCAGAATCACGCTTCCATCACCAGCAGCGCGCCACTGGAACCGGGCCGGTTTTACGACCTCGCGTTCACTCTGCAGCCCGACGATCAGATTCTCCGCCCCGGCGAAAAACTGGGACTGATGATCTTCTCCACGGATCGCGACTTTACCCTGTGGCCCGATCCAGGAACTGAACTCACAGTCGATCTGGACCATACGGAACTGCACCTGCCCATCGTCGGTGGCGATCAGGCCTTCTCAGAAGCGACTGCACCGTAGTCCCCGAATCAGCTGTGAATCCGTGGAAGCGGGCAGCCGGCCGCGATGATCTCCGCCTCGCATCCGGCCAGCTCCCCCAGTCGCGTCTGCACTGCGGCGGAATCCGCAAACAGCAGCGCCAAACGCAGGTACGACGCGTGGTGACGGGCTTCCGATTCAAACAGGCTCCCGTAGAAGTCCTGAAGTTCGCGATCCTGCAGGTGATCACGGAGCAGCTGAAAGCGTTCACAGCTGCGAGCTTCAATGAGTGCGGCCACAATCAGCCGATCCACGGCACGGTGCGGCTCCTGACGCCGCACAAGTGCCTTGAGCTGTCGTCCGTAGGTGCCGGGCCTGAGCCCCACAAAGCGAATGCCGCGGCGTTTCAGCAGACTGCGGACCATTGTGAAATGCTCCAGCTCCTCACGCACGATTTCTGACATGCAGTCACACAGTTCGTCGTGCGCCACATAGTCAAACATCAGATCCATCGCAGTCGCTGCCGCCTTCTGTTCACAATGCGCGTGATCAATGAGTATTTCCGGGAGGGAATCGGAGACCTGCTGAAGCCAGCGCTGAGGCGAGGTGGAGTGGAGGTGGAGCATAAATCCGGAGTGATGTGAAAAAGAAACGGAAAGCATGCTGGTGATCGTGCTGAGTGCAGGCAGCACTGCTGCCGTTCAAGGCAACATCCGCGGGGCGACTTCGCGGAACCGTATGTTAGCAACTCCACAGAATTGACGAATGTCCGGAGCTTATGCAATCCGGTGGCGATTCATGCGCGGCACCGGGCGAGAGCCTATCTCCTGAGCCGCAGGGCGGAAGCCCAATCCCTGAGCCGCAGGGCGGAAGCCCGCGGGTAAAGGCTCCTCGCCACGCGCTGCTGACGCCAAGGGCAGGGCCGCGCACCAGGGTGCCGAAATCGCAACCGGGGGCTTCCGCCCGTCCGCTCACATTGCTGCTGACGCCGCGGGCAGGGGTGGGCACCAGGGTGCCGAAATCGCAACCGGGGGCTTCCGCCCGTCCGCTCAGGAGTTCTTACTTCCGCGTTCTCCTCTACATCTCTCCTCTCTCGCGCAGCGTCGGGCTGCCAACCAATGCCCATCGTGTGTTGGACGGCGTTGCTGCCTGCCGCTGCCGGTTGAATTTCCATTTTTGAAGAATGCTGTCACGTTCACAGTTGTTTAATTTTCCCGCAGACACTCGGGGCCCTGAGGTGACTTGTGACTTCGACTGATTTTCCGGAGGACTGAGGCGTGACGATTGGCATTCGCAGGGCTCGTGGTTTCACGTTGATTGAGTTGCTGGTGGTGATCGCGATTATTGCGATTCTGGTGGCGTTGCTGTTGCCTGCGGTGCAGCAGGCGCGGGAGGCTGCGCGGCGAACGCAGTGCAAAAACAATCTGAAGCAGATTGGGTTGGCTTTGCACAATTACCACGACACGGTGAATGTGTTTCCCTGGGGCATCGACACTCGCGAAACGCTCTGGACAGCCATGATTCTGCCGCAGCTGGAGCAGCAGAACCTGTATGCGACTCTGATCTGGCAGGAGACGGGTGCGGGCAACTGGGACTGGCCGGGTTCGCCCAACACGCGGGCCTGCGGGACTGTGATTCCAGCCTTCCGCTGCCCCTCAATGCCGCTCGAGCCGCGAGACAACGAAGGCATTCCCGGGCGGGTACCGATCAGTTATCGGGGTGTGGCGGGGGCGTTGATTGCTTCGGACGACCTGTCAACGCGACCGGCGGGATTTAACACGCCGCAGTTTCGGGCGCTTGAAGAAGTCAATCTGGATGGTATGTTTTACGGCTGCAGCAATGTGCGGATGCGTGACATCACAGACGGAACGTCGAATACGATCATGATTGGCGAATCGCGCACATCGACCTACGTCAAGGATGGCCAGCAGATGGATTACTGGCAATTTGGCTGTCCGCAGTCGGGCGGCTGGGTGTATGGCGGTCGTGGGGGCACGGAGTATTCGGAGGGGCTTGGTTCGGCAGTGGTGAAGATCAACGCGATGCTGGATCCGACGGTGCATGGGGTGCTGATGGAAATGTCCTTTGGCAGTTACCACGTGGGAGGCGCGCAGTTTACGATGGCTGACGGGTCGGTGCGGTTTATCTCCGAGAACGTGGACCTGAACCTGTACCGCTCCCTCGCAACTCGCGGTAACGGCGAGGTGGTTGGCGACTTCTGACGCTTGATATTCCCGTGTTTCCGTCCTGACTGAAAGCTTTTCCGGTGAACCCCATGTTTCGCGAGTTTCTGAACTCCGCCACTCTGCTGTTTCTGGCGGCGGTCTGCAGTCTGTGTGCAGTCGGCTGCAGCGCTAATAACGCAATCGACTACGGCAAGGTGACGCTGGTGAACATCAGCGGCACCGTGATGCTCGACGATGCACCGCTGGCTGGTGCGGTGGTGACCTTTGAAGATCAGGAGACGGGCACCATGTCATTTGCCCGGACGAATTCCAGCGGCAGCTTTACGTTGCAGTTTGACAGTGAGCGGGACGGCGTGACGCCTGGCAAAAAGCTGGTGCGATTCAGCACTGCACGCAAAATTCTGGGGCTCCGCGGGGAAGACGGGGAAGAGGCTGGCGAGGCATCCAGCGAACGTTCGGCTGAGTCCGGCGGTCCGCGGGAGCTGGTGCCCGACTGCTACAACGGCAAGTCGGCACTGACGGTGGAAATCACTGCAGATTCGGGAGCGATGCACTTCGAGCTGAAGTCTGACTGTTCGACGAAGGGAGCGGGTGGGGATTGAGGATTTTCGGCGGGAATCCGATTGCCGGCTGGCCGGGCCGGCCCAAAGTTCCCCTGACAATCCACCCTCAAACTGGTAGACTGGGGCGGCAGCGGCCACCAGGGCTGTTGTTTTTCCATACCCAGGCCAACCGATCATGACCGACCCCCGCGTACCGCTCAGGAATCCTCTGCTTGCCGCACTGCTCGCTTTTTTACTGCCCGGAGCAGGCCATTTCTACCAGGGAAGGCGGTTCAAGGCGGCCATATTTTCGGCCGGGATTCTGACGCTCTTCGTGTGGGGGCTGGTGCTGGGTCATGGTCAGCCGGTGTACAGTCAGCTGATCCTGCGCAGTTCAGCAACGCTGCCACAGCTCTCCCAGAAGGCACCTCCCGAAAAATTCTCATGGGCCTACGCCGCGCAGGTGCTCGTGGGTGTTCCTGCATTCCCCGCGCTGATCCAGGACTTTCGTTTTCGGCGTGACGACGACACGGTCAACTTCCTTTCGGGTCCCCTGGAGAGTGACTTCAGTGGCAGGCTGATTGTGAATACGGTGCGGGGAGACCGGCAGCGTCAGATCACGGGGCGGCTGTCGATCAGTCCCAGCCGTCCGGAGGGCAGTCGTTCGGTAACGGGGACCCTGACGACGCTGGACGAGGCCGGCGAGCCGCTGGTTTTGAATCTTGGCGGCCAGGTGGAGCTGGGTCGGCGGGTCTTTGGTTCGCCGCAGCGGGAATTTTCGTGCCGGGTGTTATCGGAGGACCCGGAGGTACCGGCTTCGCGCGTGGAGGGCGTGGTCAACCGAAGTTTCTGGAACTGGTTTCAGGCGCCGCTGGACACGAACGAGCTGGACAGGCTGAACGGCGATCTGAGCCGTCAGTTTGACGTGGCCTGTGTGTTCACGTGGATTGCCGGGCTGCTCAATCTGCTGGCCATCTGGGACGCGGCGCAGGGGCCGGCTTACGGTTACGGGGACGAGAAGCCGGAGGATCCGGAGAAGCAGCCGGAGTCGGGGAAGAAGCCTGAGCCCGAGAAGTAGGCGGCGGAAGCAATTGGCTGGCGATTTGAAAGACTGGGACGGACATGGATATTTCGCTTCTGAGTCAGGCATTGCCGCTGACGGCCATCATTTGTCTGGTGTATTCAGCGACTCGATTCGAGCTGCGGGAGCGGATTCTGCGGTCTGCGCTGGCGATGTTCTGCAAGACCATCGTGTTCCTTGGGGTGCTGTATTTGCTTCTGGTGTGGTTTTCGCGTTGAGAGAGCGGGGAGCATTCCCGTTTTTCCGCAAATTGCCCGCGCCAGCGCTCCGGCTTGCAGTTTTCTCGCCGCTCCTGTAGGCTGACGTTTTGCAGCCAATCGCAGCCGGGTTCGCCGTGCGCGCCGGCGTTGGCGGGCAAATCCGAATGCTCAGCGAATTCTCACAGGGTCAGTGTCAATGAAGTACGTTTACACGTTTGGGGATGGAAAAGCCGAAGGCGACGCCACGCAAAAGCCGCTCCTGGGAGGCAAGGGCGCGAATCTGGCGGAAATGAGCAGGATTGGTCTGCCGGTACCGGCGGGATTCACGATCACCACGGAAGTCTGCACCTATTTCTACGCTCACAAAAAGCAGTACCCTCCTGAACTGACCGCACAGGTTCAGGCGGCAATTGCCAACGCCGAAGCGATCATGGGAGCCAAATTCGGCGACCCCACCAACCCGCTCCTGCTCAGCTGCCGTTCCGGTTCTCGTGAATCCATGCCGGGCATGATGGACACGGTGCTGAACATCGGCATCAACGAACAGGTCGTGCAGGCGCTGATCCGCCAGTCGGGCAATGAGCACTTCGCGTGGGACAGCTACCGCCGTCTGATTCAGATGTACGGCGACGTGGTGCTGGGCCTGAAGCCGGAATCCAAGAACGATCCGGACCACTTCGAGGAAATCCTCGAGCACGCTCGTGCGGCGGCCAAAGTCGACCACGAGAAGGACCTCACCGTGGACGCTCTGAAGAAGATCGTCGCCGAATTCAAGGCGGTGATCAAAAAGCACCGCGGCATCGACTTCCCCGAAGACCCCATGCAGCAGCTCTGGGGCTGCATCGGCGCCGTCTTCGGCAGCTGGATGAATGACCGTGCTGTGGTTTACCGTCGTCAGTACGGTATCCCGCATGACTGGGGCACAGCGGTAAACGTGCAGGCGATGGTCTTCGGCAACCTGGGCGATGACTGTGCCACCGGCGTCGGCCTGACCCGCAACTGCTCCGTGGGTCTGCCGGGCTTCTGCGGCGACTACCTGATCAACGCTCAGGGTGAAGACGTGGTCGCGGGAACTCGCACCCCGCGCCGCATCGAAGAAACTCTGTCCAGCGACATGCCGGCTTCCTACAAGCAGCTCGACGACATCGGCCGAATTCTCGAGAAGCACTACCGCGAAGTTCAGGACATTGAATTCACCGTGCAGCGTGGCAAAGTCTGGATGCTCCAGACTCGCAACGCCAAGCGAACCGGATTTGCCGCTGTGCGAATCGCAGTGGACCTCGTTAACGAAGGTCTGATTGACGCCCGCACGGCTCTTGAAAAGCGTCGCATCCCCGCCGACGACCTCAACCAGCTGCTCCAGCCGATCTTCAATCCGGCAGCCAAGGCTGCTGCAGAGAAGACCGACCAGCTGCTGGCCAAAGGCATCAATGCCGGCCCCGGTGCTGCCACGGGTCAGATCGTATTCCACGCATCTGATGCCGAAGAACGCTGGAACGCCGACAACTCCCTGCAGCTCATCCTGGTCCGCAAGGAAACCAGCCCTGAAGACCTGCGCGGCATGAAAGTGGCCCGTGGAATTCTCACCGCGTTCGGCGGTGCTTCCTCCCACGCCGCTCTCGTCAGCCGTCAGATGGGCAAAACCTGCGTTTGCGGCTGCGACAAACTGAACATCGACTACGAAGCCGGCACCGTCACCGTCGGCGGTAAAGTGCTCCGCGAAGGCGACTGGATTTCCGTCGATGGATTCACCGGCGAAGTCTTTGCCGGCCGGATCGACACCAGCCCGTCCGAAGTCATGGACGTGCTCATGGGCAAGCTGGCCCCCGAAAAGTCCGAAATCTACGGCCGCTATGCACAGCTCATGTCATGGGCCGACCAGTTCCGGACTCTGAAGGTCCGAGCCAACACCGAATCCGCGGACGCCGAAGCCGCTGTGGCTCTGGGTGCCGAAGGTGTCGGTCTCTGCCGCACCGAGCACATGTTCTTCGATCACCTCGACGAAATGCGCGAAATGATCTTCGCCACCGCCAAAGCAGACCGCGAGACAGCACTCGCCAAACTGCTCAAATTCCAGCGGGACGACTTCACGCATCTCTTCAAAACCATGGGCACTCGTCCGGTTACCATCCGACTGCTCGACCCGCCGCTCCATGAATTCCTCTCCGAGCACCACCTGCACGAGGATCCAACCCTCGCCGGCAAACTTGCTCGAACCTTCAATGTCACTGAAGAGCAGGTTCATCGCCGCGTCGATGAACTCAAGGAATCCAACCCGATGCTCGGACATCGCGGCTGCCGTCTGGGGATCGTCTACCCCGAGATCACCGCCATGCAGGCCCGAGCAATTCTGGAAGCGGCCTGTGCCGTGAAGAAGGCTGGCATCGACTGCCATCCGGAAATCATGATCCCGCTCGCCGGCTACAAAACCGAAGTCGACAATCAGACCGCCATCATCCGCGAAACCGCCGAAAAGGTGTTCGCAGAGCAGGGCGTGAAGGTCGACTACATGGTTGGCACCATGATCGAAGTTCCCCGCGCGGCCATGACCAGCGGCGAAATCGCTCAGACGGCCGAGTTCTTCAGCTTCGGTACCAACGACCTCACCCAGACCTGCCTCGGCATCAGCCGTGACGACTATAAGTCGTTCATCGGTTACTACACCGAGCACGACATTGTTCCGGCAGATCCATTCCAGACCATCGACCAGACCGGTGTCGGACGACTCATGAAAACCTCCGTGCAGGACGGACGTGCTGTGCGATCCGATCTCAAGATCGGCATCTGCGGCGAGCACGGTGGCGATCCGAAGTCGGTGTACTTCTGCCACGAAATCGGCCTGAACTACGTCAGCTGCTCACCACGCCGAATTCCAATCGCACGCCTCGCAGCCGCTCAGGCCGCAGTGGCCGGCAGCAAGTAAAGTCCGGACAATCCATCACTAACCCAGCAGCGAGCCTCCCCAGCGGAGGCTCGCTGTGTTTCATGCCCGGCGTGGATGTTGGTTGACAACGCGATCTTGAACGCAATGACAACTCGCACTGAGCCGCAGGGCGGAAGCCCGCGGGTAAAGTGCACTGGCTACGCACAGCCCAGGCCGCGGGCAGGGGCGCGCAACAGCATGCGAAATCGCAACCGGGAGCTTCCGCCGCGCTTGAGCCGCAGGGCGGAAGCCCGCGGGTAAAGTGCCCTGGCTACGCACAGCCAACGCCCCGGGCAGCGCGCGCACCAAGGTACGAACCCCAACCGAGGGCTTCCAACACGAATGAGCCGCAGGGCTGCAGCCCAATGGCATTGGCTTTCTCTGAAATTCTGTGAAAAGACGAGTGAAGACCTGGGCGGGCGAGGCTGGGATGGTGAAACGATGTAAACAAGGGCAAATTGGGAGGTTTTAATTCCGCCTGCCAGTTGAAATCCCACGGCCGGATCGAGTCACGAAAACGCAGTGTGGCGTGCGGTCGATGTCAATCGGCCGGTAAGACACTGGGGTACTCCTGCTGCGGCGCTGGCCGCGCGGTTATGGACCGTTACCGGGGGATTGACATCCCCCGCTCGCCCTTTTTGGCGGTGATGGAGAGAACTTCAAGGCCATTGGGCTGCCGCCCACTGCTCAGCTGAAACTTCAAAACCTCTTACGACTCGGTGTACACTGTGGACAGCAAACACCACACGTCACCACAGGTCCTGCCTGCGGTCAGTGCGCGGGTGGTGTGAATGCATCCTGAACACTCATCCGGAACATAACTCGCGATGCCATCCTCTGCTGCTCGATTACTCTGGCAGGTCTTCTATCCTGCCACCCTCGACTGGGATTTTCTGGTGGATGGCTCCGGGTCAGGAGCTGGTTCGGAGGCGGCTGAGAGTGTGGTGTCAGCCGCACTGCTGGTGTCGACAGCCGGATTTGGTTTTTTGCTTGCGGGCCTTGTCCAGGGGGGCGTTTTGATCCCGTTTCTGGTGCGAAAGTGGCGTTTGTTTCAGACCCTGCCCGTGCTCAATTGTGTTTGGTACGTCCTGATCAGGACTTTGATGTTTGACGACGTGGACGCAGGTCTGCTTTCGCAGTTCTCTGTCGCACTGCCACTGGCTGCATTTTCCGGTCTGCTGTCGGCAGCGTTCCTTGCCCCGTTTGAGGCTCTGGCTTCCGGTGGTCCGGGGCGGGGTCCTGCTGCGCGGTTGCGGCAGGACGGCGACTCAACAGTCGGCATCACCGCGATCGCTCCGGAACCGCTGGATGTCCGTGAAGCGTGGTGGGCTGCGTTCTACCGCGGTTTCACGGCCCCCTGGGAGGGCTTTGGTTATCTCTGCCGTTATCCGCGTCTGTGGTGGTATGGGGTTGTGCCTGTGGTGCTGAATCTGCTGATCACCGCCGCGGCTCTGTTGTTGTTGCTGTCGGCGGCGGTGTGGTTTACGTATCACCTGCAGCCGTTATTCCCTGCCGGATGGCTCTGGAGTGTCGTGAAATTTTTCTGTGGTTTGGGTCTGCTGGTGCTGGCAGCCGGACTGACGCTGGTGATGTACGTGTTTCTGCAGGGATCGCTGATTGGGTACTACCTGGCAAAGCTGGCGAGGCAGGTTGAGCTGCATCTGGGTTTGCCGCCTGAGCAGATTACAGAGGTGTCGTGGCGTTATGAAGTTCTGGATGCCTGTCGTGACGTGCTGTCGCTGATCGCCATCAACGGGGGTTTTCTGCTGCTGCACATTATACCGGGCATTGGTTCGGTCCTGGGAATTATCGGGAGTCTGTACTACGACGCGTTGTTATTTGGCGAGGATTATCTGGATTACCCGTTGGCATTGCGTGGCAGGCGGCGGCATGAGAAGCAGGAGTTTCTGAAGCGTAATCGGGCCTATTCGCTGGGTTTGGGAGCGGCCGTATTTCTGGCCAGTTTCATTCCCATCATCGGCGCAGTGCTGCTGGCGGCGGCGGTCGTGGGCGCGGTGCTGCTGCACCGGCGTCTGCAGGCGGTGCATTAATTCAGATCACGGAGCACTTCAAAAGGTGGCTCATAAGCATTTTCGCCTTCCTCCCGCGAGGTAAAGAAGTTGAAGAGGTAGATGCCGTCCGCCTTGTTTTGCCGCAACCGAGCTGCTGCGGCTCGGTATTCATCTGCGTTCAGATTTTTCTGACCGCCACCGCGAGTGCATTCGATGCCGCCGTAGACGGGAACTGTTGTCACGGTCTGCTTCCATTGATCCATGGGCAGATCGCCACGTTCAAACAGAAATTCCGAGACGGCGACGAAGTCGACCCAGCCATTACTAACCCAGGCGGGAACATCACAGCCTCGCTGGCGTGCTGATTCGGGCGTGGGGGGCGGATTGCCGAAGTTAGAGGGCGGGCGTACGGACAGCACGAGCCGACGACCGCGTTCACGTCCGACCTCATCCAGCATTCTGCGGACGCGCTCAACCAGCGAATTCATCTTCGTCACGCGTTCTTCAGTAGTACCGTCCCGGAAGAACGCGGGAAAGCGATTGAAGTCGAGCTCGATGCCGTCGCTGTCGTAACGTTTGACGGCTTCCTCAATCAGCCGAAAGACGTGCTCACGAACCTCATCGCGACCAAAGTCGAGTGCCCCTTTGCCGCGATATGGTTCGGTCCCCAGTCGCCATTCGGGGTGATCAACCTGGAACTGCGTTCGCAGAAAATCGTTGCCGTGATCGTCATTCATGCGAAACGTCAGCAGCGCCTCACATCCACGTTTTTTTGCTTCAGCCAGCATCACTGCGTAAGGATCGATACCACTGTCAAAAAACGCTTTGAGGTTCTCGAATCGCTGTTTTTCGGAAGCCGGCCATTTCGCGCGTTCTTCGGGTGTGGACAACGTTCCGCGCATGGTGCCGACCTGCGTTGGGTAATACATGGTCTGGGCATTGATGCACACAAGTATCGTATCAACCTGACTTCCCTCGTAAGCCACCTCCTCAATCAGCCGTTTTACGTCCTCAATGCCGACCGGGACCGGCCCGCTGCCTCCGGCTTTGGTTGAAAGACAGGAGTCTCCGTCGAAGTTGTAGAGCACGCGGCGGGCGCGGGAGGCGGTGACCGGAGCAACTGCGGGCTGCCACCATGCGTGCATGGCAGCGTGGCCGTCGGGCACATTGGTCAGAGCATGCTCCGTGCGATCCGACAGCCGCATCACGTACAGATTTCGCACGCCGTTCCGTTTTGATCCGTAAATGATCCAGCGGCCATCGGGCGAAGGCTTCGGATGATAGTGCGTGGTACCGTCAGCAGAGTTTGTCAGCCGTTCGATCCGGCCATCAAGCGTTACCTGAAAGAGTTCTATGCTGCTGCCAACCTGAGCCGTATAGAAGACTGTCCGACCATCGACGGACCACACCGGAACATCACTGCTGCCGTCGTGAAAGTCGGGGACATCGAGAAATTCGGTGACGCCACGATAGCCGCCGCGATCCGCCAGTTTCTTCAGACCGGTTCCATCCGCCCGCACGACGTGAGGATGACAATTGTAGTGCTCGCCAGAAACAAACAGCAGCCACTTTCCGTCGGGTGACCAGGCAGGAGCAAAGACAAACGGATGGCCGGTCTGCACGTGGATGCGATTCGACCCATCGGCGTCGGCGAGGTAAACCTGATAGTTTTCATGATAAGAAATGCGCGAACCATCCGGAGAACTGCTGAAACCATACGCGAAGCCGCTGGAATCCGTAGTCAGGTCAGTTTTGTTGCGGCCATCACGATCCATGCGGAAAGGCTTTGAATTGCCGTCGATAAGAGCTGTGAAGCCGAGCTTCGTGGGGTCTTTGGGCCAGAAGAACAACCCTGAGTTGTAAAAACTGATCCGGTCCACACCAGTGACGTTTTCCGCCTTACCGGTAGCCACATCGACAAGATACGAATCCACCAGCCAGCCTTCCGGGGTGAAGCGAAATGTCCTGTGCGTTTCTTCCCACTCAGCATTCTCAGCGCTTTCCCAGCCCCGCAGCACGACAGCTGTCCTGCCATCCGGAGACCAGCCGGCAAACTGGGTCCATGCTCCGGGCTGGTTCGCAAGTTCGCCCCCGATCGCCCGCCGCTCGCTGCCATCCGCCTTCACGAGCATTGCCCGGTTTGTGCTGACATTCGCCTGTCGCCCCCCCGGAAGGTTTGTGCGATGTTCGGTGTAGCCAACGAGCGGCAAATTCGTTGGCAGCTCGTCAGACGGGGCGGAGCAGAGGAGTGTCAGCAGGATTGTAACGGGGAATATCGAGTTCATTGGAGGTCCATGCGATTGAGTTTAACCCGGGGGGATGTGTCGGCTGATTGACATCGGCCGCACGCCTGAAAGCAACCTCGGAATCATGACGACAGCCTGCTGAACAACATCGTGCCGATGCAGCACACGCTGCTTGATTCAGTTGCTGTCGGCGGAAGTCGGAGTGATGCGGATTCGCTGATTCAGCCGGGCCACGGTATGCGATGTTCGCTTTCCGCCGGGCCACTGCACTTCCAGTGTGGCCGGCCCCTGGAGGTTTCCAGTTCCGAACAGCAGGACGGCTTCGTTTTGATTTCCCTGGCCGGTGCCGGCTTCGACATGGCGGGAGAAGGTACGGTCGGCGATTTTCAGTCGTGCCTGAGCACCGACGGCATTCATCGCAGCGTGCTGCCGGTCCCCGAGCAGCTCGACCGTCAGCCATGTGTGGCCCGGTGACAGCTGATTGACCCACAGTCGTCCGGCAGTCACCAGATCGGGATCGCCATCCTGATCAAAATCTGCCCATGCTGCCTGGCAGGTTGGCGGCAGCCCGGCCATACCAGACTCAGCCGTGTGATCCTGCCATTGCCAGGCACCGGTCTGCAGAAACAGGATTGGCTGATTTTTGACGTTGAATGAGGCTGTTTCGTAAACGGTGGTGAAGAACAGATCCATGCGACCATCGCCATTCGCATCAGCGACAGCCGGCGAGGCCCACGATTCCTGATAGAAGACTCCGCACTGACCGCGATCCTCGAACTTCCATCCGTGGTCCGGTCCCTGTCCGCGGAGAAAACGGGACTTCGGCTGATCGCCGCGACCATCCACGTGTGCGAAGTTGCCGGCGAAAAGGTCAAAGTGACCGTCGTTGTCGAAGTCGCCCCACGCAGCGCCGATCGAATGTCCGCCATCGAAACCCGGCGATGTGGCCAGCGTACCCAGCTCACCGGCAACATCGGTGAACTGATCGGACTGGCGACGCCAAAGAACATTGGGCTGCAGCCGGTAGTTGGAAACGTAAATGTCCGTATCTCCATCTTCGTCAAAATCGCAGGCTGTGGCTCCGCGTGCCCGATAACGCTGATCCGTCTGCTTCAGCAGAAACTGATGATCCGGCTGCTGCTCCAGAAAAAACGAGGGCCACGTGATGCCGGCATCCCAGTCTTCGTAGCCCGCAACAAACAGGTCGGGCAGCCGATCTCCGTTGTGATCTGACCAGCAGGCCGCCAGACTGACAGTGCGAGGGAGGGTGGGCAGGGGCCAGGGTTCAAAGCCGGTGCCGGCACTGTTGCGGTAGAGCCTGAGCTGTGACCAGGAGAACAGATCGGTAAAGCCGTCGTTATCAAAGTCATCGGCCACCACGTCTCCGAAACCCTCTGCCAGTTTTTCAAACTGCTGTCCCCGTCGATTCAACCAGACGACACCTCCTGCACAGAGATCGCTCCAGCCGTCTGCATTCAGATCGGCCCAGCAGGCAGCGTCGCCACCGGGAACAAACTTCAGCGACTCTGCGGCATCGATAAACCGCACTGTTGCCGCTTCAGAGGGACTGGCGGGTTCATCACCGCAGGCTGGCAACACGGCGCCCCAGGCGAGGACGCCGGTCAGCAGCAGTCCGGCGATGTGAACGGACTGTGACATTGTGAAGGCTCCTGAGATGCATCGTGTTTGAGATCAGATCCGGATCCGGATGCAACAGAAAAACGCGGACCTCCGGGGGGATTTCATCGAGATTCACGGAGATTATGGCCATGTTGACTTTTGGCCGCAATCAGGGAGACGCGGCAGAAATGGCGGACCAGTAGCGGGACAGCTCGTCTGCCTCGTTTTGGGGGACAGTCAGTTTTCAGGCTGTGGAGTTGGGCCTGCCGGTGAATGCCCGTGTGCTGCGGCTGGTCGTCCTGCGGATCGGGTCTGTCGCCGGGATGGCTGGAAATCTGTACCATGCGACGACGGGAATTGGGGAGGATTGTCCGAGCTACTCATTTTTTACCCGGCTGTGAGCGGTGGTTTTGTGGAGGAGTGTCGTAAGTCCTGTTGATGGTGTGCAGTGTTTTTGTGTTATCGGGGAGTGGGTGATGGGAGAGGATTCAAATCGGCGCGCGGGGACGGTGCGGGACCTGCAGCAGGGTGTATCGAGCAGCGATCGTGGGGCTGAGCTGGCGGAGACGATTCACCCGGACGGGGCTTCCGAGACAGCGTCGGATTTCAGGGCACGCAGGTTTGGTCGTTATGAACTTCTGCGGCCTCTGGGCACGGGTGGTATGGGGCATGTTTTTCTGGCACTGGACACCGTGCTGGATCGACGTGTGGCGCTGAAGATTCCGCGACAATCGGGTTCCGGGGTATCTGCGGAAAGTGATTTTCTGCAGCGATTTGCTCGTGAGGCACGTGCTGCAGCAAGTCTGAAGCATGCGAATATCTGCAGCGTTTATGACGCGGGTGAGATTGACGGCACAGCCTACATCACGATGGATTTCATTGACGGTCAGCCATTGTCCCGACTGACCGGTTCCGGTCAGTTTCAGCCATTGACCGTCGCGCTGCGACTGCTGGCGACGATCGCTGATGCCATCGGCCATGCACATGCTCGCGGAGTGATCCACAGGGATTTGAAGCCCGGGAACATCATGATTGACAGCGAAGGCCAGCCAATCGTGACGGATTTTGGACTGGCGCGGCGGCAGGCATCAGCCGCTGACGGGCGGATTACGCACGAGGGTTTGTTGATCGGCACACCGGGATATATGGCACCTGAGCAGGTGCGTGGGGAGCAGGCCCTGGTGGGTGTTGGGAGTGATATTTACAGTCTGGGCGTGATTGCGTTTGAGCTGTTGACGGGGCGTTTACCGTTTACCGGCAGTGCCGCTGAGATTTTGGCAAAGGTGCTGCGGGACCCGCCGCCTGTTCCGAGCAGTTTGCGGGCTGATTTGCCGCCGGAATTGGATGCATTTGTCCTGAAGCTGCTGGAGAAGGAACCGGAGCAGCGATATCTGTCGATGCCTGAGGTGTCAGCAGCACTGACGACGTTGCTGGAGGGAAGTGTTGATTCCGGTCTGAAACCGACAGTTCCCCGGACTATTTCATGTTCCAGCCAGCCGGTGGGGCGACCGCTGAAGCGTCAGCGGCTGATTATTTCAGGCTTCGTTTTCGGACTGTTGTGCCTGCTCTCGGGGACTGTGATCTACCTGAAAAGTGGTTCGCTGACTCTGGCCGTGACTGTGGACGATACATGGCTGAAGGAGCAGGGTGGCGAAGTGACGCTGATGGTGGACGGGGACGAACACCGCATCACTGCGGGTGCTGGTGGCAGTCAGCCTCTGGCGGTGGTGGTGAAGACCGGCGAGCATGAGTTTTCTGTGCGACATGGTGATTCTGTGGTCATCAATCCGCGACGATTTACGATTGAGCGCGGTGGCCGCAGCGTGCTGCAGATCACGGCGGACGACATGCAGCTGCGGTCTGATGTACCCGCAGAGCGCCCGGTCCCGCCTGGCGCGGGGATGGCGGCAACTGAAGCGGGTGTGACATTCAGTCCGGAGAACGCGGCAGCGGCGACATTGCTGCAGCGGGAGTGGGGTGAACGCCTGCGATTGCCGGTGGAGTTGACTGGTGAATTCGGTGTGCCGCTGAGACTGATTCCGCCGGGCACTTTTCAGATGGGTTCGCCGGACAGCGAACCCTATCGTGAAGCGACCGAGGGGCCGCGCCACACAGTCCGCATCGACACACCCTTCTACCTCGGCGCCACCGAGGTCACTTAGGGACAATGGTTTGCCGTGATGCAGACGCGTCCGTGGGAGCAGCAGCCGACGGTGCAGACGGGCGATGCGATGCCAGCTGTGGGCGTGGACTGGTACGGGGCGATGGAGTTTTGCAGGCGGATGTCTGCAAAGACCGGCAGTGTCTGGCGGCTGCCGAGTGAGGCGGAGTGGGAATATGCGTGCCGTGCCGGTGCGGGGACAACATGGCATTTTGGGGCGAATGTGGAGGAACTTTCGGGTTATGCATGGTTCGACGCGAACGCCAGTCTGGTCAGTGAACCGTGGCCGCATGAAACGGGACGACTGAAACCCAATGCCTTTGGTCTGCACGACATGCACGGGAATGTGTTCGAATGGTGTCGGGATGTGTATGTGCCCCTCGAATTTGGTACTCGTACGGGCATCACGGTGAATCCGCAGGTCGAGGATCACGCTGAACCGCTGGAGATGCGAGTGACTCGCGGTGGAGGTTTCGACTGGAACGGTTACGACATCCGCTGTGCTTTTCGGGGCCGCGCTGTGCCGGATTTCTTCAGTGAGCGCGACGGTTTTCGAGTTGTTCGGGAGATTGGCGAGCAGGATGCCGGGACGTTGCCGGCAGGTATCGAGACTGCGTTGCCGGCACCGCCGCCGGCGGGGCAGCCGGCAACAGCACCGTTCAGCGCGGCTGAGGCTTTGGCATTTCAGGAGTCATGGTCAGCGCATCTGGGTTTGCCGCAGGAGTATGTAAATTCGATCGGCATGAGATTTCGACTGATTCCGCCCGGCACATTTGTGATGGGCAGTTCACCGACGGAGATTGCAGCCGCTTCGGCCGATCCGCGGCTGGATCTGACAAATCCGGAGCGATTGAAGATTATTGAGTCGGAGGGGCCTCAGCGACTGGTGCGGATCAGTCAACCGTTTTATCTGGGTGTGATGGAAGTGACTCAGCTGCAGCTGGAGCTGGTGCTGGGGCGGCAGACATCGAACTATTCACAGACGGGTGCGGGTGCAGGGCTGATTGGTCAGCAGGATCGAACTCGCGCGCCCGCGGAAATGCTCACGTGGTCCGACGCCGTCGAATTCCTTGAGAAGCTCTCGCAGCAGGAGAATCTTGCTGCGGCGTGGCGGGATGAGGGTGGAGTGCTGCGGCTGACGGGGGGCGGAGGTTATCGGCTGCCGACGGAAGCTGAGTGGGAGTACGCCTGCCGCGCGGGGACTCAGACGCGTTTCTGGACGGGCGATGATGAAGAGCAGTTAATGCGGGCAGCTGTGACGGCCATGAATTCCGGTGGTCGACCACCGCGAATGGCCGGAGGCCGTCCGGGCAACCCATTTGGGTTGATTGACATGCACGGCAACGTGGGTGAGTGGGTGCACGACGGGTGGAAGGCGGAGGTGGTGCAGCAGGCAAATGACAACGGAGAGCTGGTGGATCCACGACTTGACGGTGGCGTTGAGGATCAGCGAATCATCCGCGGGGGCAGCCATTACACGGCTCCTGTGGAGTGCCGTTCCGCGAGCCGATATGTGGTGTTGAACGGTACTGTGTGGACAGAAACCGGGTTTCGGGCAGCTTTGTCGGTGGAAGCCGTCCGACAGTTGCTGGATGCGGCTCAGTGAGTCGAAGACCGGAGTGCGTTGTTCCGGGCGATGGCTTCGAGCAGCAGGGGCCATTCGGCGGCGGTTGCTTCAGCGTGGATCTGCAGTCCGGCGGTGCGTGCAGCGGCGGAAGTGGTGGGACTAATGGAGGCGAATTGAGTGGCGAGACTGGCGGGGGAGATTCGGGCCGCGTTCAGGAGTTCGGCAACGCGTCTGGCGGCTGCGGGGCTGGTCAGGGTGATCCAGTGGACGGTGCCGCTGCGGAGGCGATCGAGGATTTCGGGGGCGAGTGCAGCGACATCGCGGTTTTCGTAGACGGTGAGTTGTTCGAGTGTGATGCCGGCATTTTTCAGCCATTCCGGGAGGACATCGCGACCGCGGCTGGCGCGGGCCCAAAGCATGGGCTTTGATCCGAAGCTGTGGCGGATCAGTTCATCCGCGAGGGACTCGGCGCGGAACACGGGGGGTACGAGATCCGCCGTAAGCCCGAACTCCTCGAGTTTGCGTGCAGTGGCATGGCCGATGCAGGCGATCTTGATGCCGGCGAGAGCGCGGGCATCACGGCCGGCCAGTCGCAGGTGGCGAAAGAATTCGCTGACGCCATTGCTGCTGGTCAGAATCAACCACTGGAAGTCAGCCAGCCGTTCGATGCAGTGGCGGATGCGGGAAGCCTGAGGCTGATCCACGGGGGCGATTTCGATGAGCGGCATGCTCAGGGGTTCGCCTCCGAGGCGGACCACCTGTTCCGCAGCATCGACAGCCTGTTCTTCGGGTCTGGCGATGCCGATGGCGAGTCCGAACAGCGGGAGTTGTTCAAACCAGCTGAGGTGGTTGCGCTGGCGGACACATTCACCGATGATCAGCAGCGATGGCGGACGAGCCGACGTCTGCCGAATGCGTTCTGCGATGTTGCCGAGACAACCTTCGATGACCTGCTGTGTGGGGAGCGAGGCATGGCAGACGACCGCGGTCGGGGTGTCGGGCGAAAGTCCGGCACTGACGAGTTGAGTGCAGACATCGGGAAGTCGGCTGAGTGCCATGTAGAACACAAGTGTTCCCGGAAAGCGGGCAAGTGCCTCAAAATCAATTCGGGATTGATCACGGGTCGGGTCTTCGTGGCCAGTGACGAGTGCGACAGCAGAAGCGAGTTCGCGATGGGTGCAGGAGAAGCCGGCATAGACTGCAGCGGCGGTGGCAGCGGTGATGCCGGGGACCACTTCGAAGGGAACGCCGGCTTCCTGCAGCGCTGCGGCTTCTTCACTGCCGCGTCCAAAGATGTAGGGGTCACCGCCTTTGAGTCGAACAACTTTTTTGCCTCTGCGGGCTTCCTGAATCAGGCGTTCGTTGATTTCCGTCTGGGGTACGATGGCCTGTCCATCACGGCGGATGCGTGCGGTGCGTTCGCACTGGCCGCGTGCGAGTTTAAGCAGCAGTGGGTTGACGAGTCCGTCGTGCAGGACGAGGTCAGCATCAGCGAGCAGTTGTGCGCCGCGAACGGTGATCAGACCGGGATCTCCGGGGCCCGCGCCGACGAGCCAGACTTTGCCGAGGCTGGTCACAGCAGATCCCGCAGGTGGAAGTGATGTTTGCCAAGTTTTCCGCCGTAGTTGCCGGCGGCGATCAGACGAATTCGAGGTGCGGCAGCCGCAGCATGCAGTCCGCGTCGCATGGCCTGCTGCACGTCTTCGAAGGTGAGTCCATCGATGACGATTTCGTAGACGGCATTGCAGTCAGCGGGGAGCTCTGAGGGAGTGAGTCCGCGGAGAGTGGGGCACCACGCCTCGTTGGTGCTGGCGCGAAGTTTCGGGTAACGGGACCCAACCTTGCTGCCGGAGCGGACGATGCCGCCGGGAAATGGGAGTGCCACTCCGGGCTGGGAGCTGGCGGCCGCAGCGGCGAGTTCGGCGGCAGCAAGAGTGCAGCGGGAATCGGTACCGCAGATCAGCAGGTTTCCACCGGCGACTCCGGAGACCGTGGCAAATTCATCTTCACAGAGGAATTCGCCGTCCATCACGGGAATTCGCCAGTAGCGGGTGTTGTCGATGCGACGGGAGCTTTGCCAGCCATCGCCGAAGAATCGGAGTGCTCCGCCGACTCGAATCCGGCGGTCCTTTGCGCAGGCATCGGCCGGCAGGCCGCTGAAGCAGGCTGTGGTCGGGCAGGTGAGCACGCACTGACCGACACGATTCTGCACGGCCGTGGCCAGGGCGGTAACGGAGAACCCGAAGATCAGCACGGAGACACCGGGTCTGGAGTCCGGTGTTTGTGCGGGTTCGAGCGTCTGTTCGATGGCCGCTTCGGCGTCGCACGCGATGACGCTGGTGGCGTTGCCGCAAAGCACTGTTGCGGCGGTTGTGGCCCAGCGTGGGGAGTCGGCGGTGATGATGAGCCGCGCAGCACGGATCGGGAACGCCTCCGCGAAGGTATCGGCTACAGCAACGCCATTGAGTGAGAGCAGGTTGTCGGCGGTCGCGGCCATGCGCGGAGTGCTGCGGGATTGCAGAGGGGTAGCTGGGGAGTGCTGCTGTCAGGGGGAAAGCGGCGGGAGGTTATCGTCCCAGGTGAGGTTCTGGGGCTGGTTGGCCTGCAGCCATTCTGCGAGCGGCTTGAGCTGGTCGATGGGCAGGGAATCGGTGTTGCGGATCAGTCCCACGCCGACAACTTTGACCAGCGGCGCAGCTTCGGAGATGGTTTTGGAGGGTGTGGCTCCGGAGCGATTGAGGAGACCTTTTCGATCGAGGACATTTGCGGCGGAGGCTTCGGCTTCGGAGACATGGCGGAAGGCGAAAATCAGTGAAGCACCGCAGCTTGGCCATTTGGCGTTGCCGCTGTCCTTGTTGAAGGCGATTGAGGCATCAGCGGCGAGTTGGGCGATTTTCCACGCGAGCGGGTCCAGTCGCATCTGGTTGTCCCAGGCACCGCGACCGACGCCCATGGCTGCGAGGCAGCGGACTTCGATGGGGCGAGTGCGGTCGTCGAGGACGGCGACGAATGTTTTCATGGCGGTCGGTTCAGGACGTCCAACGGTGCGCCGGGGGCGACGGATTTCGAAGAGTGCTTCGAGCAGTGTTTGCTGGTAGGCGGGCTGCGTGCACTTGCGGGCGAGTTCTGTGGCGATGGCGTCACAGATGCGAATTTGTTCGGTTTCGATCAGGTCGCAGTTGCGGAGCACACTGCGGAGTGCGCCGGCGGCGAAAACCTTGACGGAGTCGGGCTGGTCGGCAGCGACGAGCACATCGATGAGTCCGGTGAGGGCTTCGGGATGGATCTTGGCGAGTGCTCCGCCCTGCACGGCACGAACTTCGTGGAGCAATTTCATGATGGACACGCCGGTGATGCGTGCATCGAGGCTGTTGGCGAGCAGCGGTCGGGCGGCAGCGAGCACGTCCGCGCAGAATTTTTTCCGAGTTGCCAGCTGGTTGGCAGGGTTGCCAATGTTGCTGCCGGCACGCTGAATGTCGGATTCAAGTTCCTTCAGCAGTTGCTGGACGTTGGAAGGGCTGGAAACGAAGTCGGCTTCCGTGGTGCGGAGGAGCGAGTAGGCCAGCTGATCCTGGACGATTTTGATGTCGGCGGCGGTCGTGTAGCCTTCGGCGAGCAGTCGCAGGTAGTCGCGGCGCTGGCGGGTGGCGGTGTCTTTATC
>JBEAUF010000296.1:0-29266 GCA_041161565.1 Planctomycetota bacterium | reverse complement strand
CCGGTCTTGAAAACCGGAGTGCCCTTACGGGTACCGAGGGTTCGCATTCAGCCTCTCCGTTTCGGCAGCCGCTGAAAACGCGGTGTGAATTCAGGAACCCCCGAGAATCCTCGGAGGTTCTTTGCCTTTCCGGCTCCCGATTTTGCCCCGGATTCGTCGTCCGGTCCCCCGGACCTCAGCAGTGCAAAAGGGGAAGACGCCGCGACAAGGCAAGAGACACTGAACGGCACCAATCCAGCCACCTCAGCACCACTGATGGCACCGTTGTTCAGGCGATTGTGTGGCCGCACCGGTTTGAGACATCGGTGCTGAAGTGCCGCATCATCGACGATTTTGGGATTTCAAGTATCAGATGATCGTGCGAGGTGATAACACTTCAAGGCGAGTTTAGCGGTGCTTACCAGGCAGCGAAGAACGTGGAGCTACTGATGCAGACCACAGCATGGCCGTTTATCGAGGTGAATGACCGTGGCATTGCCTGCATTTTCGGCACATCAACGAAAGTCACCGAAATTGCAGAATGCCATCTGGCCTACCGCTGGGACGCCGAGCAATTGCACCGACAACTCACAGGGTTGTCGTTACCCCAGATCCACGCGGCCCTCGGTTATTACTACGAGCACAAGGACGAGTGTGATGCCCAGCTGCGAACAGCTTGCGAGCAAGCTGCCAATTTGCGTCTGTCCTCAGAAGACGATGAGCTCAGACGCAAAGTCCTGAGCAGGCTGTCTCAATGACGCTGAGGATCTACATGGCCCACAACGTGGTTCGGGCTGTGGTTGAAGGCTGTCGCCTGGCAGGACTTGATGTCCTGACCGCGTATGAGGATGGTTCGCATCAGTTGAGCGACTCAGAGTTGCTCCTTCGTGCCAGTTCACTCGGCCGCACTGTGTTTCCACAGGATACTGACTTCCTGCTGTTGGCTGCAGCATGGAAAGATTGCGATCAGAAAAGTCATTGATGACCTTTGTCTGATCTCTGCACTTTCTGACAATTCCTTAGTTCAGTTGACCAGTACAGTCCTCAGCTGAGGACGGCTCCATTGAAGCAAACTGATGGCGAGGGCTCACTGATGCGTAAAGGTAAGCATCCCACAACATCATCCTCGCCAGGGTCTGCAGTCTGGAGCTCGGTGTCTTGCGGTTTTCCGATTCCCCGGGTGAGGGGGATCCTGCTGCGGGCGACCTCGCTCTTTCTCCACCTGCGTTCGCTGCTGCTGCTGCGCGCCAACGTCTCGGGGGACCGAGGTCTCAATCGCCTTCCGCCTGCGGGCTGGTTATAACTCGGGGTGTGCGGGGGTTGTTGCCTGTTTTGCTGGTCTGACGCATCCCCGGGAATTGCTGTTGTTGATTTCATCGCCGAGCAATCGTATGCCTCCACAAATGACAAGCGCCGTGCGGCGGCGTGGGTATTTGAATATGATGATTTACGGCCCAGGCGTCCTGGCCGTCCTGGGTCTGCTGACATTCGGAGTTTCGGCCATTACCGGTCGAACCTGGGATGATTCAACTCCCTTTGCATTTGCAATCTTCTGGACCACCAGTTTCGCTGCCTTCATGCTGAGCTTTCTGGTTGGTCGGGCGAAACGCGGCACGATTCTGCTGGATTGCGGACAACATCCCATGCGCCGTGTGTTCCTGATCAACGCCGCAATCTTCGGATTACAAGGACTGGGTCGCCTGCTCGCCCCGCAGGTGTTCGATTTGTTAGTCGTTGACACGGCATGGTTCGGAATCACGTTCTCCAGCTTCTGGATAATCATGTCGCTGGGCCGTTTGCAATTCACCGAGAACGGCATCTGGCGGTACTGGAGCCTGTTGAAATGGGAAAAACTGCATTCCTGTGACTGGCAGGAAGGCTCAACCCCAACCCTGACGCTGCAATCAAAAACTCGGCTGCCATTTCTCGGTCGCGGAGCACTGCCCGTTCCGGCGGAGCACAGAGAGGCCGTTGCTGAGCTGCTGAAACACCACGCGCCCAACGCTGGCACTACGGCAAACGGGCCAGGCTTTCCGGTATCCGGGGCGTCGAGATGACGAAAACAGCAAAAACCAGGGCAATTATTACACCTAATATTCCTGCACGCGGCTTGTGAACACGAGTGCTGACTTCCCGGTGTTGCCCGCATCCGCGTTCGACGCCAAACACGCACGCGCGATCGCCGGGACGTTACCGGGGGATTGACATCCGCTGCTCGACATGGCGGCGCGAATCGACGCCCCCCAGGGCGTGCGGTCGATGTCAATCGGCCGGTAACATCCCGCCACGGCACACGATCGCCGCGGCATACATCACCGCGTTGCTCGCATCCGCGTTCGACGCCAAACACGCACGCGCGTTTGCCGGGACGTTACCGGGGGATTGACATCCCCCTTTCGCCATGGCGGCGCGAATCACCGCACCCAAGGGCGAGCGGTCGATGTCAATCGGCCGGTAACGCTTTGGTGCGTTCCTGATGCGTTTCTGGGGACGCGGGCACGCAACGTTACCGGGGGATTAACATCCACTGCACGCCTTGTCACGGTGGGCCGGATCCAAAGTACGAAATCCGGTATTCTTAACACCGTTTCACCATCGCAGCTTTGCCCTCCCGACACTGCGTCTTGCCAGAAAGCCAATGCCATTGGGCTGCCGCCCGGCGGCTGGTTGCGGTGTACCGCCGTTTCAATGTGTTTGTTGGTGACATGATCGGGGCGTGGATGTAAACGGGGCAGCAGGAGCGGTGAAACTTCAGTCAATCAACAGCCGTTGGCATTTTTTGCCGCGGATTGCGGTGTTGGAACCGTCGCGTACGATGCAACTGGCATCAACGGTGTATTTGGCACGGCAGTTACAGAGCGAATTCGGTTTGCGCCGAATTCGCCGTTTCTACGGGTTCGATGGTGGGGCGGATTACCCGCTCTGACGATTGTAGGCTTTGATTCGGTCGTGCCAGAATGGCCTGACTTGTGTTATTTGCCGGCTGAAATGGATTTCACGGGCTTCCGGACCAATCGTCATGAAAACTGCCACTGCCTTTGATCGACGTGTTCGCTGGCTGCTGCCTCTGCTGGTGCTGATGGTAGCCGGACTGACTCTTTCGGCCCCGGTGCTGCTGCTGGCTCAGGAGGAACCGGAGTCGGAGGATCAGTCGGCGCCCGAGTTGCCATCGAAGCTGGAGAGTCGCTCGCTGCGGCTGAAGCAGGCCACAAGCCTCGTGCAGAAGCTCACTTCCTCCGATGCGACCTTTGAAGTGATTGTGGGGCAGAGTCGCACGATGATTCTTGAGCAGCCTCTGGAATTGCAGGAGGATGGGGATGATCCTGAGCCGGCGATTGCGATTTCGGATCCTTCCATCGCGGATGTGATGCTCACCGGAAATCGCCACATCAGAATTCTTGGTCGCAGGCTGGGAGTGACTGACCTGACGATCAGCACGGGCCGCGGGGAGATGGTCACGTTTCAGGTTCAGGTGGTGCTGGATCTGAAGCTTCTGGAGGCGCGCCTGCTGCAGCTGTTCCCGGACGCATCAATTCATCTGGCGCATCTGGGGCCGAAGCTGATTGTCGAGGGTGAAGCGCGGGATGCGCAGCAACTCGCACGGATCAACCAGGTGCTGGATAAGGCCGTGCAGTCTGCGGTTTCCACAGCGGGTGGCTCGGGGAACGTGCAGCGCAACCTCGCACTGCGGCGACGGGACGGATCCGGCTGGCGAACAGCTGAGTGGAGCGATGAGGGTGGCGCGAGCGGCGGGGTGCCGGTCCGCGGCGCTTCCCGTGAGAAGCTGCAGGATGAAGAGCCAGCAGGTGAGGCTGCTGAAGAGCCGCCGGGTGATGAGGGGGGGATGTCCTTTGAGGAAGTGCAGATTACTCCCGGCCGCAGCAGTGGGGGTGGGCGGAGCACGGGCGGCGGTGCCGCGAGCGGGCAGCAGCAGGTGGAAATCATTAACCTGATGCGAATTCCCGGGCCACAGCAGGTAATGCTGATGGTGCAGGTGGCAGAACTCAACAGGACCGCTTACCGGCAGATTGGAGCTGACTTCCTGTTCGCCAACTCCGGCAGCATTGTGGGTTCACGGCTGACTGGTGCGAACTCCGGCGGATCGTCCGCATCCGGAATGGGAATTTTCGGCAGTGGTTCGGCAGCCGCATCCGGTGGGTCTGCTTCGACCACAGTGTTTGGCATTTTCGAGGGACCGGGGTTTCAGTCTTTTGTTTCCGCCCTGCGGCGTAATAGTGTGCTGAAGGTGCTGGCCGAACCCAACCTTGTCGCCATGCACGGGCATCGAGCAGACTTCCTTGCCGGCGGTGAATTTCCAGTCCCTGTGCCCCAGTCCGGTGCGGGTGGTGGCACGCCTACGGTGACGATTCAGTACAAAAAGTTCGGTGTGCAGCTGTCCTTCACACCTTATGTTCTCGACGGCGATTTGATTCGGATGGAGGTTGATCCGGAAGTCAGCTCCATCGACTTTTCACTGGGAACACAGGTGAGTGGGGTGAGTGTGCCCGGGCTGAATACTCGACGATCGCATACGACCGTGGAAATGCGTGAAGGGCAAACTCTGGCGATTGCCGGGCTGATGCAGGTGGACCTCGCGGGACGAACGGATCGGATTCCTGGCATGGGTGATCTGCCATGGATTGGGCCGTTCTTCAGCAACACGACGAGTCAGCGGGTGGAGAAGGAGCTTGTGGTGCTGGTTACGCCGCATCTGGTGGCCGCCATGAATGCGGACGAAGTGGGGCCACTGCCTGGTGCTGAAGTTTACGAACCAAACGATCTGGAATTCTACCTGCTGAACAGGCTCGAAGGTCACACAGGGCACGCAGAGTTTCGTTCGACGACCAACGGCGAGGATCCGCTGGGGTGCTTCCGGAAGATGCAGGTGGAGACCCGTTACATTCGGGGGCCGCATGGGTTTTCGAAATAAGGCTATTCGGACGTCTTGCAGTGAACCAGTTTGGGGGGGGTGTTCATGATTCTGCGACAGCGGTGGATACAGGTCGGCAGTTTACTGCTGGCAGCAGCCGGAGGGTTGGAATGTGGCGTGGCCGATGATCATGGCCGTGCGCCGGTCAAAGCGGTTTCCTGTTCCCATTGCGCGGAGGGCAGCGGGGGGCGACTTTCCGGCTGGATGGAGCGCAAGCGAGCGGAGCTGCGCGATCGTGTGACGGGTTATCCGCAGGAGTTTCTGCGACCACCGCTGGGCATGTCGACACACGGAATCCTTGCTCAGCAGCGGATGCAGGTTCAGGCCTCGCGCACCACGCTTTATCGCTGCGACTTCGTGCAGGGCAGCTCGGAGCTGAACACGTCGGGCTGGGCGCGGCTGGTCAGGATCAGTCGTCTGCTGCAGCGGACTCCCGGGCCTCTGTTGATTGAAACATCAGAAAAAGGCGCAGCGCTGGATGAAGCTCGCAGAGCGACTGTGATCGAGGGGCTGGCATCCCTGCAGCATACGCTGCCGCCCGAACTGGTGCAGATTATTGGTGGCTCCGAGCATGGTCTCGACAGCGACTCCGGACTGCTGATCCATCAGAATCGTCTGCAGCAAACCAAAAGTCAGGGAACCGGCAGCGGTGCTGCAGGTGGCATTTCGAGCAGTGGCCAGCAGTCGTCCGGGCTGGTGCAGTGAATTTAACAACGGCAGGGTTGTGCGGGGAGTGGATGCGATGAAACGCAGTTTGCAGGGCGCCGGTGTGCTGCTGGCAGTGGCAGCGGTGTTGTCCGGGAGCGGCTGTCAGTCCGGCTTCAAAGGCATTCGGACAGCGGCCGCACCGAAGTCGCGGCCCGTGGAGGTGGAGCCTGAACCGGAGCCGGATCTGACGGACGGGCAGGTGATCGATATTCAGAGTTCAATGGCTCGAACGATGGAGCAGCGGGGGGACCTGAAAGCAGCAAAGGCCGCGTGGTCACAGCTGCTGGAACGCGACCCTGAAAATGCTCAGGCCGCATGGCGACTGGCAGTCATCACCGATCGACTGGGCCATTTCGACAAGTCGGAACCGCTTTACCGGCGGGCCGTCAAGAGTGACCCACAGAATGTGGAACTGCTCTGCGATTACGGTTATTCTCTGTATCTGCAGCAGCGCTGGGCGGAATCAGCACGACTGCTTGAGCGGGCCGCGGAACTGGAACCTGAAAACGCCCGCGTGCAGAACAACCTCGGCCTGCTGTATGCCAACACGGAGCGTCTGCAGGAGGCGGCGCTGGCGTTTCAGCGGGCCGGCTGCAGTGTAGAGGAGTCGCGGAGCAATCTCGGACTGGTGGCTGCCATGAATGGCCGCACCGCAGAAGCCCGCAGCATGTTTCAGCGGGTGCTGGATGACAACCCCGAAAGCACGACCGCCGCACAGGGGCTGGAGGCGCTGGCAGCGGTGGAACTCGGGCTGCAGGAGAACACGGTACAGCCAGTGAGTTACTCGACAAGATAAACCAGACCCGCCCTGGCGAAGTCGTAGCCGGATGGGCTGAGTGTCATATCTCCATTGCCAGCCCATTTGACGTTGCCAATGATGAACTGTGTGTTGAAGACACCCTGTCCGGTGAGTGTCAGCTGGCTCCACTTGGAATAGATGGTGCCAACGACCTGTCCGGATGTAGCGTTGCCGGCAACGGTCACTGCGCTGTCGTTGATGCGGCGAAGATAGAACAGCATGCCATGGAATGGGCTGGAGGGATTGTTGTAAGCACGAAGCGTGGCGTTTGAGGTCACAGTGATGCCGCCGCGCTGCGCATTGTTGGTGGGTGGCAGCGTTTCGCCGTCGTTACTGTCCGGCAGTCCGGTTGTGGGGTTATAGTCCCGCAGCGTGATGTAGAACATCACGCCGTTGGCGACAACATTGCCACCGGTGATTTTCAATTCGCCGCCGGTAATCACGTAGATTCCGGGCTGAAATGTGACGTTGCCGCCTGAAATGTTAATTTCCGAGTAGATTCCCGGTGACAGCGTGCCTGTGTAGCCGGTGGAGCTGATCTGGACTCGCCCGCGATTGACGTTCACGACGCCCGTTGAGACCGTCGGGGTGGGCAGATTGATCAATGGATCGGGAACCAGTGGCTGGCGGCATTTCAGGGGCTGATCGCCACCGCCAACATACGGCAGAAAGCCTGCCGGATTATTCACACCACCGCAGATTCTGAAGTGGCGACCGCGGAATGTGCCGTTGGAACCAATATTCCCGGCATATCCATTGATGGCTCCGGGTACAGATGCTCCATTCTCGTCCACCCCCCAGCCCTGCGAGTTGGTGATGACACCGCCATCGATTACGAGCTGGCCGTTACCCACGCAGTTGAGTCCCGGGGAAGCGCCCTTATCGAGAGCGATAATCATCTCGGGGGATGAAACGGAGCGGAAACCGGCAACCGCCCGGGCGTTGATGGCTGGAGCAATGGCGTTGGCGAATGAGGAGAACAGAGTATTGTCGGACTGCAGCTGAATGCGGGCTTCGCAGTATCCGTAGCGACCGGCGTAGGGGCCGCTGACCGGGGGCATGTGCAGAGAGATCGTGCCCCCCTGCAGAGCATTGTGCTGCTGAATAAAGGTGGTGGCTTCGGCGGTTGCGGAGGCAGTGGTTTGCTGTCGAACGAGTGTTTGAGCGGCGGCGAGGGCGGCGGAATCAATGGCATTCTGAGCGCGGCGACGGGTGTCCATGACCATGCCGGTTTCCATGATCAGCAGCAGCATGCCCACCATCGCACCCGCGCCGATGGATGTGACGACAAGGATCGTTCCGCGACGGTTGTTCGAGCTGCCGGAGTTTTCCCCTGCGGTATTCGTTCGATGCAGTCGCATGTCAGAATCTCCCTGATGGCGGAGTGGCGTTGAGGGTTGGGGCTTCAGTGTGCGATTGGCATGGTGGAGCGGGCTCGCAGTGGCACGTTGCTGCTGCCGGGGATGAACCTGAGCATTGAAGAGTAGCGGGCGGTGACGGTGGCTCGCACTCGCTGCTCAGCCTCATTGCTTCCGTCAATCCATTCCAGCGTGATTTCAAAGTTGTCTGTGGCGGAGCCTCCGGCCAGTGGTCGCAGGGTGTTGGCGATGGGGTGGTTATCGGTCATGCGAAACGTCTGAGTCGTCGGGCCCCAGACCGGCAGCTCAGGACCGGCTTCTGAACCACGGACGATGGCCAGTCGAGTTGTTTGGCGAGCCACATGGGAAACGAGGTTTCGTTGCAGGGTTGCACTGCCGAAGTCAAAAATGCCGACGAACATCACGGTCCACGCTCCAAGCATGCCTGCGGCTTCGAGTGCTGCGGCACCGCGACGACGATGGGCTGCTTTGGCTGACGACTGATTCGGGCGATGAAATTGCATAGCCGCACCTGTGGCTGAGATTCGAGGTTCTTCAGCGAACCATAGGAAGAACGGTGGTTCGGGAAACGGGAACTGAGGACGGAAGAAAGCCCCAGTTGATTACGGTTTGAAAGGGATAATTGACCGCGACACGGACTCGCGCACGCGGCCACGTGCCTTCCGATGTGATCTCAATCTGCAGTTGCTGTGGATCGAAGCCCGGCACCGCACTGAATTCCTCTTCCACTTTGCTGCGACAGGCCGTCATGAATGCCTCGCTGGTGTAGTCGTCCCACGGATGAATGCAGCCGTAGCCCGCTCCGGCTCGGGACGCATTGCAGACTGCGATGGAAGTGGCGGCGAAGCGACCGTAGTCAGCGGTGCCGGCCAGCACTGCGGCCATGACCGGCAGGACGATGGCGAATTCCACCGCAGAGGCTCCACGGCGCGTCTTGTTTGACGAGCTGCCGGATGGGGCGGTGGGGGAAACGGGGAGTGCTGTGGAACCGGGCCTGCGTCGCATGGAATTGCTCCTGAGCTGGAGAATGCCGGGCTGCCGACAGTGATGGTCGACAGCCCGGCGAACGGTCATCTTCCCATGACCGTGACTTCAGTCCTGAAAGCCGGCTGTATCGGTGGAAGCGATGGCTGCGGGGGCCTCAGCAGCAGCTGCTGGTTTCTCAACGGGAGCCTGTTTGGCGGGAAACAGAGTTGTTCGGGACATGGTTGTGCCACGAAGCAGGAGCACATTCAGTGGCTGGCGTTTCTTTTTGGGAGCCGCGGGGGTGGCGGCAGCCACTGGCACGACCGGAGCAGTGGCAGGGGTGGTTGCGTCAGCAGCGGACTGCGCGGCTCGTTCCGCATGTTCACCGGTGACATCCGACGTCGCTGCTGCGTCGTCCAGTCCGCGGCTGGGTGAGGTGAGCGAGGAAACGGTAACCTGATTGACGTCAGAGATGGCTTCATCGAGGGGGTTGCGGAGTGTCAGTCGCAGGACGCCCTTGTTTTGTCCGAGGTCAAGTTCCTGAGCCTGCTGAGGTGTGACGACGAGTGTCACGGTACGCATCTGTTTCAGGTCCATCATGTTTTCGCTGGGGGCCTCAATATTCTGGTCAACGGCCAGCACCGTCACGTTCTGCAGCAGGGTGATGGTGCGTCCGCCGCCGGAAGGGTCTTCACTTCCCTGACCGTGCATGGTGAGAACCACGTCGACTTTGTTGCCGGGCATCACGAATCCGGTAACACCGGAGCTGACGTTTGGGGTTTGAATGGAAACAGCTCGGAGCCCTCTCGGGATCAGCGGCGGAAGTCCTCGACCAACGCCGGGTTCTGTGAGCCGTCCGCTGATCAGCAGCTGGCCCTTCAGCAGGTTATCCCGGGAGGTGCGGCCGATGGCATCCTCAAGCTTGCGAACGGCACCATCGGGAATGGAATCGATGGGGAAGGCGCTGAGTCGGAGATGCTGGGATTCAAGCACTGTGCCCCAGGGCATATCGGCGACCGCCACCACGACTTCCTGAGTGGGCGTGTGTGTGGCTGCACGTCGCTGGGAAATGAATGCTCCAACGGCGGAGACCACGCCGAAGATGACTGCGAATGCGCCCACAAGGATGGTTCTGGTCTGCATGAGAGTGTTCCTGGCTGATTACTTTTCAAGGTTGCCGAAGATTTCGTTGACCTGGATCATTGCCGGTCCGAGGATCACGAGCAGGATGGCCGGGAAGATGAACAGGAGTGTGGGGAAGAGCACTTTTGTGGCGGCTTTCTGGGCCATGGCCTCTGCGTACTGCTGTCGCTTCAGACGCAGCGATTCAGAGAATTTGTCGAGGGTGCGAGTCATGCTGGAGCCATACTTTTCGGCGGTCATCACGACGGCGGCAAGATTCTGAAGTTCTGCGAGATCGCTGCGATTGCCGAATTTCTGCAGCGATTCAGCGAGTCTTGTACCCAGCTGAACTTCGCGTTCAACGATGCGGAGTTCAGCGGCCAGCAGCGGGTGGGCTGTCTGCAGCTCTTCCACTACCCGTACAAGGGCCGCGATCAGGCTCAGCCCGCCACTCAGGCAGATCACAAGCAGATCGCAGGCGTCTGGCAGAGCGCGGCGGAGCGCCGTCTGGCGGCGTGTCTTGCGTCGATCGAGCCAGAAGCTGGGGGCGATCATTCCGAAGACACCCAGCATGGAGCCGCCAATCAACGCTTTTTCCATGGGAAACAGTCCGCTGATGGCGAGGGCGATGGAGATCAGCAGCGGACTGGCGATCAGCAGGAACTTGAATCCCAGAAACAGTGGCATGGCATTGGGGCTGTAGAGCCCGGCATGCAGCAGTCGGGTAGCGAGTTTTGAGCGTTCTTCGGAGTCACTGGGGATCAGTGTTTGTCCGACGCGGGGCACGGTGGAGTGGACGATCTGTCGCAGGTTTTCAACGATCGCCGGATCTTCCGGGGAGGAAGTGGACTGCTGGAGCGTCCGCAGACGCATCTCGGTGCTTTCGGTTTTCTTACGGAGCACCATGTAGAGCAGACCTGTGAGGCCGCTGGCCATGGCTGCTGCGAAAAGTACGGGAACCCACATCACAGGTCTCCGAATCAGAAGTCGAAGTTGATGATTTTGCGAATCCAGAGCCATCCAAAACCCATGCTCACGGCCATACCGACGAGCAATTCAGGGTGGTCCAGCAGACTCTGGGTGTAGTCGCGGTTGAGGAAGATCATCACGAGCAGCAGGAAGGGTGGGAGTGCCATCAGGACAAGAGCCTGGAGGCGACCTTCGGCGGTCAGTGTGTTGATCAGTCCCATGATCCGAAATCGCTCACGAACCACGTGGGCCAGTCCCTGCAGGATTTCGCTGAGGTTTCCGCCGACCTGTCTCTGAACGAGCACTGCGACGACGAAGATTTTCAGTTCGATGATTCCGCAGCGGCGGGCGAGCTGCCGCATGGAGAGTTCGGGATCGAGTCCAAGGTTCTGCTGTTCAGCGCAGAGCATGAATTCTTCGGCAATTGGTGCCGGGAAATCTGCGGCCACCGCCTGCATCGACTGGGTCATGGACTGGCCGGCCCGCAATGTGCTGCTCATCAGCTCGAACGCATCGGCCAGCTGAGCACGCATGTTGTTCTGACGCCGGTCGCGAAGCATGCGAATATGCAGAAGCGGCAGCCAGCAGGCACCGGCACCGGCCAGAATCGCCAGCGGAATACTCCCACGAATCACAAATGCAGCCACTGTGACCAGTAAGCCGGATGCTGCCATCCTGCGATAGAGGACGGCAGGGGCCATTTGCAGTCCGGCCTGGTCAATCAGATCCCGGATCTTTTCATGCCACGTCCGATGGTCTTCCGCGGCATCCATGAGCAGGTGCAGCTCCGCCTGGCTCATCTGTTTGAGCATTGAGTTCTTAGCGCGGGTACGCTGGCTGCTGCGAAGTTCTTCTTCGATACGCGCCCGCAGTTTGATGCGGTCACGAAAGAGTACGTCGCTGGCGAGGGAGTACAGTGCGGCCACGCAGAAAATGGCGGCCAGAAAGGTGGAAGTGACGAAGAGATTGAAACCCACAAGTCACCTCCTTTCAGCAGTTTACCAGAGTGCGGCGGTCAAAGAGCCCCGGAGGCAGCCGAATGCCCATGGATTCGATATGCTCCAGGCAGTGCGGGCGGATACCGGTGCAGATAAACGATCCGGTCGCTACACCGTCTGCGCTCAGACCTGTCTGACGAAAGACAAACAGGTCGTGCATGGTGATGTTTTCGCCTTCCATCCCGGTGATTTCAGAGATTTTCATGACTTTACGAGTACCACCGGTGAGTCGTGCGGCCTGCACCACGAGGTGTACGGCTGATGCGATCTGGCGACGAATGACCCAGATTGGCAGGTCGAATCCTGCCATCCCGACCATCATCTCAAGGCGGCTCACCGCGTCTCGTGTGTCGTTGGCGTGCAGCGTTGTCATACTGCCGTCGTGACCAGTGTTCATGGCCTGGAGCATATCGAGTGCTTCAGGGCCGCGGGATTCGCCCACGACCAGACGGTCCGGACGCATACGGAGTGCGTTGCGGGCAAGATCCCGGCAGGTGACCGCACCCTGTCCTTCCACATTGGGCGGACGAGTTTCCATGCGAACCACATGCGACTGCTGGAGTCGCAGTTCGGCAGCATCCTCAATCGTGGCAATTCGCTCGTGGTCCGGAATGTAGCCGGAGAGCATATTCAGGAGCGTGGTTTTTCCGGAGCCGGTGCCGCCGGAAATCAGCACGTTCAGCCGTGATCGAACCGCCGCAGCCAGAAATTCGATCATTTCCGGAGCCACCGACTTTTTGGCAATCAGGTCGTCGGCCTTAAGCGGCCTGTCGGGAAAGCGGCGAATGGAGACGAGCGAACCGTCAAGAGCGAGCGGTGGGATGATGGCATTGACGCGACTGCCGTCCGCCAGACGGGCATCAACCATCGGGCTCGTGGCATCCACTCGACGCCCCACCCGGCTCACAATCCGCTGAATAATCTGCAGCAGATGGTCTTCACTGGCGAAAGTTACGTCGGATTTTTCCAGTCGTCCGCGGCGTTCGCAGAAGATGGTTTTGGGGCCGTTGATCAGAATGTCGCTGATGGTGGGATCGCGGAGCAGCTGCTCAAGTGGTCCGAGGCCGAAAGTCTCGTCCATGACTTCGCTGACCAGCGACTCACGCTCCGCTGAATTCATCAGCTGATTACTCTGCCGACACAGCTCTTCCGCTGCGTGGCGGATTTCCGCACGGAGTTCGGTTTCGGAGCGGGTGCCAACGGTGGACAGGTCGAGGCTGCCAATCAGGCGGCGGTGGAGTTCGCAGCGGGCCGCATCGTCGACCTTCCGCGGTGCGGGGGCTGGCTGTTCAGTCCGCGGAGCAAAGGATTCCATCGCGGCCAGCCGCGGGTCCGGAAATGCCGGAGCAGAATTCTGAAACATTGCCATCCGCGGATCAGCGGGGAATACCGGCGGAGGCGCGGTGACCGGGGAAGCAGTCATGTGCGCGGGTCCATTCAGGAGATGTCTGGGGCGGGGAAGAAAAACAACCGGGCCGTCTGCAGTTTCCAGTCTGCAGACGACCCGGTTGGCGACCACCTTCCCGCAGCCGTGTTGGAATTGATCGCAAATTGCCGCAAAAGTCCGGCAGAAAGACTCAGACCGGCCCTCCAAGGGCCAGAGTTACCAGTGTGCCTGCTGCTATCATGACTCCGAATGGCAGCAGTTGCTGCCGATGAACCGGATGGAGCAGGGCGGCTTCAATATTCAGATTGTTGAATGCTGCTGTCGCGTCGCTGTGATTCGATGGACGCGGTCTACGGCTCAGACGATGCACTGCCCAGCCAGCAAGACCTGCGATGATGAGTACGTAAAGAGCGAAAACAGCACCCATCCACGTGCCAATCCCAGCCATCAGCTTTACGTCACCTGCCCCCATGCCGCCGCCGGCGTAAGCCGGCAGAAGCGGCAGGCAGGCAGCAAGGAGCCCGAGAAGGCTGCGGATGAGTCCGTCAGCAGACCCGCTGGCGAAGTGCCAGAGGAACCCCGACAGAACCAGCGGCAGAGTCAGGCAGTTGGGAAGCCGGAATCCGCGGTAATCAGAAACCGCTCCGGCAATGACGGCCGCCGAGACCACGACGGCTGGTAAGGCATCGATGAGCATGGCAGGCATCAGAATGTGAGGCCGGAGAAGGTGTCGGAGACACGACCACCGAGGGTACCGACGGCAGCCACAGCGACGATGGCGATGAGTGCAACCATCAGGCCGTACTCGACCATCGTGGCACCTTCTTCACGAACCAGCAGACGACGAACAGCGTTGATGAACTTTGACATGAGAACCACTCCTGGAAATTTGATTTGAGGCGAAGAACGGGAAGATTGAGCCGCAGCAGGCGGCAGGGTCGAAGGTGGATGGTGACTGATCAGAATGTGAGGCCGGAGAAGGTGTCGGAGACACGACCACCGAGGGTACCGACGGCAGCCACAGCGACGATGGCGATGAGTGCAACCATCAGGCCGTACTCGACCATCGTGGCGCCTTCTTCGCGAACCAGCAGACGACGAACAGAGTTGATGAACTTTGACATGGGAAAAAATCCTGAAATATGTTTGCACATGAGCGATGCGCGGACCGTCTGCGCAGCGATTGAACACAGGCTTTGCCGAGTCTTCCGCAGGACGCGTGAAAGCGGCGGAACGGCGGGCCGCGGAGTTACACGCGGCGGGAAACAGTTGGCGGCAGTCTCAGAGTCTTTGCTGATTCACCGCGGTTCAGTTTGACACCTTGTCAGGCGTCTGATGGGTTAAGGCTGAATTTCGCGAGTCAACCGCCAGATTTCTTCGAAGAATTTTTTTTCTGCAAAAGTGGGGCAGATTTGCGGCCTGTAACGATTATGCGGAGTAGTTTGGGGTGTTTGCGGGAGTTTTTTCGGCTGGGAAGCTCAGATGGACCCGAAAAAGCCCCGCCATGCCACATCCAGTGCCTGCGGCGTGATTTCCAGTGGCCTGTTGTAGTAACGGCTCAGATCCCGCATGCGTTCGATCAAATCCCGCGGCTCACTGCAACGCAGTTCCCGCTGTTCACTGCGGTATCGCTCCAGAATATTCCGCAGCAAATCTTCGTCCACCGTGATCCCGTAACGCTCAGCATACCGGCGAAAAATCACGGAATACTGCTCAGGGGTCGGCGATGTCAGATTCAGCCGATAACCCATTCGCCGCAAAAAGGCCGGATCCGTAACGTCCTTCGGATCAAGGTTTGTAGCAAACATCAGCAGATTGCGAACCGGCACACAGATCTTCTGACCCGTCTGCAGGGTCAGATAGTCAATGTGGTACTCCATCGGCACGATCCAGCGATTCAACAGCTCTCTCGCATCCACTCGCTGACGGCCGAAGTCATCGATCAGCAGAATGCCACAGTTGGACTTGAGCTGAACAGGTGATTCATAAAATCGCAGCGATGGACTCCACGCCAGATCCAGATCCTCAAGTCGCAGTTCGCCACCCACAACCACCAGCGGCGGACGAATCCGCACCCAGCGATGGTCGATGCTGCGGATGGATTGCGTGGGAAGTTCCAGCGTCTCATGGACCTGCGCGTCAAAAATCCGAATGACCTGCTGCTCAATCGCAATGCAGTGCGGTACCCAGACTCCGTCCGTGAGCGCTTTTCGCAGGTTGAGACAGATTGATGTTTTGCCGTTCCCTGCCGGGCCATAGACGAACAGGCTGCGATTTCCCGTGACGGCGAGGCCAGCCAGCATGCGGGCTTCGTCGGTCAGGGTCATGCCTGCCAGTGATTCAGCGATTTTTTCGGGGGCTACCGGAGGACGTGCGGCCGCCTGATGCTGCACCGATGCGGTGTAGGCCTCCAGAGAAACCGGTGCAGGGCCGACATAACCGGAAACCTCCATCGCTCGCAGCGCACGGTCCCGTCCCTTCTGTGAAAGCGTGAAACGAAAGCCGAGCGGGCCACTGCTGCCAAGGATCTCCACCAGATTCTCTCGGCGAAGTTCCTCGAGCAGCTCAGCAATCAGCGGAATTGGCAGCAGCAGACGACCAGCGGCTGCCTCGGTGGAAGTCTGAGATGATGTGTAGCAGACTTTGAGCAGCAGCCCGAGCAGCACTTCACGGTCGATGCCGGTCTCACGCAGGTTACTCGGAACACGCGGGGCGGCCATGCCCTCAGCATCGAAAAGCGGAAATAATTCGGGAGCTGCAGACATGGTTGCGAATGCGGCGGCAGGGGGCTTGCGGGGAAAAACATACGCCGGGTCGATTGTACACTTGCCGCGGATTTCAGGTAACCATCACGAAGTGAAATCACGGGAATCAAAAGCGCAGCCCTGCGATCAGAACCGCCCGGTGGAAACCTCGCTCCTGACCGGTGAAACGCTCCCACAGCCAGGGTCAGTCTGCCGCGGGCCCCAGCCGCTGCAGAACAACCATCGCAAATGCAACGAGTCCGGTGTCTGCGGGAGCGGCAGGGAGTTGCCTGGATGACAAAACCGGTCATGCCGCGGCATTTTCTGTTCGCGTTCGAGTGCACACATCACGGCTGCAGGTGGCTGCGGCTGTGATCCTGCGTTTTCCCGGCCCCTCGATTCCGGCTGTGATCATGGTCTGCCAGCCTGCGTTGGGTGGCACTGTCACGCGAATGCAACCGTGGGTCGCCTGGCACATGTCGTGAACTTAATCCGGCACTGCTTCGACAGTGATCGTAAAAGGTACCAGTTCGGGTTTGCCTTCGATATCTGCCATGCGGAGGATGATATTGCTGATGGTCCTGCCGTCTTCCAGTGGCCCAAACACGAAAGTCATAACTGTGGGCTGGACTGGAGGCAGAACCGTTTTTCGACCCTGTGGGATGTTATTGAAACTGAACGACGAGAAACCGGCATTTGAACCGCCGCCTGTCCCGCCGCTTTTGGCTTCGTGCAGCTGGCCTGTGGAATCTTCGATGAAGGCCTGCATGGAGAAGGCTGCCTGCATCATGGCCTGCATGCGCTCGGGTATGGTCCGGGCTTTTTTCGCGAGTGTTGTGGGAGGGAAAGCTGCGGTGATGCGGAGATCGGCGGCGGTTTGTTCAACCTTTTGCAGCTGGAATTCCTCGCCATCCACGCGAAGTTTTCGGGGATCGGCTCCGGGAAACACGGCTTTCAGCTCGCGACCGGGCTGGATCCTGAGCTCTCCGCTGATTTCCCGGAGCACTCGGTTGGGGTTCTGTTTGCGTTCGAAATAGATGTAGTGTGAATCCGGGAACTGCTCTTCAAATTCCGGGAAGGACAGCTGCGTCGGACCGGTGGCAGACTGCACGGCCTCGCCGTCCTGCTCGACAGCTCGGGAACCGGGTTCCAGTGCAACCGTTGTGCGGCGTTTACGTTTGGGATTGGGGTTCGGGGCCTCGGGGGTGATCCTGAGAGCAACGCCGAAGTTCGGGGAGATATTCTGGCCGTCATTGCCATTGGGGTCTCCAGCAGCGGCATTCCCGCCACCGAAATTGGCACCACCGAAATTGGCACCGCCGATGACATTGCCACCGGAAAAGTTGAAACCCTCGCCAGTGCCAAAGAGTTCAAAATTCGTGTTGCCAAACATCGGGATTGCTGGATTGCGCCGCAGGACTACGACTGAGTCCATGTTCCTGACATTGGCGGTGCCGAGGAGTTCGATTTTGTAGCCGCCTGCGACGGTGGAACCAGCCATGCCGTCAGCCGGGGCTGGAGTGTTGTTGGCTGGTTGAACAAGGGACGTGATGAGCAGTGCCGCGGCGAGCTGTAGGCAGGTCATGGGGTGGATCCCGAGAGGGGGCACTGTGGGCAGGTCCGGTGGCAAATGTCGTGTGTCAACCGGACCGGAAGCGAGCGACTGGCTTATGAGTTTACCTGGGCCGTCCGATGGTGTCGGCAGCAAAACCGCAGGAATCCGGGATTTTCGGTGGGTGCGGCGGTGGTGCGGAGCGGCGCCGGGCTGCATGTCTCTGGTGAAGGCTTGAATCCGCGGGAGCTCAGGGATTCTTCGCGGGGGACCAGTTGACGGCGGCTGACTGGAGGATTTCTGTGAGGATCAGGGATCCGCGGCGGTCGGGGAGACGAATGGTGGCTGCGTTGACCTGCCCCTGAAGATGTTCGAAGAAGCGGCAGTGCAGTGTGAGTTCATCAACGGGGCAGGGCGGATGTTTATCGGACGGGCGATTGGCGGATGTGTTTGGGGATTTTGCGGCTGGCGGCTGTTCGGGGGCCTGTGGCTGCAGGCGAACTTCAAAATAGGCCCAGACGGAGCGGAGTTCCGTTTCGACGCCCACCCAGTGAATTTCGCAGTGAGGCAGATCTTTGGCAGTGAGTTTGAATCGCCTGCGGACCCAGTCTTCGAGGATCCTTTCGTTTTGTTGGCGTTTGAGCAAATCGGGGGAATCGAGAGCTACCGGGCGTTCTGCGATTCGGGCGAGTTCTTCATCGAGGGGTGGGCCGGGGAGTTGCAGGGCGGCTTCAAAGCAACCTGTTTCAGGATTCCATTCGAGTTCCAGCGAGGTAGCGTGGAAGGGGTGTGCGTAATTGGCTGCAGACACGCGTCGGCTGGCGAACAGTGCGGGGAGTGCGGCAGCGGCAGCAGCGAGCAGTCGACGGCGGTTCACGGGGTCGCTCCGGATGCTTCAGGATTGTTGCCGAGACCAGCTTTCTGCATCGGGTTCCGTTCCCGGCTTTCGCGGAACAGTTTGAAGCGACTTCTGGAAATCTGCGGCGGGTAATGATTATTGGTGCGATCTGCGTCAGCGGTTTCGAGGTGTGGGTCAAGTTCTACGGCGGTAACTGGTTTGTCTGTGATGAGCAGTTTGCGTACGGAACGGGAATCCTTGACCCAGAGTTCTGCGGGCAGTCGGACTTCGGTTGACGTGCCATCGGGGTGGCTGAGTTTGAGAATTACGGGCATCACGAGCCCGCCGATATTCTGCAGCGAGACGGTGGTGAATGAGTGTTTGTCGGCGAGCAATTCCTTATCGCGACCGGAGAGCTCTGCCAGCCACTTTTCAAAGGCTTTACGATCTTCGTCGGAAACCTGCAGGTCATCGAAGGAGTTGTAGAAGTCCTTCAGAGCGGGGTAGGCATCGACGAGTTTGGGAAGCGGCTGATTACGTTGTTGGGAAAGCGTGATCGGCTGGCGGCTGCGTTCATCCCGCTGTGCTTGAGCTTCGCGGGTGGGGTCGCCATCCGTCAGCTCATGCTGCTGAACGCCGGTGAGTGCGATGTCGACATGATCTGTCGTGTAGAACCAGCCATGCCAGAACCAGTCAAGGTCCACTCCACTGGCGTCTTCCATGGAGCGAAAGAAGTCTGCTGGTTCCGGGCGACGGAACTTCCAGCGCTGGGAGTATTCGCGGAAGGCGAAATCAAAGAGTTCGCGGCCGAGGATGGTTTCGCGGAGGATATTGAGTGCTGTTGCGGGCTTGGCGTATGCGTTGGGGCCAACCTGCAGCAGTGATTCGCAGTTGGTCATAATCGGCACCTGATCGGTGCTGGTCATGTAATTCACGATGTCCTTTGGTTCGCCTCGCAAAGCCGGATAGTTCGTTTCCCATTCCACTTCAGCCAGATACTGGAGGAAGGTATTGAGTCCTTCATCCATCCACATCCACTGCCGCTCGTCACTGTTGACAATCATCGGAAAGTAGTTGTGGCCGACTTCGTGGATAATGACAGTGATCAGGCCGTACTTGGTGCGTGCGGAATATGTGCCGTCCGGTTCCGGTCGCGGGCCGTTGAAGCAGATCATTGGATATTCCATGCCACCCACCGGGCCATTCACGGAGATCGCCACGGGATATGGGTAATTGAAGGTGTATTTGGAATACACGTTGAGCGTGTGCACGATGGCTCGAGTGGAATAGCGGCTCCAGAGTGGCTCACCTTCCGGTGGGTAGTAGGACATGGCCAGCACCTGATTGCCCCCGACAGAATGCTGGACAGCATCCCAGATGAATTTACGGGACGAGGCGAAGGCGAAGTCACGAACATTATCGGCCTTGAATATCCACGTCCGCTCCTGATCGGAGCCGGCAGCCTGATTCTGGCGAGCTTCGTCCGGGGTGACGATGAACACCGGATCCTTTGCTGTGCGTGCCTGCTGCAGCCGCTGCTGCTGTTCCGCGGACAACACTTCGGCGGGATTCTGCAGGACTCCCGTGGATGCCACCACGTGGTCGTCGGGCACCGTAATCCGCACCACATAGTCACCAAACTCCAGAGTGAACTCGCCCTGGCCCAGATATTCCTTGTGCTGCCACCCGGCGTAGTCCGTATACGCACACATCCGCGGGAACCACTGAGCCATCTCGTACAGGTAATTCCCGTCCTTCTCAAAAAACTCATAACCCATTCGGCCCGGCAGCACCCGCGCGTTGGGGATGCTGGATTGCCACGCCACTGTGAATCGGGTGGACTGGCCTGGTTCGAGTGGTTGCGGGAGGTCGATTCGCATGGACGTGCGAACAATCGCATGGGGCAGGGCAGCGCCGGTTTCTGCGTCGCTGACTGCCTGGATCTGCATCTGACCGTCGAAGGTCTCAGCTGTCAGCAGACCATCGAAGGTGCGAAACGAAACCTGGCCGGAGAGTGCCGGGGCCTGTGCGGACAGAGTGCGGCCGGACTGGGGTCTGCGCATGTTGCCGTCCAGCTGCAGCCAGAGGTAAGTGAGCGAGTCCGGGGAGTGATTGGTGTAGGTAATGGTCTCGCGGCCGGTGAGCTGCTGTGTTTTGTCGTTGAGTCGGACATCGATGTCGTAGTTGGCACGCTGCTGCCAGTAGCGATGACCGGGGGCGCCGGATGCCGTGCGGTAGTCGTTGGGCGTCGGCAACAGCTCGGATAACTGACGAAATTTGTCGGCCTGCCCGGACTTGCTGTTGGTCACAGCCTGACCAGCAGCAGGCGGACAGAATGTCTGCAGCAGGCAACAGACGACAAGCAGCAGTCGGCAGCGGAAACACAGCCGGGAAACGGCAGCAGCCATGAGAGGCTCCTGAGCGAATGGACGACGAATGACGAAAATGCCCGGGGCGACGTGAATTGCCCACATTACACGGGAATTCCCGGAGGGCAAGATCGAAGGTCGCTATTCTTCGCCCGGAACGGTCAGCTGCCGGCCATTGTGACGGCCGGAGAGGCTAAGCAGGAATGGGACGGCTCGCTGTGCCCACTCTGCTGGTGCCGGATAACCCGCGGCTCCCTCCCGAAAACAGCTCCGCAACATGTCCGTGTCGATCACTCCGGGATTCAGCGAAACGGCAGCGATGCCCCGAGGAAGTTCCTGAGCGAGCGCGAGGGTGAGCCCTTCGATTGCCCATTTGGACGCGCAGTACGGTGCCACTTCTGCTGATGTGGACCTGCCCCAGCCCGAGCTGAAGTTCACGATCACACCTGATCCGGCAGCAATCATTCGCGGAACAAAGTGCCGAATAATCCGCGCGGTGCCCGCAATGTTGATGTCGATCACAGCCTGGAACTCCGCGGCCGGAACCTGCCAGAGTCGCTGATTGGCATTGATTACGGCCGCATTGTTGATCAGCAGTCGCGGTGAGGGGAATCGTTCAGCAGTCGCGGCCGCCCATGCCGCAACCTGACCTTCATCGGTGATGTCAACAGGCTGCACGTCGCAGCGCCCGTGCAGGAGCTGCTGCAGTTCGTGACAGGCCGCGGTGCTTCGTGAACAGCCCGCGACAAAGAAGCCCTCACGACAGAATGCTTCCAGCATCGCGCGGCCAAGGCCCCGGGAAACACCCGTGATCACAATCAGCTCAGACATTCACAGACTCCTGCTGGCGGCTGCGGATGGCCGGCTCCCGGCCGCCCCCCACCCGATTCCCGATGACATGGTGACTGGCATTCCGGCACTGCACATGGAATACTGCGGCACTCCAGCCGTCCGTGAGGGACGGCAAGGCCTGCCGCAGTTGTTGACGAGCTCGCATCTTTATCAGGATCATGCCCCATGAGCGCCGCACAGCCGCCGGAAATTCTGCTCGATGGCCCCGTGACGGTCATTCGTCCGGGCGCAAACTTTTCCAGCCTGTTTGAAAATGACCTGGACGACGCAGGCATTCGCGTGGAGTTTGCCGCACAGCTGCAGTCTCCGCGGCTGCTGCTGGATCTGCGTCACGTGCGATTTGTCGGCTCCGCCTTCCTCGGACGCTGCGTGGCCATCTGTAAGGTCCTTTCGCAGCGTCCAGAAGGACAACTGGCGCTCTGCGAACTTAACTCCTTTGCCCGCGCCGCTGTTTCCGTCACAGCGCTGGATCAGGTGCTGCGGGTGTACGACAGCTATGAAGAGGCTGTGGCAGCGCTGAGCTGAGACGTGGAGCGGACTTCAGGGGAGCTGCGACGAGCGGATGTTTCGCAGCACGTTGTTCAGATCGGGGATTTGAGCGTTGAAGGTGCGGGGACGGTACTGCCAGAGCGGGTAGCGAGTTTCGCGGGAGCCGTCCTTGTCGAGGTCGGCTTCTTCCACCAGCCGGTATTCCAGTTCTTCCTGGCGGAATTCATCGCCCGGGCGTTCGAATTTCTGAATCACCACCTTTTCCTCGACCACCTGATTGCCGGAAGCGTCGGTGGAGATGCGGTAGGCGTTGCTGAAGCCCGACATGTACACAGTAAAAAAGTCGGCCTTGTCATCAACATTGCGCCAGACAGCCACGCCATAGACGGCTTTCTGCAGTGCGTCCGGGTCGGCCGCAGGCACAGGCTCGCCAATTTCCTGAAGCCCCTCCACGCTGTTGAAAAGTTTCAGGTTGAGGCCGCGACGGCCCATTTCGCGGGCAAACACAGCGTTCTGGATCGACACGTTCACTTCATCCTGCCACATGGCAATGGGGGTGCCGTCCACTTCGTTGGACTGCAGCAGAAAGCGAGGCATCTGCAGGGGGCGGGAGTCGTCAGGGTCGAGCACGTTGGAAGGATCGGTGTTGGGGTCGGCGAGCTTCAGTTCCAGATCCTGTTTGTCGGCACCGGCGAGCTCCGTGTAGTCCCGACGGATCATGCGATACACCATGTAACGCACAATCTCCTGTTGCGTTTTGCCAGTGCGTGCATCTGTCCAGGAAAGTCGAATCAGGCGGAGTGGTTTGAACTGCACTTCACCGATCCAGAGGTTGGGGTAGCCCGGCCCCAGAATTGGTTCCTCGGCCGCCCTTGCCTTGCGGATCCCCAGCATCTCGTCCACGGACATGGCAATCGAGCTGGATTTGACGAAGCCATCGGTGAGCGGTGCCTGAATGACCTGCGCAGAAGCCCTGGAACTGACGGTGGTCAGAAAAATGGCTGCTGCCAGCACCCAGCACCCGGAAAGCACCCGCGCCATGTTGGATACCCCAAACACAGATCCGGAATCGATTGCCGCTGCGCGAGGAAAGCGCGCAGAACCCCTATACCATGCCGTCTATCGGCCTGCTTGAACAGTGTTTTCAGGCGGTTCCATCGAAATTCGGCAAAAGCAGCGCGGTTTTTGACCCCTGCGCCAACCGATTCGCTACAGGTCAATCCGTCCGGCCCGCTCCTGAATCTGTTCCAGGCTGAAAAATGCGCCTGTACCGGATCCGGGACAGACGTCGCAAACCTTCTGCCATGATTCCGGACTTGCCAGGTGGGAATTCCAGAATGGCCACGTCCGACACTGGATGGGCCGAGCCTTATAAACTGTGCATTTTCGTGCCCACGGGTCGAAAAATGTGCAGTCCCCGTTCGCGAATTCCGTGAGCGATACGCGACCACGAATGATCCGGGTGTGGAACAGACGGATTTCCCCGATCGGCTTCCCGAGATACTCGGCGATTTCCTGGAGCTCTTCATCCGTGACCCAAACAGTACCAGGGCCGCCGGTGCAGCAGTCGCCGCACTGGGTGCAGGTGAAATTCAGGCCATCCCGGTACCAGGGCTGGTTGTCTGAGGGTTGCCCTGGTGCCTGAGTGTCCTGGGGGCTGTCGGTCATGGAACAGGTTCCGAAAAGGGAGTCAGACAAATCGAGGTTACGCTGCGGCGGGTTTACGGCTCGGGCGAGCGACGGTGAGGAATACGGCGATGACCAGCAGCTGGATCAGGATGAAGGCTGCGAGCGCCGCCAGACGACCCTCGGTAAATCCATAGGTGTGCAGCCCTGCTCGAAGTTCGTTCACCCCGAACCACGACCACGCTGTGACAATATTTCCCAGCATCGCGAGGATGCTGGTGCCGAAGTCGCCGATCATTTTGTCCCAGCGAGCATGCAGGATCAGGGCGTTCCAGATGACGATCAGCATCGCCCCGTTTTCCTTGGGGTCCCAGCCCCAGAATCGGCCCCACGAATCGTCGGCCCAGAGCCCCCCCAGCACAGTCCCGACCATGCTGAAGAACAGAGCAAAGCAGAGCACTCCGTAGACCATCCGGCCCAGTTGTTCGTGACGACGGACGCCGGAGGCGGCCAGCGGCTGCAGACCACGAATCCTGTTGACCAGGCCAACGCCGCAGTAGCAGATGCCAAGAAAACCCGCTACGAATGTCGCTGCGTAGCCCAGCGTAATGCAGACAACGTGGGTCGCGAGCCAGAAAGCGGTGTCGAGAACCGCCTGCATCACTCCCAGAGTATCTCCTTCGTCGGCAGCCAGATAATGGGCAATCATCAGCGCCGCAGCACCGGCGGAACCGCCGACAAGGCTGCCGAGACCATTGCGTATGAACAGTTCAATTCCAAACGCCGCCAGCACCACTGCCCAGCCGATAAAGATGGCTGACGAATACAGATTGGTTACCGGGGGGCGGCCGGAAATTTCAATTCGCAGCCAGAGCGCTGCAGTGTGGATAACGAAGGCCAGACCAAGGAGCCAGAGAGCACTGCGGCGAGTTGCCGTGCTGAAGGACAGCCAGCTGATAAACACCAGCAGAATAATCGTGAAATAAATGTAAATCGCTTTGTTGAAGGGGTCGAAATAGTTGAACCACGCTTCCAGGCGGACATTGCTGATGTCCACGTGAGGCAGCGCTGCCTTGTCAAGCCAGCTGTGGTAAGCAGCGACTGAGGCGTTGAATTTCTGAGGATCCACGTCCCGCCAGCTGTTGAAGATGTCAGTGACGTGGCCAACTGCTGTGTTGAAGGACTCGTGCGAGGATCCTCCGGGGAGCACCTCTCCGACCCGCTTGTGCAGGTCGGTCCAGACGAGTGTCAGAATTTCCCGGTTTGCGGCACTGGCAAGCTGGTCTTCGTTGCCGGCGAACTGCGTCAGACGATTGCGGAGTTCGGCAAGCCGAGGGTCATCCCCCGACTGCTGCTGGAGCACCTCAATCACCTGAAACAGGTCCTGAGTGATGCGCGAGGTGGCGATTTTCGAGGCCTGTTCCTGAGTCACCGATTCGGCCACCTGGGCTGCCGTCTGACCGGGCTGAGCCTGGGAGATCACAGCGAGGACTCGGAGCAGATAAGGGTCACGGACTCTGCCGAGTGCTTCACCGGCGCGGGCGGGAACATCCACCGGCGCGGCAGCCTGTTCTGCTTCCGAGCCAATACCGGTCTGCAGCACGGACCATGTGCCGATGATGGTTTCCCTGACAAGAGCCAAAGGGAGTTCGTTTTCTGTCCATGCAGCCAGCTGTTCAGGTGTGGTAATGCTGTGCGTTCTGAGCCCCTGATTCACATCCCGCAGGGCACTGGCGAGAACGTAGGTTTCCCAGGATTTCTGAGCGTCCTCGGTGCCGGTGGGTACGGCCATGGCCGCGCGAGTTTCCTGGAGCTGTTGGGTGAGACGCCACGCGTTGATTACAGCGTCAAACAGATTCTCCGCCGGCTGCGGCTGGAACATCTGCTCAAGACCGCCGAATCGACTCACTGTTTCAAACAGAGCCAGCGAACGTTGTTCGAGGGGCTGCAGTTCGTGTTCTTTCTTCTGACGCTGCTTCTCCTGCCCCGACTCAATGTACTGACGCAGTTCCGGGAAATTGGTTCGAACTTCATCCAGTGAATAAACAAAGCCGGGACGCTTTTCCAGTTGCAGTGCAGCCAGCAGACGGTCGTCCTCAATACGGATCACACGGTGACGGGCCGCCAGTTCGGGGCGAGTGATCAGGTCCAGCAGCCAGTGCACGGCGGGTACGCGACGCACCAGCAGATCCCGGACATTCGGTTCAACATCCTGAGGTTTGGCGTCCACCGCCTCTGAAATTGCCGTAATCCATGAGGCGTAACTGCCTTCGAATGTATCGAGGCTTGATACATCGGCTGTTGGCCACGCCTTTTTAACGCGTTCGATGAGCTGCGAGCGGACTTCGGGCTGATTGATCTGCCATGATTCCAGCTCTGCCTGGAAGGTGGATCTGGCGGAAGACATGAGCAGCATTGTGCGGGCGATGGAATCCAGTGGCTGGGCACGACCGTTCCAGGCGATCGGGATCTTCGCCGCTTCGTACATGTTCATGGAGATGGTTGTGTCGGGAGCGGCTTCTTCCGCACCAGCAGCGGGTGCGTCTGCAGTCGCGGCCGGGGCTTCCGCACGCGGTGCCATGGTGCCTCGGGCCACCCAAAGTGCGAAGACGGCGGTGAGAGTCACCGGGAGCCAGATGGCCAGAGGAGACAACTTTTCGGGAGCGGTCTCAATTTCCGCTGTCTTTGCAACTGCGGGTGAGAACCCGGGGCGGCGCAGGAGTTCTGAGCCGGGAACACCATCAATACCAGCCGCACCCGCAGGAATCGGACGCACTGCCTGCTGGCGTTCGAAGCGGCTGAGAAATCGCAGGAGGGTCTGACCGAACTGGGCAAACATCCCGAAGGCCACAATCATGCAGGCGATGTAGGGGAGCATCCAGCCGGTGTTCCGGACAACCGACAGAGTGGACATCTCCTGACCATTCGGCAACGCCCGGTAGTCTGACTGATAGAAGGTCTCTCCCTTGTACCGCAGCGGATTATTCATCCACAGCGTGAACTCCTGAGTCTGACCGGCTTCGTTAATCTGAATGGTGGAACGAAAGTCGCGCGGGGTCGGCGATCCCACGTAATTCGTGCGGCTGACGTCAAGGAGTTTCACAGAGTAGGGGCGGTAGTTACGCTTGAAACGCAGATAGAAGTAGTAGTCAGAGCCGTCTACTGTGGCCTTTTCGGCCAGTGTGGAGGTCAGCTCGTTGACGTTCTGAGCCAGGAGCAGTGAATTGAGCACCTTGCCGGATTGCTTGTCGAGCAGGTCCACCAGCACCGCACTCTGGTCGATTTCACCATCCATGCCGGTGACCGGGCTGAGCGGGTTGATGGCGGCAAAGGAACCGAGGCCGGAAGCCAGAGGAGTGTCGCCGGATTCCGTGGACCGCAGCTCGCAGTTGCGGTGGAAGCGGCGTACTGCAATGTCAAAAGGAAGCTCCGGGAGCGTAATCTTCTGACGGTCGTTGAGCGGGCCGCCGGGCTTCTGCTGCGATTCGGGATCGGCCACCGAAGCGGCCTGTTCCAGCAGGGCCTCCGGCACCACAGTCACCTGATCCTCAGCCTTTCCGGACTCGCGATGGATGACCGCGAGTTCCCGCTCACGGATGTCCCTGGCAAACTCGAGCTCTTCGCCTTCGACCAGTGACAAACTGTTTTCGCGGGCCACCAGGCCCACCTGCAGTTCACTAAACATCAGCAGCGCCACACCGAAGTGCAGCAGAGCAATGCCACCGCGTTTTTCAAAGAGCAGGTTGCAGCCGAGGAGGAGCACGAGGGAGCAGGCGGAGGCTTTGAGCAGCTGCCAGAGAATTCGCATGGCGGACAGGCTGAGCATGCCTGAGTCACCCGTCCACTCAAGTATCACGTAGTACAGAAAGATGGCTGCCAGGCTGGCGCCCAGAACCAGCATCAGGCCGCGTCCGTAACGCGACATCGACGATGACAGCCAGCCCGCCAGAACCGAAGCGACGCCGGCGACACCCAGTACGCTGAGCATCAGCCACCAGATCTGACGCTCCGACAAAATCGTATTGCCGGACTCCACACCAGTCTGCGAATTGCCGGTGATCACGATTGCTGCCAGCATCAGCAGGCCAGCCAGAATCAGTCCCAGACCCGCCAGCAGACGGCCTGCCGTTACCCGGATGTGAAACCGCAGCGCGTGGGCGGAAATCAGATTCAGCAGCATCAGCCAGCCGATCGTCCAGCCACCTGGAAATGGCAGGAAACGAAACCGCCCCATGCTCTCCGCCACTCGCTCACCAAGATTTCCGGACATCGATGGCGGAAACAGGTCCTGCACGTCGACCCGGGCGACATAACAGCGGAAATAGTCGGCCATCACCAGCCAGACATCACGACGCGCCTGAGCCAGGCTGCCGATGAAGACAATCACCATCGCCAGCAGGAACAGGACGCAGGTGAATTTGAGCGATGCCAGCAGTTCGAGGGCACGCACGACGGCAGATGCCGGCGACAGACCGGAAGAGGAAGGACGAGTGGAGTCTGCTCCGCCAGGTGCAGTAATCGTTGACATGCAATCACCCCTGTTATGACCGGCTGTCTCAGCCGGACTGCCATGATTCACAGAACTGACGGAAGGAAGCCCTGACCTCAGCAGCCGCGGCATTCTCGCCCTTAAGCTTCACCACCCAGAGCATTTCCCCGTGGGGAACGATCATGCCGAGGATGGTGTCGACCGGGCCCTTGAGTTCGATCCACTGCCCCTTCGCACCGCCAAGGGACAGTTCTTCCACCTGCTTCAACAACGCTGCCGGATCACTGGTGTCCAGATTGATCTGGCCACCCCAACGCACAAACTGTGGCTCTATACCCGCGGTACCAGGCAGGCCCGTAACCGTGATTCGCACGGACTGGCCCGGACCGCTGCTCCACGCAAATTGACTGAATTGATCCTGAGCGGCCGCGGTCCAGGTGGCCGGTACCTGCCAGCGAAACGGCACACTGGCCGTGTCACCCTGCTTCTGAAACCGGCTGCGAATCAGGTCGGTTGTCAGAATTCGCTGCTCCTGGCCCGGGTCCGGTTTGGCCGTGTAACGCCGCACCTCGGCCTCAGGCCCGCAACCGCAGACCATCGGGAGTAACAGACCGAAGAGGAGCGACGAGCGGGGGACTGACATGGGCTGAATTCTGAGAAAAAGGCGGGAAAATCCAGATGTCCGTAACGACCGCAGGCGGGACTGCTCACTGTTGAATCCGCGGGATTTTACGTTGTCGAAACCGGCAAGGCCAGAATGCAGTCAACTTCCTGACCTGCGGAAAGCGGTTTTCCGGGATTTGGCCCGAATAGTCGGATGTCCCATGGTTGGGAATTCCGGGATTTGCGGGCGGAAAATCGACAATCGGGGTTTCTGTATGCGTCATTATCGGGTGATCAAATGTCAACTAAGTGTCAGGAAACTGCCTATAAGGGAGGTGGTTTCGGGGTGATGGTGTGGGATTTTTGAGAATTCCGCGTAAGTTGTCAGATTCGTGGCGGGCTCCCGCGCGGTGCCGTTCTTTACTAATGGTGGATTTTCCGCGAATCCCCCGGGCTGCTCATACTTC
>JBEAUF010000161.1:0-37631 GCA_041161565.1 Planctomycetota bacterium | reverse complement strand
GATGCGGGAGTTGCAGAGCGGAAAGGATCGCCGGCTGCTGTTGGTCTTCGAGGTGTGGTCGAGGGCCTTCCGAAATCAAACAGAAAAGCACAAGGGGAGATCTGGCGATGAAACGTAACATACTGCAGATGGTTCTGGCGACTTTGATGGCAGTCTGCACCGGCACGGCTGTGAATGCCGAAGACTGGGCTCCGGGCGAAGGTATGGAAGCCACGATGGCCGTGAATATCGCTCTTGGCAAGACGATTGAAGGCAAATCGGATTACGGGTTCTGCGACACTTGTTATCTCGCGGCCTACATCCAGCCGGGGAATTTTTCGGGCATCACCACCGATCTGCAGGGTGGCCGGACGTATCTGTTCGGCGGAGCTGTGGGTGAGGGCAATGACCTCGACATTATCATTGTTGACTCGTCGGGCGACGAGGTGGCTCGTGACACAAAGACCGACAATGTTCCGATCGTTGAGTTTACGCCGTCCTTCACGGCCAAATATACGATTCGCCTGAAGCTTTACAGTGCCGGCGGTGGTCGTTTCTGCAGCATGGTGTTGATGCAGAAGGGCGGCTGGACCCTGCCGATGGAAAATCTGAGCCGTGCCGGTGACGTCATGCTGAACCGCTGCCGCAACGTGGCTCGTCAGGTACCGGCCTGTTTCCTTGAAGAGACCGGAGAATGGGCAGTGATCGGGCGTGTGCTGAACGAGCGGGAAGCTGCGGTGTTCACGGACATGCGATTCGGCGGTGGCCGTCGAGTGGTGGTTGCCGGCGGTGACGTGAAAACCCGCGACCTTGATCTTGGGCTGTTCGAAAATGGTGACGGTGGTGCAGCCCTGGATACGGACACGCTTCCGGATGACGAGCCGATCCTTGATGCCCGGACATCTTCAGGTCAGCGTTACCGCCTGATGATTGAAAACGCAAAGTCTGATGGCCCGACGGTGGTGATGACGGCGATTCTTGATGTGGACTGATGGGCAGGAGGTGCATCAGTTTCACTCTCCCCTCCCGCCCCACGTGATCCGTGGGGCGGGTTTTTTATGCGCCGCGGTTCGGCGGAGATTCCTCCTCCGAACCCGAAGGTTTTGACAGAACAGTTCCTTGATCAGTCGTTTTTCAATCTTTAACCTTCCCTCGGCCGTTCCATTCACACGACCGTTGAAAAGTCCGCAACGACCATCTCCATGCCCGCTGAAACCGCACCTGTTTCGCGAATTGAGACTTCCAGGGGGGCTCCACGGAAGGACGCATCGCGCAGAACGTGGCTGCTGCTGATAATTTTGCTGCTGGTGTCCTTCGGCAGCCTGATACTCCTGCCGTGGTTTCTGCATGTTCAAAAGTGGCGGCGTTTCACGCGGCTGTTGACATCAATCCGCACCAGAATCAATGCGTTTCGCGGAAAACGACCTGCCGACGTGCCCGAAGCCCAGTGGGAAGAGGCGGTCTCGTGGACAGCAAATGTTGTTGTCCAGGACTTTTTCACCCCAAATGACGCCGAATATCCGGGGCTTGTGCGTCTGAGTAGTGGGCTGGAAGAGCGATTAAAAGGGCCTGTCGATCTGACGACGCTGCAATGGGTTTGGGATCAGTGTGCCGAGGCCTGCGGTGGTCCGCAGAGTTTCGGAATCCGTTTCCGGGATGTGAAACTGCTGACGAAGGGCCCAATCACCGATGCTAACCTCGCTGACGTCTGGTCTGTGACACGCCTGACAAGGCTGGATCTGAGCTTCACGGAAATCAGCGACGCATCAATTCCGTTTCTTTCATCACTGCAGCACCTCGAATACCTCGACATTCACGGCACGCAGATTACTGAGCAGGGGCTTGAGCAGCTGCGGCGGGCGATTCCGAAGTGCGAGTTTCGTCACTGATGAAGCCTTGGTCCGCAATCCCGTTTGGCCGTCTGAATGTTGTTCCACGGAGTCTTCGTATGAATTTCTGTCGAATCCGCATCAGATTCATCACGCTGGTTCTGCTGATGCTGGCTGGTACGCAGCAGACGGTCAGTGCAGTTCAGCAGCCATCAGGGGGCTCGGAAGCTGATGCTGTGCGGGACATTGGCAGCAGACGGGAACTGTTCGTCGATCGCTTTCTGATTGACCGCCTGGAGAACGCTCAGTTGAAACTGCACGCGCCGCAACCCGCGGCGCCAATGACGCAGCCAGCTGACAACATGGAATATGGCACCGTGATTCGGGATGGGGACCTGTTTCGACTTTATACACGCGATGGCCGAGGGGCAAAGTTTGACGGGGACGCTTCTGAAGTCACGCGGTACTGCGAAAGCCACGACGGAATTCACTGGACAAAACCGGAACTGGGGCTGTTCGAAATTGATGGCAGTCGTCGGAACAACGTGATCCTCCACGAACCGCCATTCTGCCATAACTTCTGTCCGTTTCTGGATTCGCGTCCGGGAGTGCCGCCGGAACAGCGATTCAAGGCACTTGCGGGCACTGTGAAGACGGGACTTGTGGCTTTTGTCTCGGCCGATGGGATTCGATGGAACAAACTGCGGCCCGAACCCGTGATCACCTGGACTCGTGAATATGCCTTCGATTCCCAGAACGTGTCCTTCTGGTCTGAAAGTGAAGGCTGCTACGTCTGCTGCTTCCGACATTTCCTCGATCAAAAACTCCGTTCCATTTGTCGCACCACATCGCAGGACTTCGTGAACTGGACGGAACCTCAACCGATGCGGCCCAATTTTCCTGGCGAGCATCTGTATACATCGCTCACACACCCCTATTTCCGGGCTCCGCACATCTACATCGCAACTCCGACACGCTTTCATCCCGCGCGGGGAGAGAGCACCGACATTCTGTTTATGACAGCTCGCGGCGGAAACGCGTTTGACCGCACGTTTCGCGAGGCGTTTATTCGGCCGGGACTCGACCCAGCGCGGTGGGGAAATCGGTCGAACTATGCGGCGCTGAACGTGGTTCAGACCGGAAGGGAGGAGATGTCCATTTATGTGACCCCCTTCCGACGATTCACGCTGCGTCTGGACGGTTTTGCATCGGTGCATGCCAGCGCCGATCCGGGAGAAGTTGTGACGCACCCATTGAGGTTTTCCGGAAACCGTCTGGTGATTAATTACTCCACCAGCGCCGGCGGCGCTGTGCAGGTGGAACTGCAGACAGCCGACGGCCGGGCCGTCCCAGGGTTTACTCTGAGTGACTGTCGGCCGATTGTGGGAGACGCGATTGAGCACAGGGTTGTGTGGGGAGAGGGAGCCGGCAACGGTGACCTGTCTTCGCTCGCGGGGCAGCCTGTCCGACTGCGGTTTGTCATGACGGATGCTGATCTGTTTGCGCTGCAGTTTTGTGAGTGATTCCGGGGGGCTGGGCTGATGCTGCGTTTGGCAGGTCAGCGGCAGGCACTCTTACGCCGTCGAAAACCCGGTTCCGGACACCGCCGCTCCGATCCACCGCGATCAGGCGTGCGGGGGATGTCAACGGGGGGCTGAATCGCAGTCCTTCCATCCTGTGAATTGCATGGGTGTTGGTGGTGTGTAATCCGGGCTCCTTACCCGCGGGCTGCCGCCCTGCGGCTCACATGATTGCTGCCCTGCGGCTCCGCTTTTCATCTTGCGGTGATTTTGTGTTTCCGGTAGTTTTTGCCGGCTTGTCTCGGGGGAGTATACTCATCATGGTGGGACATCTGGGGGCTTATTCCATGCGTAGGTCGATTTGCTGTCTGGGCTTACTGTTGCTCACGCCGCTGCTTTCGGGCTGCTTTATGGCAAACTGGCAAAGGCTGACCGCGCCCACGGCGGGGCGGGAATTGATGGATCTGAAGACAGCCCGGGACAACGGGGCTTTGACCGACGAAGAGTATCAGAGCAAGCGGCAGGAAATTCTTTCCGGCGGACGCCGGTAACGCAGGGGCCTGAGCCATCCCCGGCCGCGGCATTCCCGCAGCTCGCCGTCAACCGGCCGCTGGAAAACGTCCCGAAAAACCTCGCCTTGCGACGCCCGTCAGCAGAGTCACAGGGGCTACTGCTTGTCCCCGGCTTTTTCAGGGACGGTGATTGGTTTTCCAAGGCAGATGCGAAAGCCGTCTCGGGAGTCTGAGTAGCTGTCGCTCTGAAGTCCCAGTCTCACAGCGCAGCGGGCGTTCCCGGGGACGTCGAAATAATTTCCGCCGCGGCAGACGGGGTGCGGGTCGGCGGGATTGAAGATGGGTTCTTCGTGACCGCCTTTGGGATCAAAGTGATCGAGCACAACCTCCCAGACACCGCCGCACATATCGGCGAGGCCAAAGCCGTTGCGCCCGCGTTCCCCGTAGTGGTCCACGGGAGACACAAAGGCATAACCATCACTCCACGGGGCTTTGGCAAGCGGCCAGGTGCGGGTGCGGCCAGGGAGGAGGTCGATGGCGGAAATGTTCAGCCGTCCTTCGCCGTCTTCGAGTTCATTGCCCCACCAGAAATATGCACGGGGCTTACCGCCACGGCAGGCGTACTCCCATTCAGCATCTGTGGGCAGGCGGTATTCGAGGTCAGTGCCGAGCCGACCAGCGGCACGTTCGCGATCGGTCAGCCAGCGGCAGAAAGCGCGTCCGTCGTTCCAGCTGACGCAGACGACTGGGAAATTGTCCTGCTGGGGAAAGGCCCAGTTCGGATCACGCCAGCTCTTGCCCGGCATCGGTGACCACGGGTGGACAACGCTGGTGGTGAGTTTATAGCCGGTCCATGAGGGATCGAAGCACTGTGTTTTGCCGCCGGGTTTTTCGGCGTCGGTCAGGTAGCCGGAGTCTTCGACGAAGCGGCGAAACTGGCCGACGGAAACCTCGGTGCGGGCCATCCACAGTCCGTGGCGGATCCGTGTGAGCCGAGCTTCTCCCTCGAAGCTTTCACGAGTCGTTCCGGGAGTTGCTCCGCCTTCGATACCTGTGGCCCACGCGCGTTCTTCCGGAGTGCTCCCCATCATGAATTCACCGGGTGGCAGATAGAGCACTTCAAGGCTGACGTTGTTGCCGAGCTCCACAGTGCGGATTTGGCCCTGAGCAGGTTGCTGAGCGAACGCGGCACCGCCGAGACTGACGATTCCGGCAATCGTCATGCAGGTGGTTGCGGCAGCAGTGAACAGCGGGTGGCGGATTGCGGTTCGCATGGCGGTGTCCGTGGGCTGGTGGTTGGTGGATGCGGTTGTTGGTGGTAGGGCAGTTGCCGGATGTTATGCTGGAGTCGGGCGAATGTCACGGGGAGCGAGCATGTCAGAGCGAACGGCGGGTTATCAGAGGTGGGCGAATCTGACTTTTTTACACTGGCGAGTGCCTGTGGCGGTGATTCAGCGGCAGTTGCCCCCGGGTCTCGATGTGGACACTTATGCGGGTGAGGCGTGGCTGGGAGTGGTGCCGTTCTCGATGGAGCGTGTACGGCCCTGGTGGTCGCCCGCGGTACCAGGAATTTCATGGTTTCTGGAAACTAATGTGCGGACCTACGTGCGGGGGCCGGGGGGAGTGCCTGGCGTCTGGTTCTTCAGCCTCGATGCAAATCAGCGACTGGCAGTCGAGCTGGCGCGGAGGATCTGGAATCTGCCGTATTTCCGGGCGGAATTATCGTTGCGGGAACGAGAGGAGCGAGCTGCGGGGAAGCTGTTGCGGCATGTGGAGTATGCCGGGCGGCGGCTGGAGCAGCCCTGTGCCGAGTATGCGATTGGCATCACGGCTGACGCCGGCAATCCGCAGCAGGCCCCCGCAGGGACGCTCGAGCATTTCCTTGTGGAACGGTATGTACTGTTTTGCGTGGATTCGCGGGGGCGATTGTATTCCGGCCGGGTGCATCACGCTCCATACCGCATCTGCCCTGTGGTTGAGCAGCGAGTTGGGCAAACACTGACGGGGATGGTGGCTGACAGTGAGATGTGTGCCGGCCCGGCGGAGCATGCAGCGTGGTCGCCGGGGGTGGATGTGAGGATTTCACCGCTGGAGCGGTGCCCTGGTTGAGGTTGCAACGCTCCGCGATTTGCGCTGGCCTGCGGTACCGCCTCCATTGGAACTCCGGAGTTGTCACTCGAGGAAGCTCCGGGATTGTTGAGGCCTTAACGAGGGGCGCGCCAGAGGGCTTTGGATTCGGCGAGCAGCCGATCGGCTGCTGGCGGTCCCCAGGTGCCTGCCGGGTAGAATTCGGGGGCAGCGGAACTGGATTCCCAGGCATTCAGTACGGGGGTGACAAATCGCCATGCGGCTTCGAGTTCGTCGCTGCGGGTGAACAGGGTGGAGTCACCGCGCATGACATCAAGGAGCAGGCGTTCGTAGGCTTCAGGGAGTACGGTGTCGAAGTGTTCGTCGTAGGCGAAGTCCATGGAAACAGGCTGAACCTGGTAGTTCATGCCGGGGCGTTTGGTGGAAAAGCGAAGTGAGATGGCTTCCTGGGGTTGAATGCGAAGGATGAGCTGGTTGGGGCGTGTTTCGACGACATCGCAGAGGTCGCCATCGCATTCGACGGTGGAGAACAGGTTGAGTGGCGGGCTTTTAAACTGGATGGCGATTTCGGTGAGCTGTTTGGGGAGTCGTTTGCCGGTGCGGAGGAAAAAGGGGACTCCGGCCCAGCGCCAGTTATCAATGGCGACCTTCATGGCGACGAAGGTTTCGCGGTTGGAGGCTGGGTTAACGCGGTCTTCTTCGCGGTACGCGAGTGCTGGTTGGCGATTAACGAGTCCGGCTGTATACTGGCCGCGGACGACCCAGTTACCGATGCTGCCTGGCGCGCCGGGCCTGAGTGCCTGAAGGACTTTGAGTTTTTCATCGCGGATTTCGCGGGCCTGGAAGAGTGACGGCGGGTCCATGGCGATCAGGCAGAGCAGCTGGAGGACGTGGTTCTGCAGCACGTCGCGGAGCGCACCTGAGGTGTCGTAATAGCCGCCGCGGGAACCTTCCATACCCTGAGATTCGGCGACGGTAATCTGAATATGATCAACGTGACTGCGGTTCAGCAGTGGTTCGAAGATGGCATTGCCGAAGCGGAACAACAGAATGTTCTGAACGGTTTCCTTACCAAGGTAGTGATCGATGCGGTAGATTTGTCGTTCGAGCAGGTGTCGGTCGAACTGGGCGGCAAGCTCGATTGCGGAGCTTAAATCTCGGCCGAAGGGTTTCTCCACCACAACACGCAGCCGCGATGCGGACTCCCGTGGTGGAATCATGCCGGCGTTGTTGAGTCCCTCGACCGCTGCGGCAAACAGCGAGGGAGCTGTTGCGAGGTAAACGATGCGGGTGGGATCCGCGGTAAATCCGGCGGCGTTTTCGAGTGCCTGGACTGAGGTGTGCAGGGGGGCGTAGTCGCCGGGTGATGCGATATCCAGCTGCTGATAGTAGAGCTGTGTGGCGAAGGCATCCCACGCTGCCGCATCGAAGTTTGCCCCCAGCCGTCCTGCCACAACGTCACGCAGCTCCGCACGAAATTCCGCATGCGATTTGGGCCGGCGAGCAATACCGATTACCGGACAGCCGGTCGGGAGGTACCGCTGCTGATGCAGCCGGAAAAGCGCCGGAATGAGCTTACGCGAGGTCAGGTCGCCGGAGGCGCCGAAGATCAGAATCGATGTGTTGCTGCCAGGACCAGCCGTCATGAATCACCGTAACGCGGAAAATCGGTAGCGAAATAAAGAGCAACGGATGGTACCGATTCCGTGAGCGGGAAGCGAGTTCGGGGAGGCTGGGGCAGTCAGACTGTGAACAGTGAACGCAGCAGCGGAATCGTCACTGCAGAAAGATCGTCGGCAACGCGATGATGGGCGCGGTGGAGTTGTTCAAAGGTGCGGCCGCGGGAGACGATTCCCAGACACCGTGCTCCGGCTGACAACGCGGCTTCGATGCCGACGGGCGCATCTTCGAGAACCACACAGCGGGCAGGGGGCAGTCCAAGACCGGCAGCCGCCTTTAGAAATACGTCGGGGTGAGGTTTGCCGCGGACCACGTCGGCTCCGGTTACAATCGTGCGAATGTGGTGGGATGCGTTGAGTCCAACGAGTGCGGCAGCGACGTTTTTGGGCGGTCCGCTGGAGCCGATGGCCATCGGAATCCCGGCTGCCGCCAGTTCCTCAATCAGCCTCGCTGCTCCAGGCATGTGCGGAAAATTACGGGCAATGAGCTGGCGATAGAGCAGTTCCTTTTCTTCGTCGAAGGCTGCGATCGCAGCATCATCCGGCGGATTGTCCCACGTCTCGCGTATCACTTCACGACTTGTACGTCCAAAGCCCGCAAGAAATTGCTCTTCCGTGCATTCGCGGCCATGCCGCCGACAACATTCCTGCCACGTCTCCAGGTGCGCAGCGTAAGAATCTATCAGCACGCCATCCATGTCGAAAATGACGCCAAATTCAGATTCAGAGGGCATGTTTCAGCTTTTAGCTTTCAGCAGGCAGCGATGGGTCCCTGTGATCGGTCCGCAGATCATAGCTTTCAACTGACAACCCACAACCCACAACCACACTCATCCCTTCGGTTCCTGACTTCCCTGAGTCTGACCGGGCAGAGCGGTCGAGGTGTGATCTGCGAGCGGGCTGGTGCCGCGCGGCCAGCTGAGTACGAAGCGGGTGCCCTGTCCGGGTCCGCCTTCGACGCGGACGCGTCCGCCGTGTTCACGGAGAATTTTCCTGCTGACGGGAAGTCCAATACCGGTACCTCGGGCGCCCTTGGACGATTCGAATACGTTAAAGATGGCGGCACGCTGATCTTCGGGGATGCCGGGGCCGTTGTCACTGACGGCGACGAGCATCAGGTCGGCACTGCGGTCGTAGCCGGTTTGAATGACAACGGCACCGCGTTCAATACCTTCGACGGCGTCGATGGCGTTGGACACGATGTTCAGAACAGCACGGTGGATGCCCTCGGCATCGAACAGGGCTGTGGGCACATCCGCAGCCGGTCGAAATTCAACCGTGACTCCGGATTCCGCCGCGCGTGCGGATGCGAGCTCCGCAATTTCGGCGACCACGCTGTTGAGTTCTGCAGGTTTGAGAACGGGGACACGGTCCTTGCTGAAGCTGAGCATGTCCATGACGAGGTCATAAATGCGGGTTTGGTTTCGCTCGACAATCCCCCAGCCCTGCCGGATGAGCGATTCCTGTTTTTGATTGAGTCCCATGGAAATAAGGTGGCTTCCGCCGCGGACTCCCTGGAGGATGTTCTTGATGTGGTGACTGAGCACTGCGATGGTTTGGCCCATGGCCGCAAAACGTTCGGCCCGCAACAGCGCGTCCTGGAACTGTCGGGATTCCAGGGCCAGCGCGGACTGGCGGGCGATCGTGACAACCATTCGCAGGTGTTCGTCGGTGAGCCGTCCCGTGGACGCCGGAATGGGCGGCTGAGAAAGCTCCAGTCTGGTGGTGGTATCGATGTAGAACACTCCAAGCAGGTCTGAGCGACCGCGCATCGGGGCACAGATGGCCTCGCGGATGCCTTCTGTCACAATACTTTCGCCGGCAGAAAAACGATCGTCGCCACCTGCGTTGGTGGTGCGAACGGCCGTACCGGACTGCAGCACGTAGTCGGTGATGGAGCGGGATACGGGCATTTGCGGCGGCGAGCCGGTGGCTGTGGAGTGGGGTGCGATGGCGATGGCGATGAGATCAGCTCCCACCGGATCACGCAGAAGTACGCAGCCCCGGTCGGCACCAATGGCAGCCAGTGTCATTTCCAGAATGTGCTGCAGCAGTGATTCCGGGGTTTGCAGGGGATCGACGAGCCCTTCAGCGACGCTGTAAAGCAGCTCCAGTCCGGAGCCGGGCGGAGTTGTGGGAGCGGGCAGGGCGGCTGCAGGAGGCAGCGACTGGCGGATGGCAGACTGGTCAAGGGCTCGGGAGTCTTCGACGAACCGCACTTGTCCGGTGGCGTGCATCGGGATGTGACTGGATTCCGCCAGTTGAAACGCGAGAACACTGGCACCAAATTGCAGAGTGTCGCCGTTTCGCAGCTCCCGTTCACTACAGACCTGCCCGTTCACACGGCTGCCATTCGCACTGCCGAGGTCACGAAGGATGAAACTGGAGCCATTGTGATTGATCCGCGCGTGGTGGCGGGAGACTTCGGAGTCGTCGAGACGTACGTTGCTGCCGACGCTGCGGCCGATGATGACATCCTGTGCAGACGTCACATCAAACCGACTGCCTCGGTTGGCGCCGTTGATGACAAGCAGAGTGGCACGGTGCACGAAGGGGATCTTTGCAGGAAGGAGGGAGGAGGCTGTTCGCAGGGAACCGCCGGGAGGACCTGCATTTCAACCGAAAGCAGCGGAAGTCTCAAGCGCGGCGGTGGGAAGTCCGGTGTTCGGAGGCCGTGGTGGAGTGTCGGCCGGCACTGAGGCTCCTCGTTTTTGCTGTGATTCCTGTAATTGGCACAAGCGATGCATTCGGTGAAAGCGTCACATTCCACCGCCCGAAATGGCTGTATCCGGCGCGCCTCCGTTTCCACCGACACGGCGGATTGAAGCGATTGCAGCGGGACTGTGGCCACGCAGGTGTAACCTGCAGTTTTTGCCGAATTTGTATCGATAAGGCAACAGGCGAAGTTCCAGGTGGTGATGCGCGCACTTGTCTGAGTTCAGCGGTTGAGTGAGGAGTGGGCTTTTATGTCTGGCAGTATTCAGACGATCAGCAGTGCAGATGATCTTCTGCGTTTGAAGACCTCGCTCCATCGACAGATTATTGATTTGGTGGATTTCAGCCGGGCGGAGGCGATGCAGGAGGAGGAGCTGCGGAGTCAGCTCCAGGCGCTCGCCGACTACTTGTGCAGCCGTCAGGCGGAATCTCTGAGCGCAGCGGACCGTGAGGTACTCGTTCGCGAACTGATGGATGAGATCTACGGTTTTGGTCCGATTGAATCGCTGATGGTCGATCCGGCGATTACGGATATTCTGATAAACGGTCCCAACAGAGTGCTTGTGGAACGCAACGGTCGCCTCGAAACGACACCATTGCGGTTTGCCGACAGCGCTCACCTGATGCAGTTCATCCATCGGCTGGTGGGGCGAGCCGGACGCCGTATTGACGAGGCGAGTCCGATGGTGGACGCCCGGCTTCCGGACGGCTCGCGTTTCAACGCCGTGATTCCGCCTCTGGCACTGGGCGGACCGACCGTGTCGATTCGACGATTCGGGAACCGACGCCTGCAGCTGGAAGACCTCGTTCGCCTCGGAACACTCGCACCGGCGATCGCTGATTTTCTGGTGCTCGCAGTTCAGGGCCGAATGAACGTGATTGTGAGTGGTGGTACTGGTGCCGGAAAGACGACTTTGCTGAACTGTATGAGTCGTTTTATTCCGGAATCGCAGCGTGTGGTAACGATTGAAGAAACCGCTGAACTGAATCTGCAGCAGCAGGATGTGGTTGCCCTTGAGACCCGGTTGCCGAATATGGAGGGGCGTGGTGCAGTCACTCAGCGAGACCTGCTCAGAAACGCCCTGCGAATGCGACCGGACCGCATCATCGTGGGTGAGGCGCGCGGATCCGAAGTGCTGGACATGCTGCAGGCTATGAATACCGGCCACGACGGCTCGATGAGCACCATGCACGCCAACGATGCTCGTGAGACACTGGATCGACTCGAACTGCTCGTGGCGTTGTCCGGAGTTGACCTGCCGGCGCGAATTGCCCGGCAGTACATCAGTAATGCGGTGGACATCGTGATCCATGTAACACGTCTGTTCACCGGTGAACGCCGAATTACTCGAATTTCCGAAGTATCCGGATTGCGGGATGGCGAGTTTCGCATGGAAGACATCTTTGTGTATCGCATGTCCGGGGAGGATCGGGATGGCAGACCGCAGGGCAGCTTCTTCGCAACTGGTTATCAGCCGGCGGCTTTGAGACGTATGGCACTGACCGGAGCGAATATTGACCGCTATCTGCCGCTGTTCGAAGCTCGCGAGCTGATGATGGAAGCATGATGGATGCATGGTGAAAGTGGCGTCGATGTGCGTGACTCAGCGGTTTACTTCGGATGTCAATTGAGCCTCGACAGGTGACCTGATGGCAGCACCGGGAACATTGATCAGAAATATTGAGCGGCGGCCGGAGTTCGCCGGACTGCTGAAGGATTCAGAGGGGTTCTCGCAGGGGACCGGAACGGGTGCTCCGGAAGCGGTCAACAGCTGGTACGACCGGTTGTTGCGACAGTCCGGAATCCAGACCACTCCGGGAGTCTGGCTCGGCTTCTGTGTGGTCGCGTCACTTGCTCTCGCGGGGCCGTTGCAGGTGGCACTGGAGCGACCTGTGGTATCCGTGGCCGGAGGAATTCTGGGGCTTGCACTGCCGATTGTGCTGGCAATCGTATTGCGGTCGCGGCGGCAGGCGGCAATTCTCAAACAGCTGCCACCGGCTGCGGAGGAGTTGGCAAGGTTTGCTCGTTCAGGACGCAACCTGCAGCAGTCGTTTCAGCTGGTGGCTGCGGACACTCCTGCTCCGTTGGGAGATGAGCTGCGAGTGAGTGCGCGGCGGATGGAGATGGGACTGGAGCCCGCCGATGCCACCCGGGATCTGGTGGATCGTACAGGTGTTACAGCGCTGACGATGCTGTCATCGGCGATTGCTGTGAATCAGGAAACGGGTGGCGACCTGATTGTGGTGCTGGAACGGCTTTCAACCTCGGTCCGCGACAGACTGCACTTCAGTTCGCGGCAGCGAGCGGCGACGGTTGCCAGCCGCCTTGGGGCTTTGATGATGGTTTCGGTGGCATTCGGAGTGGTGATTTTCTACACGGTCCGGGATCCAAACTACCTCGATTCCCTGTTTTCCTCCTACTGGGGCCGGCTGTCCTTCTGGGCGGCCGTGGCGCTGCAGGTGATTGGCGGACTGCTGGTGTATCGCATTCTGGTTCGAACCGCGAAGTTTTGATCCCTGGTTATTGAGCAGAGGCGGCAGCAATGAGCACGGATGGAAATCTGAAGCGGCAGACGACGTGGGAAGATCGGCGATTATTTCAGGACTTCCGCGGGATTCTGGCGGGGGACGTTTCGCCATTGCCTCGTCCAGCTCCGGAAGAGCTGCCGATGCATCCGGATGATTTCGCCTTTGGTCCGGCGACCGCTGCCATCGCCCAGCTGCTGCCGGAAACCAGCCGTCGACGGGAACGTCAGCGCAAGTCGCTCACGGCTGCTGGTTACCGTTCGAGGGCTGCGTGGATTAATCTGGCGGCAATTCGTTTTGTCCTCGCGTTTTTTGCGCTGACACTGCTGGGCGCGCTGCTGATTATGGCTCCGCCGGTGCTGGAGCCGTATGTCATCGGCGCGATCGTGCTGATCCCGCTGCTGCTCTGGGCGCTTCCGCCGCTGTTGATTACGTTCCGAGCGACTGAGCGGACGGAGGATATCGAACGTGGCCTTCCGGACGTGATGGATATGCTGAACATGGGGGTGAGTCAGGGCCTGACACTGCCGGTGGCCATGAAACGAGTGGTTTCTGAGATTCGGGCGGTGCATCCGGCGCTGGCTTCCGAGCTGCAGCTGATCAGCCAGCAGACGGAGGTCAGCAGTCTGCCACTCGCTCTGCGCAACTTCGGCCAGCGGGTGGAGTCGCCGGAAGTCGCCGCCTTCACGTCACTCCTGATTCAGGCGGAGACGACGGGAACCTCGGTTTCGCGGGCACTCACTGACTACAGCGACAGTATGCGTGCATCACTCAAGGAACGCGCAGATACGCGCGCAAACGCGGCATCGTTCCAGCTGTTGTTTCCGGTTTCGCTGTGTCTGATGCCGTCCGTGTTTCTGTTTCTGATGGGACCGGCGATTGTGCAGATCTCTGACTTTTACGGAACACGCCGCGTCGAACTTGATCAGGGCCGCGAAGAGGCTCTGCGAGTGATCGACCAGGAGCCGCTGCCGGCCGGACCCCTGTCACAGGGTGCCGCTCAGTAATCCGGTATTGTGGGCTATCGCTTCAGCTGATGAATGTGAATGGACTGAAAGTCGATGCTGGTGGCGGGGTCATGTCCCTGCAGGCTGATGTGTCCGGCACGGAGTCGGCGGCCCCTGCGGGGATTGGCGTCGTCGGGACGCTGATCCTGCCACGTCATCACCTGCCATCCGTCCACCCAGGAGGCGAACTGATCATTCTGGGCAATTAGAACGACCGTGAAGAATTCACGATCACTGGCAACGATCCGTCGGGCCGGTGCGCGGCGAAAAATGGCGCCTGTTCCGAAGTCGGCCGGCTGATTTCGGTCGCCATCCCTGGTTTGGTTGCTGAGCTGCAGCTCGTAGCCGTTTGAAGGAGCTTCGGCGGTGCCGGATTCAGCGCGGAAAAAAATGCCGCCATTCAGCCCGTCACCGTTGATGCGAGCGGACGCTTTGAGTGTGAAGTCCTGAAAGGTTTGTTCAGTTTCAAGGAAGCCCGGGCCTCCGGAGATGTTAAGCATTCCGTCGCGGACAGCGAACGTGGACTGGGAACCGGGAACAGCGCGCCAGCCGGAGATGTCGGTTCCATTCAACAGCGGTCGCAGGCCGATGGGGCGAATGGACACATCTTTGAAAGCCACACGGCCTTCCTTATACTGCAGCCCAAGTCGACCACTCAGACGCAACCCGGCAGACTGATCCGTGAAGTCAACGATGGACTTTCCGTCCAGCCAGACCTGAATGCGGGGGCCCTGGCAGCGAACGACGTAGCTGTGCCATGCACCTTCCACGGCCGGGACATTGGCCGCAGCGAATCGCCCGACAAGACTGCCGCTCCGGTGGGTGGGGTGGCTGTCACAGATGTTGAGTTCGTAGGTGTCGACCGCGGGGTCTTTGGCGTTATCGGCAGTCCGCAGAAAGATGCCGCTGTTGCCGCCCGGTGCAAGCAGAAAGGAACACCGCAATTCAAAGTCGTCCAGCGTGAATGGGGTCAGCAGGAGACTGGGGGCGCCGGAATCCGCGACGATTTCACGATCGGTCACCTTCCAGCCGGTTTCGGGAGGCACCGTCCAGCCGAAGAGAGAAACGCCGTCAAACAGACTGACCCAGCCGGCGGAAATTTCTGCGCTGCTGAGCGGTGGCGGGAGATACTCGACCGGTTCGACCGGTTCGACCGGAGTCGCCGGGGCTGCGGGGGTGACTGGTGGCGTTGCGGCCGGGGTGACGACGGCAGCATCTGTGGTTGCCGGGTCCCGGGGGCTGATGTTTTCGCTGCAGCCGGTAGTGATCAGCAGGAGCAGAAAGAGGCGTCGCATGCAGTTTGTCGTCAGGCAGAGTAGGCGATTTCAAGCGCCGATGAGACAGTTTGAACCAGTTGCCGGGGGGGGACCGGCTTTCGCAGCACAGAGAAGGCGTCTGCCTGCTGAGCATCGCGGCGAATGTCGTCGCTGGTGTCGGATGTGATCAGGATGCAGGGGCGAATGCGGTCGAGCTGCTTCAGGACTTTGATGGTTTCCACGCCGGAGAGCACGTGCATGTGCATGTCGAGCAGGACGATATCGATGCGACGGTCCGCGACCACTTCGATTGCCTGCTCACCCGATTCAGCTTCATGCAGGTGCAAAAACGGGCGATCCTCCAGGACTTCACGGAGGACGCGTCGAAAGGCAGCGTTGTCGTCTGTGATCAGCAAATGAAATGTTTTTGGGTCATGCTGCATCATTGTGCGGGGCGCCCTGAAAGATGGTTCTAATCCCTGAAACATCCGGCAGATCCTCGCGCACTATGAATTGTGTTTGAAGGGAAATCCAGTTCTGTCCGGGATTTTGGGGATTTTCCGGGCAACTTTGTCGGATATTGCGGGTGACTGACCGACTGGAGAGATTCAGTGCAAAGCCGCAGATCCTGCTGGAGACAGCGAAAGACGACGGAAAAAACCGAGGGAAAAGTCTGTCGGATTGCGATTTTCGCCGGAACAGGGCTGAGGACTGCGGGGGAGTTTGGGTGATCCGGGTGCGAGGCGGTTATCCGGCTGTTGACCGGTTCGGAGGGACCTGAGAAAACGGGGCTTGGCGAATTCCCACGGTTTCCTGTACGCCTGCCCATTTCCTCTCTCCGACATTCCTCTCAATCTCCCCCCCCTTTCTCTGGCAGCCTTGCTTCCCGGTCGTGTAGTCCATGCGACTGTGGCAGCGGTAGTGCTGCAGGAGTGTTCCCGATGCCCAGGCTGCATGTTTCCTTTGGCTGGCTGTTGCTGGCTGCCGGTGTAAGCTTTAATGGAGCCGGTTGCGCTTCGTCCCTGTTTACGGCGGATGCCTTCAAATCGATTGATTTGACACCATCGGTGCTGGAGCATGGTACCGAACAGCGGGTGCTGTCGCAGTTCACCGAGGCGCTGGAAGAAAGCAACGAGCGAGCATTTCGCAGGGCTGTTTCGACACGGTTCGAGCAGCATGCACTGCGTTCTGAGGAAGCGTTCCGCGACCTCGAAATCCTGAAGCTGCCCAAAGGCACTCTCGAAATCGTCGAAAGCAAAAAAACGGAAGCGGGCGGTTACGAGACGGTGGCAAAGGAGAAGGATGGCACAACTCGCTATCAGTTTATGCTGGTTCGCGACCCCGAGAAGAAACGCTGGGTGGTGGACGACGTGATGCTGCGTCAGCAGAAGAAGGGCACACGTTCCACAAAGTCGTCGGTTGAACTGATGGATCTGCTGCTGACGCTTCGGGAGTTCCTGGGTGCGTGGCAGGCGGGTGGCCGAGAAGAAATTCTGTCGGCGGTTTCCGGGGATTTGCGTCAAACGCTCGAAAGCCTGCCGGAGCCCTGGCTGGAACAGCTCAGCAGCCGAATTATCAGCGAATACGAAACCGGAACGGCAAGGCGGCCGGAAATTCAGATGAATGAAACGGATGCCGTCGGACGAATTCCTGCGAAGAACGGTTTCTTTCTGGTGAAACTGCGTAATGAAGATGGTCACTGGGCCGTTGCCGATATTGAATGCCGCAACCGGCGTGTCGAGCATCACCCGGGATCGCTGCTGCGTCAGGCACGGGCGATGAGCACCATCTGCGGATTCCTCGATGCGTGGAGTCAGGAGAATCTGCCGACGCTCGAACGTTATACCGAAGAGAAATTCTTCAACGGCTCTCTGAGGGTCGGAGATCTTTCCACAATCCCTCTGCCAGCCCCGGCACATGCACCGGAAGATTTCGAGATCCAGTCTTTCGCCGGTCGGCTGACCGTCATGATTCCGTGGGATACCAGCTATGTGCGGCTGGACCTCGTATCCCCCGAGGCAAAGTCAGAGGAGCAGGACGAGCCGCAGCTCGACAAAAGCGGCATGACCGCTGTGGAAGTTTCATTTCGCGTGTCTGACGTAACCTTGTATGATCGCCAGACAAGTCGGCAGACCAATCTGCGGGCGGCCTTCACTGCCCCGGCCCGAGCCATGCTCTTTATGAAGGCTCTCGCTGACCGTGATCTGCCGATACTGCGGCAGATTTCCAGTCGACAGCTGACCGGAGAGGTCTGGAGCCGTATGGAGCCACGGTTACTCGAACAGCTGCCACTCGATGATGTGCCGCGTGGAGATCTGAAGCTGGTGGAAAATAAGGTGCTTGGAGATTCCACAGAGCTGCAGTTTGAGGCGGCCGATGGGCGACTCCTGTCGGTCACCATGCAGGATGAGAACGGCAATCTTGCCGTTATGGATGTGCAGTATCCAGGACCATCGCTCGAAGTCGCATCCCTGAAGACTCAGCTGCTGCTGTCGCGACCACTGATCGAATTCGCCAACGCGTGGGAATCGGGAGATGTCGAGTCGCTGAAAACTCAGTCCTCAGCCGCCTTTAATCGTCTGGTGTGGAGCAATTTGGGCGTGGTCCCGGATCGGTTTGTCCAGCTTCCGCGAACACTCAAAAGCCCAATTCGCAAGGTCGATGAGACGCCCGATGAAATGCGGATTGAACTCGGCCGCTCGCGAACCTCAGCGATGGTGCGCATGGTTCGTGAGAAGGAAGTTTGGGTGGTGGACGAGATTACTCTGACGCCAGGAACGGGGGCTGCTGTGCAGCTGCGAAAATCCCTGAGAGATGATCTTGCGGCGCGGTTCCTGTCTCGACCGACCGGAGCTCTGCAGCCAGCAGGCTACACAGCTGAGGACGGTGAAAATGCCGGGGAAGGGCTGCCAACGGGAGCGGCAGAGGAGGGTGAAGAGTTGAGTGCGTCCGGAGGGGTGGTGCATGCGGTCAGGCAGAGCGTGCAGCCACCGCGGCGCGGCAATTTGACTCTTTCCGGGCGGCCGGTCACAGCGCCCGCCAGCGCGGCAGAGCGCCGGGGACTTGATTTGACTCCAGCCGAGCCGGCGTTGCGGCGGACTCCGCAGCTGCACGCGGATGTGGGTGATTCACAGTCCGGTGGAAAAAATGCCACAGCTGCGGTTCGTGGTGTGAGCAGGGCCGGTCTGAAACGCGACCAGCCCGCATCGGAAGCAGCTGAGTCACTTCCGCCAGCGGCTCGTCAGGCTGACGGAAATACAAGTGATCTCAGGTTCGGACCGTCGGCAAATGCTCCGGTGTCACGAGCGACGCAGGATGCGAAGGACGCCACCGGAGCAGCTGTGACGGCACCGAAGCCGGCACGACGCAGCACAGGAACGGAGACTTCCACGCGGGCTTTGAACGAACGGCCGGTTGAGATTCCACTGGAGTAGAGTGAGCCGGTTCGGCCGCAGGTTCAATCCGTTTTCTTCAGTGCGGCAATGCGGCGCCACAGAAAGAACAGACCAAGTGTTTGTGGCCGGCGGAGTTGTCCGGAACAAACTTCGCGCCGCAGTTTGGACAGGCGATGGGAGTGCTGTGCCGGCGAATGGGTTCGGGGGCGTCCTGTAGGTTCTGCATTTTCCGGAACCGGGACATCGTCCCCTGGCCCGGATTCATGCTCCACAGCACAACCATCCAGATAATCGAGAAGGCCACAAAGCCGAAACCGACGAGTGAGGCAAAGAGTCGCATCGGGAGAGGCAGGTCGGCGAATGGTCCCGCATTTCCGGCGGGCACAACCCAGAGAAACGCCAGCACGCCAAGGCCGACAATTGTAAAGATGGCCCCGAAGAGGGTCATGAAGATCCGCACAAGATTGAAAACACCGGGGGCGATGAACCGGAACAGCTGCATGGGATAGTCCGCCGTCAGAGTCGCAGGAAAGTGCGGGAACGGTACAGCCAGAGGAGGAACAGCCATTCGGCAACGAGTACTCCGGCGGTGAGAACCACTGCGCGCCAGTCGCCACTGAGACGGGCGGCCCCCGCGAGGAAAAATGACGTGAGGTGATCGAAGTCGATGAATCGCGGGACAACATAGATGGCAATCGCGTTGACTCCGATCACCGTGAATGGGAAGGCCCAGCGACGGAACCCGAGCACATCAATCACGAAATAGAACACAGCTGTCAGCAGCAGGCTCCATCCGGCTGCCACAAGCACGAAGGAGCTGGTCCAGAGATTCTTGATGATCGGGAACACCTGTCCCCATGCTGTGCCTGCTCCCAGCAGCGCCACGCCGGCGGCGACCAGTCCCAAAGCCTTCACTGTTCCCGTGCGCTGGGAACGGAGCCAGATTCCGGCCAGACAGCCGATGAGCGGGGTGGCGATGGCCGGGATGGTGGAGAGCAGTCCTTCGTTGTCACCGTCACCATACCATGGCTTCAAAATGACGCCAGGCAGCACTGTGCGATCGACCCAGCCGGCCAGATTGCCGGATTTGGAGTAATCGCCGGGTGAGCTTCCGGGGGCCGGCACGAAGGCGAGCAGTGCCCAGTAGCCAAGGAGGATCACACAGGTGGCTGCCAGCAGTCTCCGCGGGGTGAGGCTCAGAAAGAGCAGGGCGGCGCAGCCGTAACAGATGCCAATGCGCTGCAGAACTCCGCACCACCTCAGCTGTCCCGGGGCAAAATTGAGCAGACCGTTGCAGATCAGACCGAGCAGGATCAGCAGCGTGGTCCGCCTCAGAATGCGGCCGACTGCTGCCTGGGGCTGCTGCGAGTATTTGTGGAGTGAAAACGGGATGACACAGCCGACAAGAAACAGAAACAGAGGAAAGATCAGATCGTAAAAACGAAAGCCTTCCCAATCGACATGCTCCAGCTGCAGTTTCATGGCGGCGGTTGCAGGCGAGGGATAGCGATTAAGCAGTGCAGAAGCCAGCGCGTCGCCGCCCATGATCCAGAACATATCGAAGCCGCGGAGAGCATCGAGTGAAAGCAGCCGCCCGGTGGCTGGATCAGCGGGCGTGCGGAGAGCTGGAGAGGTCATTCGGGGTTTCGCTGGTTGAGGGTGCAGAATATGTCGGAGACCGAGGCTGAGTTTACACGCTGCTCACTGCCCGGGACCAGATTCTGAACGCGGAAATTCAGCTGAATTCGGCGGTTGACTGCCATGCTGAGCAGCTTCGCGGTATGCTGAAAGTTGAGGTGTCGTGGAATTACGACTGCATAGCGCTGTGATTTCGTGGAGACGGTGATGAGTGAGAAGCTTCGAGTCGTGGCTGGTCTGCTGGCGATGCTGCTTGTGGGCAGCACAGGTCAAGCTCAGGCGGACCTGCTGGCGGGAACGGCGAAAAGGGAAATCACGGACCCGAATACGCCCTCGAATGACCCCTTATTCGCGCGGGCCCTGGTAATGAAGCAGGGAGAAACAGCCGCAGTGCTGATCACCGTGGATGCGGTCTCAATCGGCGGGATTGGGCATATCCGGGACAGTTATCTGGCTGAAGTGCGAGCAGCACTGGCCGAAGCCCCCGGCATCACACCTCTCAACGTGTTTGTAAATGCCAGTCATTGCCATGGCGTCGTCTGTCCCGATGTTGCTGCGCTGACGATTGAAGCGGTCCGCGAAGCATGGGGCAAACTGGAGCCGGTTCGAGCTGGCGCGGGGGTGGGGCAGGAAGTGAGGATCATGGAAAATCGACGCCTGCGGCTGGTGGACGGCAGCGAGGCGGATGTTCGCCGCGCCTATGCCATGCCATGGGACGACGAAGTTTCCGGAATCGGTCCGGTGGACCCCGAAATCGGACTGCTGCGACTCGATCGGCTCGACGGGAGTGTTCTGGCTGTTGTCTACAACTTCGCCTGTCATCCGATCATGGGGGTGCCAACGGGACTGAGCAGTGCCGATTTTCCAGGTTTCGCCACGGGTGTGATTGAAGAGCAGCTGGGGCGGGACGCAATGGCTTTCTTCGTGCAGGGCTGTGCAGGGGATATCAACCCGGTGATCTACAAGGACACCGCAGCGCCGCGAGACTGCGAGCCCTTTGGAACGATGCTGGGGCTGAATGTGTTGCGCGGGCTGAGGACGATCGAGCAGACCGCGGCAGATGCTCCGCTGCGAGTCCTCAATTCAGCACTGTCACTGCCGCGGGCGACGGATTTCGAGCGGCGTATTCAGGCCATCGAGGCGGAACAACTGCGACTGCTGAGCTCCTTTCAGGGCAGCAGTTTGAACTTCAAAACATTTCTGCCGCTGTATATCCAGCAGAAACTGCATCCGGAGTTTCCCGGCTTCTACTCTCACCGCTATCTGCTGGATGAAGCCAATGGTCGCAAGGACATGCAGCAGCTGGATGCCGACAACAAAGCCGCCGTCGATGCTTACCTCCAGAACATCCGCACTATGGAAAGACTGACGCGACTGCAGACGAATCTGAATCTGCTGCGCATGCATCAGAAACAAACGCAGGAGGCCGGTTCACCAAATCTTGATGTGGAGGTGGGCGGACTGAGGGTCGGAGAATTTGTGCTCACAACCTTCCCCGGAGAGCTCACCGTGCAGATCGGGCTGAACATCAAACAGGCATCCCCGCATCGGTTCACATTCGTGGCAGGTTATACAAACGGCTACATCTACTACACTCCGACGGCTGAGCAGCGGTTGAACAAGGGCTACGCTCAGGAAGACTGCGATGTGCTCGTGGCGCCGGAATGGCAGGGGCTGTTTGAGGCTCGCGTTGCGGAGCTGCTGCAGAAGTTGTGAGCAGCAGCCGGCTACTCGCTGGTGTCTGGCCCGGTGTCGCTGAGCCAGTCCATGATGAAGTCGTCTTCACTGACGACCTTGCGCGACTGCTGTTGCGGTGCGGGTTTGGCGTCGGGTTTGGTGCTTCGACTGCGGGACGGGCGGTGGCCTTCAAGTCCGGCCTTTTCCATGAGACTGCGGCCGAAACGGTTTTCCGGCCGGGGCTCCTGTTCGGCAACCTGGGCGTCAATGTCGTACTCGATCCTAAACGCATGCCGGGCAATGCTGATTTCGTCGCCGGGATTGAGCGTCGCTTCCGGCGTACGCTCACCGTTGACCTTAATCCCGTTGCTGCTGTTCAGGTCACGGATATGCCAGTAGCCTCCACGGAATTCCAGTTCGCAGTGATGCGAAGAGACATTCGGGAAGTCCAGCTTGATGTCGCAGGAAGATCGGCGGCCGATGAGAAGTTTTGAGGCCAGCAGCGGGATCGAGTCGCCGCCACCACAGGGAACAAGTTGTCCAGGCATATTCGGGCGAATCCTGGTGGTTGGGGAGTGTTGTCCGGAGTTGCAGATCTGATGTGACAGTGTTTTCGGCAGGCATTGTTAACAGCTTACGCAGGATTCGTGGGGAATTCTGAAAAAAAAACGTCGGAAATTGAGCTCGCACTAAAAGTTTGCTGTCCGGTCCACCGGCGCATTGAGAAACCGCTGACTTCCGGGTGTAATGCTGAACACCTCAGCCCCCCTCACAAACAAAGCCCCGGTGCCCCCATGAAATCGCTCCTGATGCTCTTTTTTGCCGCCTGCTGCGGCATTTCTCAGGTCACCGCCGGACAGTGGCGGCAGCCGGATCCGCAGGGCTTCCCGGAACTTTTTCAATGGACCGATACCTGCAACGTGTGGCTCGTCCGCGATGGCAACTCCTGCCTGCTCGTGGACTTTGGTGACGGCAGCCTGCTCAATGCTCTGCCCGAGATCGGTGTCAGCACCATCGATCAGATCCTGCTCACACACCATCACCGCGAACAGCTCCAGGGACTCGTCTGGTCACAGCCACCCGGCGCCGTCATCTCAGCGCCCGCAGCCGAACGCGAACTTTTTGAAACGCCCCTGGCCTTCCGCAAATGGTACCCCAAGCTGGGAGACAAATATTCCGTGTACGGGGCCAGCTACGCACGGCCACCGCAGCGACCAATCCCGGTCAGGCAGTTTTTGGAGGATGGACAAAAGATCAGTTGGAGGGGTTATGAAATTCGGTGTCTGGCCGTGCCTGGCCATTCACCGGGTGAAATGAGCTATGTGCTTTCCGGGCGTGACCGAGTGGCTGTGTTTTCCGGCGGAGTGATGCATGACGGGTCGCGGATGACGACGTGGTTTGATACGGAGTGGGATTATGGGTTTGCGCGGGGACTGGATGTGCTGATGCAGTCGGTTGAGCGATTGCGTCAGGAGCAGCCTTCGGTGTTGTATCCGGCGGAGGGGCCGGTGATCCGGGAGGCTGCAGCTCAGCTGCAGGCGTACTACCTTCGTCTGGCGGAATTTCGGGCAGCATATGTACGGGGGTACCCGGTCTTTGATTCGAAGCCGGAGGAACGGGACGCGATTTCGACTCCCACTCCGGTGCCGCTGATCAGTCGTGTCACGCCGCACCTGTACAAGCTCAGTCATCAGACGCAGGGTCGCAATTTTGCGATCATTGTGTCTGACAGCGGTAAAGGGCTGGTTCTGGACTGTGGTTTGCTGCCGGCGGCACAGCTGGAGGAGATCATTGCTGGCATGCGGGCGCATTTGGGTCTGAAGGAAATTGATGCGTTCTGGATTTCACACATGCACGGCGACCATTTTCTGCTCGGGCCGATGCTGAAGGAGAAGTATGGAGCGAAGGCGTGGACGCTGGACATGATTGCGGACCGTTGCGAGCACCCTCGGAACTACGACTATGCGGCTCTGGTGTCCGCCTATTCCGACGGTTTTGACGGGATGCAGATTGACCGTCGCATCAGGCCGGGTGAGCGGATCGAGTGGGAGGGCCTGACGCTGCAGGTCGACTGGATGCCCGGGCAGACTGAATTCGGCTGTTGTCTCTGGCTGGAGCTGGATGGCAGGCGAATTGCCTTCACCGGTGACAATCTTTTCGGCAATGCTCAGGATCCCAAACAGGACGGCCACGAAGCGCTGGTGGCTCGCAACAGTGCCATTCCCGAGGAAGGGTACCTCTACGCTGCGGAATATCTGAGCAGGCTGCAGCCCGATATCATCATGGGCAGTCATTCGTATGTAATGCACGAGCCGGCTGCATTCATCGAGCGTTACCGTCAGTGGGCTCAGAGAATCATCCGGCTTTACGAGCAGTTGCTGCCGGAACGCGACTATGAGTTTCTGTTCGATCCTTACTGGGTCTCCGCGGCACCATATCGGGTCGATCTCAGCGGTGCGGATTCCGCTGAAATCGAAGTCACAGTTCGCAATTTTCGCAGCACTGCCGTTAAACATCGCGTTGTGCTGCAGACGCCGCCCGGTCTGACGGCCAGCCCTGCGGTTCTGGAGGGCGAGATCCCGGCGGCCGGACGCATCCGATTCCCGGTGAAGCTCAGTCTTGACCGCGGCCGCGGTGATTCCATGCCGATCGAGCTGATTCCGTTTGACATCACTCTGGACGGAAAACGCTATGGGCAGTGGTTTGACTTTATGGTTCGCACGCGTGAGGAGCCGTCGGTCAGCACTCAATGATGTTCACTGCGAGGTCTCCGCGCGACGTCTTTTTGCATTTCGAATTCATATCCCGGGCAGTTTCGCGCATGGTGCGGATGACTTTATCGAGTGACACGTAATGTTTGCCGTCACCCCGCATTGTCAGTTCGGCGGCTGCCATGCTGCAGGCTGGCCGCCTTCACCCTGACAGCCGACATCCGCACCTGAAATCAAGGCATTGATTTTGGACAGGATACCCGCGGGGCAGGGCAAGTACCGCGGAGTCTTCCTCAATACGCTCCGGTCGCGTCGCCTGATCATCCACACAAAACTGCCGCCAACGGAGTATTCGGTCTTTTCGAGCAGCAGCGTACCATTGGCCCCCATGTCGCCAGCTGCATTCCGTTGGGGTGCCACGACAGAGCCGTTTCAGAAAACACCAGATCGAAAGCTGCGCTGAAGGCGATCCTGTGTGCGCCGCCGAGGGACAGTTCGCCACCTTCCACAGCACGCTGCAGGAGCCCCATGATCAGCGGCGGAGCAACCGACTCCGGCTGCTCGTCCGTCAGACCGGCGATAACAGCCCGATCTGAACCGTGGCCGCGGCCGGTGGCCCGAGGCGACCCGTACAGACGATTCTGAATACGCTGCACCGAACCAGGGAGGTTGGCAGCCTGCAGACGCTGCACAACCAATCACGAAGCGCGCATCGGATCCATCGTGTGAGAGCCGGAAGGGCCGATGCCAATGCGAAACATTTCAAATGCTTCGATGGCCGTCAGTTGTCTCCCCTGTGGCTCAGGGCAGCTGCCCTTTCGATCATTTCGCCCGGATTTATTCAGGCCATACGACGCTCATTCGGACTTGCTGCAGAGAGAGCGGGTTCAGAAGTTGCCGTAGTCGGGGTCTGATGTTCTGCAGCTGTCTGCCGCGCGGCCATCACGGCCTCCGCCGTTGTTTGTTCAATCCGCATCAAATGCTCACTCAGTGAGTGAATTCTTCTTGCAACTTCGTCGTTGTGCTGTTCCATGCCACCGGAAACAAGATTGATGATCCCGAGAAACAGCAGCATTTGGGCGACAGTGGTGATCAGCCAGCCCGTCGGAGTGTAGTCGCTTTCACCGCCGAAGTGTCCGAGAATCACCAGCGATGTGCCAATCAGCAGCGCGAGGACTCCAAGGTACGCGAGCCCCTGGCCAATCACTGTGGTGAAATTCGACCGGGCTGGCGGAGCAATTTCAAAATGGGGCCCACGTACCGGCGGCTCGTGACGCTCATCAATGTATCGCTGCTCAGGTCGAATCCACCCCTTCATATGCGGTTGTTCTCCGCCGGTGAATTCAGGTGCATCCCGGCGTTCGCGCAGCCCATGTTCAGGAGAATTTGAAACAGCGGCCGGTGTCTGCGGGGCAATTGCCAGCGGAGTCACCGGGGCCGGTACCACACCTTTCTGTCCAGCGGATTCCACGGCCGAGTTGCGATTCATGGGGATGGTTCCTGAATTTGGCTGCTCGGGGGCTCCGAGAGCAGCATTGCGGCGGGTAAGAGGCGGTCGCTGCAGCGCGGGCCGACTCCGCGCCTGCGACGCCTGTAGAATCACAGGACTGTCGGGCAGTCGCTCGGTTGTGTCTGAACTGGCCGAACTGACAGTGTTGGCCGAACTGACAGTGTTGGCCGAATCGGCTGAGCTGATCGAACCGGCCAGGGCCTGATACTGATGATCTGCCTCGGTCGGCACTGCAGCAGAGCTGACTGACTCAGCCAGTGGCGGTTTGGCTGCGACAGCCTGTTCAGGCGCGGGTGGATTCTCCGCTTCCGAGGGCTGAGGGGCTTCACTGATGGAGAGCAGTGCAGGTGCCGCTGCAACTGCAGTTGCAGCGGCAGTAAGCGGTTCGTGGTTGGGGGGCGTTTGGGCAGCAGTGTTGGCAGCCGGGGGAGCGACATCGATACCGACGGGAACCAATTCCGGTTCGGTCAGCTGGAGCGCCTCCGGTGGGGCTTTGACTGCAGCTGCCTGTTGTTCCGAGGCACTCGAAAACAAATCTTCCGCGGAAGCTTCAAAAAAGGCTGCGATTGCAGCTTCAGCCTGTTGCTGAATGTTTGCCGCCGACAGTGAATTCTGCTCGGCAGCCTGGTCCCCATCACTTTCTGTGATGTAACGCGGCGGGGGATCCCAGTCATCAGCTGTTGTGGGGGCGGTCCTCGGGGTGCTTGCCTGAGTTGTTCGGGGAGCAGCAGTGCCGGCTGCGGCCATGACGGGGGCAGGTGCCAGGACATCGAGCGGCAGCGGCGGCAGTTCCCGAATGACGCTTTTTGAGACTGGTTCAGCAGTTTCAGACTCTGCGCGTTCAGCGATTTCGAGGCGTGGCTGCGGGCGTGGCCGGAAAGTTTCTGCAGCGTGGCGCCAGTTGAAGGCTGCGGCAGTGGGCTGAGGTGCATGGGGTGGTTGTGGCAGCCGCGGCACTGTGACTGGACTTTGTGCATCAGCAGTCCGGGCTGTGGTGGTAATCGGCCCGGCCTGAGAATGCTCGGGCTGTGGAAGACCGGCAGGTATCACCCTTGGCTGCGATCTGTTTTCAGGAATCACGTCGGAGCTGGTGATCCGGTCGAAAAGATCGCTGGCCTGCCAGCGTTCAAGGATTTCGCGAGCCTGTCGTACGGCCTGAGATTGCGCAGTGACAGCTTCGAGGCTGCGTCCGCAGAACGGACACGCCGCGGCCGGGCCTCCCTGGCCCGGAGAAACTTCCCTGAGACATTGCCGACACCACATGCTGCTCGGAGTCCTTTCCGGTACTTGAACCAATCCGATGTTCTAGTCGGAAATTCAGAAACAGGACAAGACCAGTTCGTGCAGAACAGGCGAAATTCACCGTTGGTGAAACCCTCAATGTCGCAGTCGCGGGTGAAAACGGATGATTTTTTTGCAAAGTGGTATTGTGTCGGCAGCAGCGGTCTTCGGGTGTTCAGCAGACGGTCGTTGTTTTTTCGAAAACCAGCGTTTTTGCGATGGCGGATAGCCTTCATCAGGCATCGCCACGGGGGCCGGGGCAGTGTCCGCGACCGCCTGTCTGCAGTGATTGGGCAGTCAGTCGCCTGCAGCAGCCCCGGGGATGCTGGTGGACGCGGCACTTGAGCCCCCGAGGGGGGCCGTCAAACAGGCGTTTTCTGCCCGTTGCAGGCAGTGGCTCCGGCCATTTGATGCCGGCGGTGCGTGGCCTTCGGCAGCGTGTGCCGAATTGATTCCAGACGGGAAAAAACGGAAGAAATTTGGGATTTCAGCAGTACGTCGTCGTCTTGACCGACCTCGCCCACCGCAGTTATCTAAACCGCTAATCGCCGTCGAACCGCGCCGCCAGCGTGGCTCAACACGCGGCGGCAGACGGCTTCGATCACATCGTTCAAATCATGGATGAACGCCAGCCGGGTCATTTCGGCCCCGCACGGCATTCCTGAAGGAGGATCCTCAATTGCACAAGGCCATCGGACTCATCACGTGCGCTTCGGTGATGGCCGTGTCGCTGTATCTGTTCAGCGGCGGCGATCCGTCACGAACGCTATCAGCCCAGACCGAACCCGGTGACGGTTACGGCTCTGTGGCCCGACAGTTCCTTCAGGATGCTCGGGAGCAGGCCCGGCAGGGAAATGTGGGGGAAGCCCGGCGACTCGCCGAAACGGCTGCCTCCATGTCTTCCGACTGGGGACCTGCTGAAGAATCTCCCGAACAGTTCCTGGCGACGCTCGACAAGCCCCAAAAGGGTAAGCCGGCGGAGCTGAACTTCTCTGACACCTGGAGCAGCAGGTCTTCCAAATCGGCGGCACCGGAAAAAACTCCGGCCCCGACGAAGGCGAAGGCCGAAGCACCTCAGGATGCCGACTTCATGGCGGACCTCGATCAGGAGGCCGCTGAGCCAGCTGAAGCCGTTCCGGCCGCAGGTGGCGACGTAGTCAAACGCCGCGAAGCCCAGCGTCTGGTTCGTGAAGCCCGCGCTGCCATGAAGGCCGGCGACTTCGCCACTGCCCGCTCCCGAGCACTGCAGGCCCGCCAGCTGAAGGCGTCCTGGCAGCTCTGGGACGATCGCCCCGAACATGTACTCGCTGACCTTGACGCCCGCGAGAAAACAGAAACCTTTGTTGCCGATGCCGGCAAACCCGTGAAGCAGGCAGCTGATAAGGCTCGCCAGGCTGATCAGAAGGTCGCAGAGGCTGCCGAGAAACTGAAACAGGCCCGGGCCGCCATGGACGCCGGAAACCTCGAAGAAGCCCGACGACTGGCCGGTCAGGCTGAAAAGCTCAACGCCGCCTGGGCCATGTTTGAAGACAGCCCATCCCTCGTGCAACGCGACATCCGTCGCCTGCAGCAGGCCGGAGATGCTGCGGAAGAAACCTTCGCCGCCGTTGAGGATGCGGTTGAGTCAGAAACTGATCAGGCCCGCAAACTCCTCCGTGAAGCTCGCGATGCCATGGCTCAGGGACTCGCCGATGAAGCCCGAGCAAAAGCTCAGGCTGCTGCGGAACTCAACGTCGCCTGGAACCTCACCGACGACCGCCCTGAACTGGTTATGGAAGCGCTGGAAGAAACCGCATTCGCTTCCGGTGAGTCTGAAATGGTCGCTCGGAGTGATGCCGGGGCCCGTGGTCGTCGTGGCTCACGAGTCGCCAGGGCCTCCGCTGAAGAGCCCGAATTCGCCGCCATCTCCCCGGATGGCTCATCCGCGTCCGAATCCTATCGCCGCGGCATCGCACTGATGCGGAGCGGTGATCGGGCCGGTGCCAAAGCCGCCTTCCAGGCTGCATGGAAAAATGCCGGTGAACTGAGTGCTGTTGAACGACAGCAGCTGCACGACTTCCTGCAGGACCTCGCTGCTCCCCGCGGTGTTCGCCTCACCAGTGGCTCTGCTGCTGATGAAGAGGCTGAAATGCCGGAAGTTGCGGCTGCCGAGGAAACTGACGAGGCCGAAGCAGGTCAGGATCCGCAGGTCACCGCTGATCGCGATGTTCTCAACGACGCTGCTCAACGCTCAGATGTGCAGTACGACCGTCTGCGAACGGAAGTCATGAACAGCGTGTTTCGTGCAGAGAAGATGAAGACTTCCAGCCCGGATGAAGCGCTGCAGATTCTCGACAATACCCTGGCAACCGTCGAAGCCGCTCCGCTCGAGAAAGAAGCTCTTGAAACCCTCGCTGGCTACGTTCGCCGCAGCCAGACCACGATTCGCGAATACCGCGATCAGCAGGCACCCAACCTCGAACGTGCTGAACGCAATCGAAACGTGATGGAGGAAATCCGTCGGGAGACTGAGACCAAAATCCGCATCGAACAGGAATTCGCAGAACTGGTGGACCAGTACAACCAGCTGATGAAGGAACGTCGCTATGCAGAAGCTCAGCTGATCGCTCGCAAGGCCAAGGACCTCAATCCCGATCTGCCCGAAGCTACGATCATGCTGGAGAAGGCCAAGCTGCAGAAACAGATCGCCTTCAATGAAGACGTCAGGGACCGTAAGGCTGACAGCTTCCTCGAACAGCTGAATGATGTCGAGGAGGCCATCATCGCTCCTGACCGCGATTACGCCATGCCCGACGCCCGGTCCTGGGAAGAACTGAAGAAACGCCGCGAACGCTTCGGTCGTGTCGACAGTCGCGATCGTTCCGAAAGCGAACTCCAGATCGAGAACAGCCTCGGACAGAAAGTCTCCCTGCACTTCCATGACATGCCACTCACCGACGTGATCCGACAGATCGCCGTTGATCATGGCATCAACATCACCATGAAAACCCGGGCCATCGAAACCGAAGGCCTCTCCGTCACTCAGCCCGTTAGCATCGATGTCGATGGCATCACCCTCCGCAGCGCCCTGAATCTGCTCCTCGAACAGGCCGGCGGACTGGTGTACTCCATCGAAAACGAAACCCTGATGATCACCAACCGCCTCGAACAGGAAACCCGGTTCGTCAACGTTGCCTACAACGTGGCTGACCTTGTGATTCCAGTCGGCAATGGCAACGCCGCCTCCATGTCACAGCTGGGAGGTATGGCACCACAGGCAAATGGAACCCAGCAGAACGGCAATGGCCTCTATCAGGTTAACGACGATCTCGCGGTCTCCATCAGCGGCAATGGTCGAACCGGCTCCGGTGGTTCCACCGGCAGCAAGGTCAACTCCGCCGCTGACTTCTCCGGCCTGATCAACCTCATCACCACCACCATCGAACCCGGCTCATGGGACGTTGATGGCGGACAGGGAACCATCGGACAGGAAGAAAACACCCTCAGCCTTGTGATTCGACAAACCACGTCAGTTCACGAACAGATCGTGGATCTGCTCACACAGCTCCGCAAACTCCAGGACCTCCAGGTGACTGTCGAAGTTCGCTTCATCAGCGTGTCCGACCGCTTCTTCGAACGCATCGGTGTGGACTTCGACTGGAACGTCAATGACAGCCTCGGTGACCCCGCCGGTGTACCCGCCTTCGGCTCCCGCCAGCTCCAGTTCCCAGGTGGTGGCGGACAGGGTGGCGGTGGCGGCGGTAATAATCAGGGTGGTGACCTGCGAGGTAATCAGCAGGGACAGGGTGGCGGACAGCAGGGCCAGCAGGCCCAGGGCGGTGGCCAGGCTCTGTTTGACCCCATCAACCGCGTCAACTCTCCCCGAGATGACTTCAATCGCACCGTCGTCGGTATGTCCGGTCCCAACCAGTTCACTCAGGACTACGACATTCAGTTCCGACAGGGCTCCTTCGAAATCGGTGTCCCCGACTTCGGGGGCTTCCAGCCCAATGCCGGTATCCAGGTCGGTATGGCAATTCTGAGCGACATCGAAGCTTTCTTCTTCATCCAGGCCGCTCAGGGTGACTCCCGGTCGAACATCCTGTTCGCTCCCAAAGTTACCATGTACAACGGACAGACAGCGTCGATCTCTGACTTCACCCAGCGATACCTCGTCGTCGGACAGGTGCCCAATATCGCTCCCGGTGCTGTCGGCTTCTCTCCGCTCGTACAGCCCTTCCCGGACGGTATCTTCCTGTTCGTCAACGGCGTGGTCTCCGCTGACCGTCGCTACGTGCGTCTCTCCATGTCGCCGCAGTTCATGAACATCATTGATGTCCAGACCTTCACCAATGTGAACTCCGGCGGTGCCGGTGGTTTCGGTGGTGGTGGCTTCGGCGGTGGTGGTTTTGGTGGCGGCGGTGGTGGCTTCGGTGGTGCCGGTGGCGGCTTCGGCGGCCTCGGCGGCATCGGCGGTGGCTTCGGTGGCGGTGGTGGTGGCGGTGGCTTCGGTGGTGGTGGTGGTGGCGGCCAGGCTGGCCAGCAGGGTGGCGGCGGACAGTCCGGTACCGTCCAGCTGCCTGTGATCGCCACAATCAACGTCAGTACCGTTGTCAGCGTTCCAGACGGTGGTACCGTCCTCCTCGGCGGTATCAAACGACTCCGCGAAGGACGCAAAATGGCCGGTGTCCCAATCCTTAACAAAATCCCCTACATCAGCCGCCTCTTCAAGAACAGCGGTGTCGGACGCGAAACCGAAAGCATCATGCTGATGGTCACGCCCCGCATCATCATTCAGGAAGAGGAAGAAGAACTGATCATCGGAACCGCTGCTGAATAACCAGCAGCCAAGGCTCTGACCTCTGCCGGAGTTTCATCCCCCTCCGGCAACAGGCTCAGCTCAGGTGCGGCCTGACTGCAGCCGGAACTCAGAGCCCAATTCAGAAGGCCGTCGCGAAATGCGGGTTTCGCGGCGGCCTTTTTTCGTTGACAAACGGTACAATTCCGCTCCCATTCCTGACGATTTCTAAATTGGATGTTGATATCCAATTTTGGTGGCGATAGTCTGGACGATGTCTGGATTGAACCATCTGTCGAAAGGGCCGCCCGATGCAACCGAAATCCGCAGCGGTATTCATCAGTCGTGTTGTCGTGGCATGTTGCTGCCTGGTCCCGGTTTGTGTGGGGCAGGACGATTTTGAAGCCGCCCCGATCCTCTACAGTCAGACGCAGCCGGCCAATCGGATTTCTCAGCTGCAGCGGGCGCTTCAGGACGGACAGGTGTCGCTGGAGCATGAACCGGGCACCGGTTATCTCAGATCACTGTTGTCAGCGCTGCAGATCCCGGTCGAGTCACAGTGTTTGGTGTTTTCCAAAACCAGTCTGCAACTGCGGCGGATTTCCCCGAGCACGCCAAGGGCCATTTATTTCTCAGATGATCTCTACGTGGGTTTCTGCGTAGCTGGTGATGTCCTGGAGATATCCGCAGTTGATCCGCGACTGGGGACGGTGTATTACACACTCAACCAACAGCCGCCGGCGGACGGTGTCCCTGTGCTGCAGCGGCAGACGGATAATTGTCTGGTCTGCCACAGTTCATCGCGAACCGAGGGCGTTCCGGGACATCTGGTGCGTTCACTGATGGTGGATGCGGCCGGTCAGCCGCTGCTTTCCGCTGGCAGCCGCAACGTCAACCACACCACGCCACTGGCTGACCGCTGGGGTGGCTGGTACGTGACAGGCCTGCACGGTCCCCAGAAGCATCTGGGCAATCTGATTGTGGAGCGTGAAGAGGCACTGGGCACCGTGGACAATTCCGCGGGGCTGAATCAGACCGATTTGAGTGGTCGTTTTCGAACGGGCTCATATTTATCGGCCCACAGCGATATTGTGGCGCTGATGGTGCTGGAGCATCAGGTGCTGGTGCATAATCGCATCGCTCGAGCCGCCTTTACAACGCGTGAAGCGCTGCATTACGAAACGGCCCTGAACGAGGCTTTGCAGAACGCTCCCGGTACGCGGCTTGAGAGCACCACTCGTCGTATGCAAAGCGCCGCTGACAAGCTCGTGGAGGCCTTGTTGTTTTGCGGTGAAGCCCCGCTGACAGCCCCAATTCGGGGGACGTCCGGCTTTGCCGAACAGTTCGCCACGGCCGGCCTCCGGGATCCACAGGGGCGTTCGCTTCGCGATCTGGATCTGCAAACGCGAATGTTTCGTTACCCCTGCAGTTACCTGATTCACAGTCAGGCTTTTCGTGAGCTTCCGCAGGAGATGCGGGCTGCAGTCGGCACGCGGCTGCAGAGTGTGCTCAGCGGCGAGGATCAGTCTCCGAAATTCGCCCATCTGTCTGCTGACGACCGCAGGGCGATTCGTGAGATTCTGCAGCATACTGAGCCCGGGCTCTGACAGCCACTCCCGGCCCCGGTCTGCTCCAGCCGCATTTTTTGCCGGGATTTGACGGGCAATGCAGTGGCTTCTCCGGTAAATTCTGCCGAGGGGCCTGTTTCGGCCTGGATTTCCCGCGTTTGCAGCTCTGTCAGCCGCATCTGCTGCGGCGTCCGGACGGAATCTGTCCGCGGGAATTCCGATATTTCAGCAGACAGTTGCCAGCCTGCATGAGCCATCGGAATTCGCCATGTCTTCATTCAGCCCCCCCGTCTCCCGTCCGTCGCTCACAAATCCGCCGACCGCTGGTCGGAATTACTGCGCCATGCCACTGCCTCCGTCCACCCTTGGAATTTACTCCCTGAGCGGTGCGGAGTCTCGTCGGCGTCTCTGGCACATGGCCCCGGGTCTGTTGCCTGTTCCGCTGCAGTTCATCCCGCATCGGGATCCTCTGTCACCGACGCTCTGGTGGATCATCATGGCGGTGATCACCTTGCTCACCGCGCATATTTTCCTGCGGTTTCGTCGGATTCGCCGGGGTGTTGGGGATGTGGGGACATCGGCCATCATCGGGTATGCGGCGGCAGTTCTGCTGACGATCCTGCTGCTCCCGGACCGACTGGAAGTGGGGCTGGCGGTACTCGCCGTGCTCGCCTTCGGAGATGGCTCCGCAAGTTTGTTTGGCCAGTTGCTGCGAGGTCCTGCCTTGCCGTGGAATCCGGGCAAGTCCTGGTCAGGTTTCGTGGCCTTTCTGTTCGTTGGTGGGCTCCTGACGGCCTGGATTTACTGGGGTGAGACACAAAACCCGGAAGCCGCGGAGCCTGCTCTTGATTTCGTGAGTGCCCTGCTGCTGACAGCTCCTGCTGTGGCCGTCTGTGCCGTTTTCGAATCCATCCCGTCGCGGATCAACGATAATATCCGTGTTGGCGTTACGGCCGCCATTGGGCTGGCATTGCTGAGTTTTTGCAGGTGATGTCGGGGGGCGCCGGTGCCTGACCGCCCGCGGAGTCGCGTACTCCCGCGCTGCGTCCTCCGATTCCCCGGAATTCAGCACGAAAAATCCCCGGAAATTCCGCGGATCCTCGAACAGTCACCCTTCGGCCTGTATATTCGCCGCTGGCCGATTGCCGCGGCGCGGATTGAATTTCTGCGGTTCTGCCGCCGTCCGGCCGTTTCACAGCAGCCCCAACGTGCACCAGAAGTGATGGGTGGTCATGAAAATTCACGAATACCAGGGCAAACAACTCTTCCGTGCCGCCGGCGTTGCCGTGCCTCAGGGCATCGTGGCCAAAACGCCCGATGAAGCCGCCGCCGCCTTCGAATCACTCGGTGGTTCGCTCGCCGTCGTCAAATCCCAGATCCACGCCGGCGGACGTGGCAAAGGTACATTTAAGGAATACCCCGAACAACGCGGTGTGGTACTTGTGCGTTCGGCGGAAGAGGCCCGTCAAAATGCCCAGCGCATGCTCGGCAGCACCCTTGTCACCATCCAGACCGGGCCCGAAGGCAAGCAGGTAAATACTCTGTTCGTCGAACAGGGACTGCAGATCGCCCGCGAACTGTATCTGGGGATTGTCGTCGATCGCGAAGTTGGCGGCCCGGTGCTCATTATGTCCTCCGAAGGCGGCATGGAAATCGAAGAAGTCGCCAAACACTCCCCGGAAAAAATCCTCACTGAGCCGTTCGATGCTGTCGCAGGGCTGTACCCCTATCAGGCTCGTAAACTCGCGTACGCTCTGGGTTTCGACACCGCTGCCGTCCGCAGTGCCGAAAAATTTCTCCCGCAGATCTGCCGCTTCTTCGTGCAGTACGACTGCAGCATGACCGAAATTAACCCGCTGGTCATCACCAAAGACGGCCAGCTCATCGCGCTCGACGCCAAGGTCACCTTTGACGACAACGCCCTCTTCCGCCATCGCGACGTCGTCGAACTGCGGGACCTCAGCGAAGAAGACCCCGCCGAAGTCCGCGCCGCTGACACCGGACTCAGCTACGTCAAACTCAACGGGAACATCGGCTGTCTCGTGAATGGCGCCGGACTCGCCATGAGCACCATGGACCTGATTAAACTCCACGGTGGTGAACCTGCCAACTTCCTCGATGTCGGCGGCGGCGCCAACGAAGATCAGGTGACCGAAGCCTTCCGGATCATTCTGGCCGACAAAAACGTCCGCGCTGTGCTGGTAAATATCTTCGGCGGCATCATGCGATGTGACATCATCGTCTCCGCGCTCCTCAATGCCTACGAAAAAGTCGGCTTTAACGTCCCCCTCGTCGTGCGACTCGAAGGCACCAACGTCGAAAAAGCCCGCGAAATGCTGGCCGCCAGCGGCCGTGCCATCATCGCCGCCACAGATCTCACCGACGCCGCCCGCAAAGTGGTTCAGTCGCTCACCCCCTGAACCCTCCCCCGCCTCGCATCGCAACAAACAACCTCGCGTAATACTCCCCTCCCAAATCCCTTTTCACGCGAATTCATCCGATGAGCATCCTCGTTTCGAAGGCCACCAAAGTCATCACTCAGGGCATCACCGGAAACTCCGGGCTCTTCCACAGCCAGCAGTGCCGAGCCTACGCGGCCGAATGTCAGCCGGGAGTGGACGTGTTTGTCGGCGGAGTGACTCCGGGGAAGGGTGGCACCACGGTGGACGGCTTCCCCGTCTTCAATTCTGTTATCGAAGCCCGCGAAAAAACCGGGGCCAACACCTCCATGGTGTTCGTGCCGCCGCCATTCTGCGCCGATGCGATTCTCGAGGCCGCCGACGCCGGTATGGATCTCATCATCGCCATCACTGAAGGCATTCCCGTGATGGACATGCTCCGCGTCCGCCGCGGACTCGAAAAGTCCCGTTCACGACTCATCGGGCCCAACTGCCCCGGTGTAATCACCCCCGGCGTTGCCAAGATCGGTATCATGCCCGGATACATCCATCGCCCCGGAACCATCGGCATCATCAGCAAAAGTGGTACGCTCACCTACGAAGCTGCATGGCAGCTCGGACGCGTCGGGCTCGGTCAAAGCACCGCTGTCGGTATCGGTGGTGACCCCATCAATGGCACAAGCTACATCGATCTGCTGAAAATGTTCCAGGACGACCCCGGTACCGAAGGTATCCTGCTCATCGGCGAAATCGGCGGCAGCGCCGAAATTCAGGCTGCAGACTATATTCGCAGCCACATTACCAAGCCCGTTGCCGGCTTCATCGCCGGACAGACAGCACCCCCGGGAAAACGCATGGGTCACGCAGGTGCCATCATTTCCGGTGGAGGTGGCACCGCCGCCGAAAAAATGAAAGCCCTCCGTGATGCCGGCGTTATCGTCTCTGACAGCCCGGGTGGCATGGGCGACGCCATGAAACAGGCACTTGGAAAATAGTGTTGCCAATCCGCCCCTGAGCTGCACCAGCGGTTGCTGTGCGTTGCTGGCGATCTTTGGCCGCGGCCTGCCGCCCAATGGCATTGGCTTTCTGACAAGACGCAGTGCCGGGAGGGCGAAGTTCCTGCTGAGCCGCATCCCTGCCGCGAGCGTTTCTTCGATCCCCGCTGCGCCGCAAAAACGCAGGCAAGCGCTCACAACGCGGACCAGCGTTCAGCGGCTCGGCAGGAGCCTCGCTCTGGGATGACGAAACGATGTAAGCAAGGGCAAATTGGGAGGTTTCAGTTCCGCTTGCCAGTTGAAATCCCACGGGCGGATCGAGTCACGAAAACGCAGTGTGGCGTGCGGCCGATGTCAATCGGCCGGTGCGGCCCTGGTGAGCTCCGGCTGCGGTGTTGGCCGCGCGGGCACGCACCGTTACCGGGGGATTGACATCCTCCGCACGCCCTGTAATGGGGGGCGGAGTCCGAAAGACGACTTCCGGTATTCTTAACACCGTTTCGCCATCCCAGCCTCGCTCTCCCAGGTCCTCACCCCTCTTTTCACAGAATTTCAGAGAATCCCAATGC
>JBEAUF010000146.1:0-17651 GCA_041161565.1 Planctomycetota bacterium | reverse complement strand
GCTGCAGTTTTGACCACACGCTCCCCGATCATCGAACGTACAGCCGGTGCTCAGTCAGAAATGCCTCAACGGCCCTCGGAGTAAGAAACCGGATGCTGCGGCCTGAACGAATTCGCTGCCGAATTGCCGTCGAAGAAATATCCGTACCGGGAATCTGAATGGGTGTGACCCGAGCCGCCAACTGTGGTCCCAGCCAGCTCAGAATTGTGTCTGAAGTCAGCTCGGGCTGACCGGGGCGATTGCAGGCTGCAATCCTTGCCAGCCTGACGATTTCTTCGGGCTGCTTCCAGCGCGGCAGATCCCTGACCGAGTCAGCTCCCACCAGGAGCACCAGATCAGCCGCCGGAAACTCCGCACGAAACGACTGCAGTGTGTCCAAAGTCCACGATGGAGGACTGCGACGCAGTTCACGCCGATCCACCACAAAAGCAGGATAACCAGCAACCGCCAGCTGAATCATGTCTGCCCGGGCATGTCCATCAGCGACAGGCTGCTCACTTTTCAGAGGAGACTGAAGCGCAGGAACAAAACGCACCTGATCCAGCTGCAACACGTCCCGGCAGGTCTCGGCCAGCAACAGATGGCCGTAGTGCACCGGATCAAAAGTGCCTCCCAGAATCCCAATTCTCATTGAATCCCCCCCTTCGAAAATTTCGACGCGGTGATGCATGCATCCAACTGTTAATGCTGCGGAACAGCATTCGCCGACGACTCAGGTACTGGCGCATCCTGATTCACGGTATCCCTGGCCACCGCGCCCTGATCCCCGGATACAGCAGCATTCTCTGCCGGCTTCGCCGAACGTGACGCTCGAACCCTGCCGGATTGAGAACGCTCGCCCCTGGATACACCCACACCCCAGCCGTCCTGCCCCCAAACCTCTTCAGAGATGCTCTGCTGCCTGCTGCCCCCTGCCGGTGCCCTCAAAGGATTCCCGAACGTGTCTCGCCGGGAAACCGCCGCTGGTGTCGGACGCGATGCAGCCACGGGCCCACGCTGGACCAGCCGAGACTCAGAACGAGCCACGACCAACCCAGCATCTGCAAACTGCTCAGCTGAACGCACCAGTTCAGTCATTGGCCGTTCAAAAACCGATGAAAACCGCCGCTGCTGCGGCACAAAACTGCCCGTATCGCTCACGGTTTCCCTCGAGTCGGATTCGATGGCTGCAACTGCTGAAAATGTCCGAAGGAATACCGTGGAAAACAAGGGAAAATCGCCTTCGCCGGATAACAGCTCTCCACGAAGCTGAAAGGCTGCCGCCTCCCCGTCCTCAGTCGGAGGCTCGTACGTCACCAGGGCCGCATCAAATCCTGCATCAAACTCCGTGACGGTCTCCTCCTCCACCCGGAATCCAGTCTCCCAAAGCTCCGTTTCCCCAACCGGTCGCATGCTGAAGTCGGTGGCTCCCCAGCCTTCGGAATCACCCGGCCATGCATACTCAAAAACCGGCCACTCGGCCTGCAGTTCCGGCTCCGGACCAGCCATCGCAATTTCCCTGTAGTGCCACTCCTCAGTCAGGATACGAGGGTGATCAGCCCCATCATCAACGAAAAATTCAACTCCCGGCTCGGGCTCCGGTTCGAGCCCAAACTCAAACCCAAACTCGGGCTCAGGTTCAGGCTCAAGCTCCGTTTCAGTCTCAGGCACAGGCTCAGTTTCCGGCTCAAGCTCCATTTCTGTCTCAGGCTCAGGCCCAGGCCCAGCCTCAGTCTCAGTCTCAGCATCAGGCAGCTCCGCCCAGGGAAAATCTGTGGGTACTTCGCATGTGACATACTCCAGCTCTGGCGGCTGCAGGGAATCCGTGCTGAATTCCTCGCCACCGACCCACCAAAAGGGCTCCATCGGAAACGTGCAGACCACCAACTGGGGCGTGAACTCCATATCGGACTGCGTTTCCCCAGGCTGCGGCTGATCGAGCTCCGGTTCGCCGTGTTGCGGCTGATCAAGCTGCGGCTGATCAAACTGCACACCTGCAGCTGGCTCCGCCGGTCCCTCGTTCGGCCAACTGGTTTCAGCAGAGCTGGTGGCATCCGGTCCGCCATCGAGCATGGCAGCAAGCAATCTTCGAGACTCCAGCGTTTCGACAGCCTGAACAGGTTGCCAGGCGGTCAGAGGCTTGCGACGCGAACGAATTCCACGTTTTCCGGACATTTGGTGACCTCCAGGAAGGAATCATGAGCATCCTGGACGGTAGCGGTGCCGCCGTGCCGGAAAAAGGTCAGTTCAAATCAACCGGTCAGGATTTTCTTCCGCCTGCGCCATCAGTACTGCTTTTCGACCAGTGTGCGGGCACTGGCGCGGCAATTGCTGCCGAAAGAAGAATCGCCCTGAGCGGCGGTAAAATGGGAAGCCTGCAGAGCCCCTGCTGCCTGGTTGGAATATTCGGATCCTTCCGTCTTCTCTGTATGAACCAACGGCGGAAGTCTCCTGGTTTCAGGGCGATTTCTGTTTGGAACGTCGATATGCACCATAAGTCGCGAAAGTTCCCTCACTGGAACCCCGCACATTCTCTGCAGATTCCGCCGCTTTTTTTGGACTGTGACGGTTCTGCTGGTTATTCTGCGCGATTGTGAATCCCGCGGCGAAAGTGATTCTTTCGGTGTTGAAAAAACTCAACGGCCAGAATAGCTTTGCAAGGCGGGAAACCTGGGCAAAATGCGTTGAGTTCAACCCGAATTCCCACCTGATGCAAATCATCGTTGATGTTCACCCTCCGAAAGTTGTCACAGCCTGCTCAGCGGTGCCAACGCCGTTAGTGCTCTAAGGTTCAGGTGCATAAAACATGAGTCCGATGCTGCTGTGTGGTATCGTCTCGCTTGCCGTTGCGGCGTTTGCCGCACCGCTCGTCGCGGTATTTTGCCGTAAACTGGGGATCGTGGACCGCCCGGATGGGCAGCGAAAGCTGCACGCTCGATCGGTGCCGCTCACCGGGGGCCCGACGCTTGTTTTGTCGCTGATTTCCGGACTTGCCGCGGCTCTGTGGGTTGATCCGCAGGTGCTCGCGGAAACCCGCGGTGATGCATCCTTTTTGCTGTGTCTGTCTGCCGCCGCCGCCGTAATTGTCATCGTGGGGATGCTCGACGACCGTTTCAGCCTTCGCGGCCGCCAGAAACTGCTCGGGCAGTTCATCGCCGCGTGTCTGATGCTGCCCTCCGGAATCGCCGTCGACCACGTAAGCCTGTTTGGATTTTCGGTGCACTTTGGCGATCTGGGGTTCCTCTTCACACTCTTCTGGATTCTTGGTGCGATTAATGCTTTGAACCTGATTGACGGTGTGGACGGTCTGGCATCCACTACTGGCATTGTGCTGGCACTTTCGGTGGCAGCCGTGACGCTGATCCTGGACGGTCGCCCGGACGGGCTGCTCCTGTCGCTGGCCCTGGCCGGCAGTCTCGTGGGCTTTCTGATCCATAATTTCCCCCCGGCCCGGATGTTCCTCGGGGATTCCGGCAGCATGCTGATCGGCCTGGTGCTTGGCTGCGTTGCCCTGAAGTGCTCCGTAAAACAGTACACAGTGGTGGCGATGGTAATGCCCACCGCCATCTGGGCCATCCCGATCTTTGACGTGGCGATGGCAATCGTCCGACGCCGACTCACCGGCCGCAGCATCTACGCCACGGATCGTGGCCACCTGCACCACTGTCTGCTCCGTCAGGGACATTCCGGCCCGCGACTGCTGGCACTTGTCGGCACTCTCTGTGCCATCACCGGACTTGGGGCCGTGGGAAGTGCTTTCTACAACAGTGAAATGATTGCCATCGTCGCAGTCTGCACCGCACTGCTGCTGCTGATTGTCTCGCGATCTTTCGGCCATGCGGAAATGACCCTGCTGGGCAATCGGTTCCGGCGCGTGCTGGTATCGCTGGTGCGTGGTCGCGAAGGCCAGCGTCCCATCCTGCATCATGAACAGGTGCGGCTGCAGGGCCAGCACGAATGGGTCAACCTCTGGGACGTGTTGACCGCCTTTGCCGAAAATAACCGGCTCGACAGTGTGGAACTCAATGTGAACATGCCCAGCGCTGGTGAAGCCTACCACGCCACCTGGAGAACTCAGTCCTCCAGCGAAGCTCAGGAAGTCTGGAAAACAGAAATCCCCCTCGTTGTGGACGGAATTCGCGTGGGTCACATTCGCTTCGAGGGCAGTGCCTCCGGCAATTTCTCGGACTGGCTCGTTCGTCTCGGTCGTGGTCTCGAACCTTTCGAAGCTGATTTTCGCTCAGCCGTCGCCCAACTCCAGCGAAAGCACATCCCTGCTCGCCCGAACCTTCCCGTACTTCCCAGCCTCATCGCTGACCAGCCGGGCTGACCTCCAGCGGAACGGTCAGACAGTAATCCTGGCATGACTTCAGCTCCGGCTGCCTGTCCCCCCTGCTACGATCATGCCACCCAAAGACAGCGTGTGGCGTGCGGTCGATTTCAATCAGCCGGTGCGGCCCCGGCTCGCCCCACACGGCGTTCCCAACCTCGCGAACATCCGCCGTTACCCGCACACCTTTCCCGCTTTTTTGCGGTGATGGAGAGAACTTCAATGCCCAGGGGGCGGCAGCCCAATGGCATTGGGATTCTCTGAAATTCTGTGAAAGGACGGGTGAAGACCTGGGCGGGCGAGGCTCCTGCCGAGCCGCTGAACGCTGGTCCGCGCTGTGAGCTTTTGCCAGCGTTTTGCGGCGTAGCGGGGATCGAAGAAACGCTCGCAGCAGGGATGCGGCTCAGCAGGAGCTTCGCCCTCCCGGCACTGCGATTGCCAGAAAGCCAATGCCATTAGGCGGCAGCCCGCGGGCAAAGAGGCCTGCCAACGCGATCCCGACGCCGCTGCCTCCGTGCGCACGCTGAGGCGCAAATCGCAACCGGGACTTTCGCTTCGTCCTCCCACCACATGACCGGGTCTTCAGTGATCTCTTTCAGACAACCAGGATCTGTGCGTGCCGAGCTTCGATGAAGTCAGCAGCAGTGGCGGAAAGCAGTGGTCGCATCCGCACAAAGAAGTCAACAACGGCGGGAACCAGCACGGTCGCGAGCGTTACAAGGGTCAACAGGCAACACACAACCAATCGAATTCTGCCGGATTTCAATCCGTTCGGCAGTGGCACAAGCGGCGGCAACACTGCCCCGAATATTAAAAGCCCCGACTGCAGTAGGCTCAACCGGCCAAAGAAGTGCCCCAGCAGCACCACCCCTGACAAGCTCCAGCAGGCCCAGCGGTTGATCACGGCCGCGGTCGCCGGCTGACGCAGTGTCAAACCGCAGAGCAGTATTCCGGCACAGCTGCCGCTGAACGGCAACGCAGCAGCTCCGCCGCGGATCCACCCCCCAAGCATTACTGTCATCCCCGCCGCCTGCAGCACAAGCAGACTGCCGGATGCCCGCCAGACCATGGAAACCTCACTGCCACGATCCGCCAGCATGGTTACCGCTGCCAGCGTACCGCAGGCAGCCATGACCGTCAGCAGCCCCCCCAGCGTGAGCCCCGGCAGCAGCGTCAACTCCGGAGTTACCTGCAGATGAACGCTGCCGAAGAGGATTACCGGAGCGGCGGTGGCGGCTGCCGCCAGTCGCAGCAGCCGCGTTTGCTGCCGAAACAAGGCTGCGAAACATGCAGCATCCACCACGAGCAGCAGCGGGATGGCAATCAGCAGCCAGCGATCCAGACCGCTGGCGGGGGGCAGAGCAGGAGCAATTCCCTGGGTGGCCATGCCGGCGAGCACCCCGACCGCAAATCCACCGACAGCTGCCAGTTGTGGTCCGGCGCCGGTGCCTGAGCCTGTCCGGCCGGACCGCGGCAGCGCTGCAAAGCAGGCTGCCGCAGCACAGATCGCGGAAGCAAAAAACGAAGATGTCAGCAGCCAGAGATCCGGCATTGCTTACTTGCTCATTCCTTCGCAGTCGATGATCACGATCGCTTCGTCGCCGATTGGCCCGATGGCGCTGGGATCAAACTTGTAGTCACTGCGTTTCAGCCGCAGTTCCGTGGAAAAGCCGACTCGCCGAACTCCACGGGATTCAATTTCCTTACCACCCATCAGCCGAATGGTGATTTCGCGTGTCACTCCGTGCATCGTAAAGTCGCCGGTTACCTCATAGCCGCCCTCAATGGCCTTGACTTTTTTGCTCCGAAATTCGATGGTTGGGAACTGCTTCGTGTCGAAGTAGTCCGGCTGACGCAGGTGTTCATCCCGCGCTGCATTGGCGGTGTCCACACTGTCCGCCTTAATCGTCAACTGAAACGAAGACTTTGAAGGATCCTCGCGGTCGATCGAAAAGCGACCATCCACTTCGTTGAACCGTCCGTGAATCCAGCTGATGTCCAGGTGCCGGGCCTTGAAGCTGACTGAAGAGTGCACGGCGTCGTAAACATATTCGTCTGCGGGAGCGGCATTAGCCGTTCCGCTGACCACGGTAAGCAGGAGGATGGTGAGCAGACAGGTGAGGCGGGAAAACAGCATGGTGGGAAAACTCCTTTGAAGAACCAGACGCAGGAAATCGGATATGGGCAGATTCCAATCCGCACGTCGCGGATGCTAGAGGGCAGGGGGGATCGGGTAAAGCATGCACTGCCTGTTAATTCAGAGAGTTTCTTACGGTTTTCCGCACACGTGCCGGTGCTCTTCGCTGGAGCAACCGGAGTTGAAAGACGAGGTTTTTCATGATTAGGTGGAAGGGACGGCGCCCGGCAATGGTGTGGATCGTTTCGGCAGTCTGCAGCGTGGTGTTCCCCTGCGCCGCTTTGGCACTGATGAGCTTTCTCGCGAGGGCTCCTGAAGGCCTGGGCGTGCGAAATGGGCGACTCGCTCCCTGCCCCAACACACCGAACTGCGTCTCCACCCAGGCGGAAACGCAACAGCACTGGATTGCCCCGCTGACACCGGCCAGCGGCGAATTGACTCCCATCGCACGGATCGCGGAGATCGTGCGAAATCTCCGTGGTGCTACCGTTGTGGAACAGTCCGATACATACCTGCGTGCGGAATTCCGCAGCCTGCTGTTCCGATTCTGCGACGACGTGGAGTTTTTCCATGACGTGACGCGGGGGCAGATCCATTTTCGTTCGGCCTCCCGGACTGGACACTCCGACCTTGGAGTGAATCGTCGTCGCATGGAGGAGATCAGGCGGAAGTTCGAATCCACAGCCCCGCCCGCAGCGGCCGATGCTGCACCGGCAAAGTCTGTGGGCCGAAACGTCCGAGGCAGAGAACTGGTTCAGGCCGGTCGGTAACGGTCCCTTGCGAGGTCGCCAGAACGGGGTTTGATTGAAGAAGGGTGGCACAAGCGTGTGTCCTGCCATCGCAGTGCCGGGCAATGACAGCAAGAACGCTTCCGATTTCCTCGATCAGGTTGCTGAGTTGGCTTTTGAGCTTTTTGGCGTTGTGGCAGAGCGACTGCAGGAGCGTCACCGCCGCGAAATAGTTTCACCCCCTGTACTCGCCTTTGCCCCAGGCAGTCCCGCTGGTCCCGTTATGTGCTGAACGCAGCGGATCCCTGCGTGTGCCGGTTTTGTCGGGCGGTGGCTGACAGCACCGCGCTGGATGTACCGCCGTTGCGGCTCAGACAACAGCGGAATAACCCAGCCTCAGAGCGTGATCTGTGTCCTGCCCAGGAAACGTCGTCGAGACTCTGTCTGTCACGGGCTCATCAGCGAGCGCGCGGCGTTCTCTGTTGAGATTCTGCGTCGGCAGGAACTTCGCGGGCCCCCGGCAGCGACGATAACATCGATTGAGCGTAAGCCCGGCACTGCCGATCAGGTATTGCTGATCAGCTCGCGGATGGGGCGGCATTCTTCCGGGAGAATTCGTACCGGGCGTTCGGCCTGATCCCGCACGTAATTGGTGCTGTCGATCCCAAGGTTGTGATAAACGGTTGCCAGCACATCACGGTAGTGAATCGGCCTTTCAGCGGCGTAGGCGCCGATTTTGTCTGTGGAGCCGATCACCTGGCCGACAGGCATACCACCGCCGGCGAACAGGGCAGACTGGACGGGAGCCCAGTGATCGCGTCCGGCTTTGTCATTGATTTTTGGAGTGCGGCCGAATTCGCCCCAGACAACGAGGGTAACATCCTTGTCCAGGCCGCGCTGAGTGAGGTCCTGGATCAAAGCGGCGATGCCGGTGTCAAAGGTGGGCAGGTGAGCGCGGCAATGGCCGAAGTTATTGCCGTGTGTGTCCCAGAATCCGTAGGCCACCGTAACCACACGCACTCCCGCTTCCACCAGTCTGCGGGCAATCAGCAGCTGATCGTTCCACAGCGGAGCACCGTCGCCCAGATGTTTGGAAGAACCGCGCCCGTACAGCGCGAGAATCGCGGGGTCTTCATTTTCCACATTCATGGCATCAACCAGCCGCGAGGATGTGAGCACATCGAATGCCCGGCGGTAGCTTTCGGAGAGGTTGTCGAGTGGACGCGCATCGACACTGCGGCGGAAGTTGTCGAGCTGATCCAGCAGGGACCGGCGTCCGTTGAACTGACGATTTTCGATGTAGCGCAGGCGCATGGCAGACAGATCCTCACCGTCCGCCCGCACCTGATTGAAGGCACTTCCGAGGTAGCCCGCACCGGTGCTGTTGTAGGGGCGGTGCTGCATAGTCGGGAACAGGTCCACAAACGGCGGCGTGACCTCGTTCACAGGTCCCTGCATTTTGGCAACCACAGAACCGAAGTTCGGGATCCCGTCGCGCTGCACTTCACCCATCGTGTAGCCGGTGAGGTTCTGGAAGCTGGAATGTTCATCCCGCTGACCGACGATTGAGCGGACGATGGAGCAGCGGTCGGCCACCATTGCCAGCTTCGGCAGCAGCTCACAGAAGTGCACACCGGGCACGGACGTCGGGATCGGCTGAAATTCCCCTCGGATTTCCGCTGGTGCGTCGGGCTTCAGGTCGAACGTATCCTGGTGCGGCAGGCCACCGGACAGGTAGACCATGATGACGGACTTGTGTCGAGCGGCCGCGGTGTGGGGCGATGATTCGGCTGCGAGCAGATCTGCCAGCGAAAAACCGCCGACCGCCAGCCCGCCCAGCTGGACGAAGGAGCGTCGGGAAATGCCGTCGCAGAAGCGATGTGAAGATCCAAACAGATTGAGCATGGCTGGTCCAGGCAGGCGGGAGATCAAAGGCGGGAGCGGACGTGAAGATCCTGAGGGCTGGGTGTTGGGAGTCCAACCGGCACTGCAGAGCGGTACGAAGGCCGGTGAGAGCCGGCCACCCTCTGAGCGGTTTCGGCGCGGGGCCGCCGCAGATTGGAGATTCTGTGGACTGTTTTCGCTGGACGCAACTGAAGTTCGCCCCGGGAAGGGCCAAATCCGAAGGATTGCTCCAGGCGGAAAAGTGCGTGCAATTTGCCCCGAAGTTTGCGAAACTCACCACGCTCGTGACTCAGCAAACCGCAAATTCTGCCTGCCCGCCTGTTCAAACGAGAGCTCTTTCGATGCTTGTGAGCCGACGATCAGTCCTGCCCCAGCTCGCCTCCCTCGCAGCCCTGCCACCGCTGCTGCCGGCAACAGCTGTCGCAACAGAGGAGTCCGCAGCCGGCGTGGAATCCCGGCCACCCGTCCCCGATCGTCTCGTGGTGCTGACCTTCGATGATTCCGCAAAGTCGCACTTCACCATCGCCCGGCCAATCCTGAAGGACTACGGCTTTGGCGCCACATTCTTCATCACGGAGGGCTTCGACTTTCGGACGAACCAACGCGACTACATGACCTGGGATGAAATTCGGCAGCTGCACGAGGAGGGGTTTGAGGTGGGAAATCACACGCGTGATCATCTCGGAATCACCACTGACACCCTGGACCGCCTCCCGGAACAGCTCAATGGCATCGCTGAACGGTGCGAACACCATGGAATTCCGCGTCCTGTCACTTTTGCGTGGCCAGGAAACGCCTGGACCCCCGCGGCTTTTTCGGTGCTGAAGCAGCAGGGAATAATCTTCGCGCGGCGCGGCGGATCACCGGAATTCGCCTATGAACAGGGACGCGGCGTGGCCGTTCAGCCCGGGGCGGATCACCCCCTGCTGCTGCCGTCCGCCGGCGACGCCCGCCCCGCCTGGTCGCTGGAAAACTTCATTCAGGCGGTGCGACAGGCCAAATCCGGTCGCCCGGCCATCCTCCAGTATCACGGCGTACCGGACACGGCGCACGCGTGGGTGAGCAGCAATGAAGACACGTTCAGGGCCTGCATGAAATACCTGCAACTGGAGAAATACACGGTGATCACGCTGCGTGATCTCAGAAAATGGGTGGATCCGCAGGTCTGGCCAGCCGATCCCGAGTTGGTGATTCAGCAGCGCCGACGGCGTCTGGAGGCGGGTGAACCGATCTGAAAGTCCCCACGACCGTCCCAAATCGGCCAATTCGTTCGTTTCGCAGCCTGAGGTTGAGCCGGATCCATGGGAAGCCCAGCGCCCCTGCTTGTCAGTCTTTCAGCGGCACTGTAATCTCCGGGAATTCTGATCCGGCCGGGAACAGGTTTCCTGGCTGAAAAGCAGCGAGTGCAAAGGTTTCTGACGTGATGGATTCTGAGCGTGTCGTCATCACCGGGGTTGGCCTTGCGGCCCCCAACGGGAACAATCTCAGCGAATTTCGCGCTGCGCTGCTGGAGGGGAAATCCGGCGTCGTCAATTACGAAACCCGCTACATGGGCCCGGTGCTGGCCGGCGTGTGCCGGTTCGACGAGCTGCGATATCAGAAGAAAAAAGACCTCCGTCGCGGCACCCGCGCCGGCTCCATCTCGATCTACTGTGCCAACGAAGCCATCCGCGACTCCGGACTCGACTGGCCAAACGTCGCCAGGGATCGAACGGGCGTTTACATTGGCATTACAGAGCACGGCAACGTCGAGACTGAAAACGAAGTCTACGAAATCTCGAAGTTTCAGTACGACACAAAAGTCTGGTCGCACCACCACAACCCTCGCACCGTCGCCAATAACCCAGCCGGCGAAGTCACACTGAATCTGGGCATCACCGGCCCGCACCTGACGCTGGGCGCCGCCTGCGCCGCTGGCAATGCCGGCTTCATCCAGGCCGTACAAATGCTGCGGCTCCGGGAAGTCGACCTCGCTGTCGCCGGTGGGGTGTCAGAGAGCATTCACACCTTTGGGATTTTCGCCAGCTTCGCAGCCCAGGGAGCCCTCGCCACACACGAAGATCCAACGCTCGCCTGTCGCCCGTTCGACCTGCACCGCAACGGAATCGTCGTGGCTGAAGGGGGAGGCATCTGCACACTGGAACGGCTCGATGATGCCAAACGACGTGGGGCAAAAATTTACGGAGAAATCGTGGGCTATGCCATGAATTCCGACGCCAGGGACTTCGTGCTTCCCGATTCCAACCGGCAGGCAGAGTGCATCCAGCTGGCCCTCCGCCGCGCCGGACTCACACCCGCAGACATCGATATCGTCAGCAGTCATGCCACCGCCACGGAACAGGGAGACATCGAAGAAGCCTCCGCACTGCGTAAAGTCTTCGCAGATTCCCCAAATACCTGGATTAACAACACCAAAAGTTTCATCGGCCATGCCATGGGAGCCGCCGGAGCGCTCGAACTCCTCGGAAATCTCCCATCGTTTGACGATCGCATGGTCCACGCTACAATCAACATTTCTGATCCAGACCCGCGATGCAGCCTGCCGAATCTTGTCATGAACTCACCACGGCAACTTGAACAGGTCAACTGCATCCTCAATAACTCCTTCGGGATGCTCGGGATCAACTCCGTGGTAATCGTCAGGAAATTTCAGGAAACCGCCTCCAACAGTTGAGAGGGCAGATTGATGACGGCTGATCAAATCCGGCAGGTGATTCTGGACATCCTGGAGCGAATTGCTCCGGACGAGGATCTGACCGGACTTGAAGATGCGCGTCCGTTTCGCGAACAGATGGAACTGGACAGCATGGACTTCCTCGACATCGTGATGGAATTGCGAAAAATGTATCGCATCCAAATCCCCGAGGAAGATTACCCAAACCTCAATACCATGGCCGGCACAGTCGCCTACCTGCTGCCAAGACTCAAAGACGTCGCGGTCAGCGCCTGATACAGAACTGCCCACGTACAGCCCACGTCCTTCGCTGACGAAGTTCTGACCGCTGCGCCGGCAGCGGGATGACCGCATGGTCTGCAGAGGATGTCTACGGGCCTGCCCACTTTGCAGTCTGTGTCTCCGAAGTTCCGCGTCCCTCGTCATCAGCACGGTCAGTCACACGCCGGCCACACAGCGGAGCGGGGACCGCCGGTGATACAGGCGTAAACCGGGCGGCCGCATGAGGCTCAATGCCCCCGCGGCCCGACACACATACGAAAATGCGCGGTCAGGATTGCTGGTCGGCCGAAAATCAGGCTGGCCGCACGAGCACCTGCTGTCACCGGGGGATTGACATCCCCCGCTCGCCTTGCCAACTTTTCTCGATGAACGAGAACTTTAAGACCATTGTGCCGCCACCCGAGGGCGAGTGCTCGACAACCATTCATCTTATTCTTCCCCTTCAGGGCGAAGCACCCCGCACCGCACGCAGATCTCTGCGGACTACCTGCTCAATTCCTGTCAGCGGGGATTGACAACGACACCCTTGGGGCGAATTCCCGTTGCTTATGGTCGACGCGACGATCACCGGGGGCGCGTGGCTGCAAAAATCGCGGAAATGACGCGGGGTCCTGCTTCCACGCGAGGTGCAGAATCGCCGCAAAGGGTATCCACCAGATGAGGTCATTGGTGAGGATTGTCCAGCCCGCCGCCCACGGAAACTCGCCGGTAATCGCTGCGTTAAGAAATCCGATGGGTCCGAAAATTTTCCCCAGCAGTCCCACGAGTACGATTGGCCAGTGTCGCACGGGATTCCCTGCCGCCACGCCATAGCCGACGCCGTAGACCCCGACGATCATTCCGATGCATTGCCAGAGCCCCGGGTAGTTTGGCGGGGCAATTCCCAGCCACGAAAAGGGCAGGGTGGGGCAGAGAATTACGAATGTTCCCCAGGCCAGATTGTAAACTGCGGCCGCCATCAGCACTCGACCTGCCCAGCCCGGCACTCGTGCACCCCCAGAGTTGCTCATCCGTAACCCCCTTAGAAACGCCGTGAATCAGAGTTCTGCTGGCCTTCACCGCGGGGTTATAGGCCTATTCACCGGATTTCCATAGAAAATCTCTTTGTGTCTCGAGGTCTCAGGTGCCGGTTGAATTGCCATGTTTTGGGTGCATCGGGAAAAAACGATCGCTTCGCGGGAAATTTTCCGGATTGCGGAATCTTCGGGCAGATAGATTATATTTCGGGTGTTCTGGAGAATTTGTCCGGGATCCCATGACCTTCGCTGGAGTCTTCAGGATGCTCGCACAACTCATTCCCCGCAACGGAGGCCCCGCCGTTACCCTGACGTCAGCTATTACTGTCGTCGGTCGAAGCAGTCGGCTGTGCGAATTTGTGATTGATCACAGCAGCATATCCAAACAGCACTGCATGTTGGTCAAAACGGACGGACTGGTCTATGTGCGTGATCTGGGCAGCACCAACGGCACTCGAGTGAACGGCCAGCGCGTGGTCCGCGGTGCGCTCCTGCCCGGGGATTTGCTGTCATTTGCCAGCGTGGCGTATCGGGTCCACATGGGGGCAGACCTGCCTGCTGCGGTTGGAACTGACGGAGCAACGCAGTGGATGCCAACGGCTCCCGGAGGTGCATCGAGCCAGGCGGGCAAGCCGCTGTCTGATTCCAGCCTGAGCGACGTGCGGTTTTTGCGGGACTCAGATCTGCTGATCCCGGACTGAACGTTTTCCGAACCCCGTCGCCTCCCCCACATCAAAATGTCCGGTTTTCTCAACAAAATTCACTCGTGCTTTTCCGGCTGACTGTCGTAACATCCGGAGGATCGGGGTTCGTCATCCTTTTGGTACCGTCCATGTACCAGTCTCGCCGCATCAACCTGCCTTGTCTGCTCTACGCAGCCTGCGTCTGCTGGGCCTTGCTCTACAGCAACTCGACGGCTCAGGGTTCGTGCGGCAACTACCTGCACAGCCGACTCGGTCCGCCACCTGCGGTTGCCATCGTCCCTGCTGAAGCCGTGCAAACGATTCGTGGCCTGAAAACATTGGCCAGCCCTCTGCCGCTTTCCTCCCTTCCCAGGCCGTGCTCGGGCCCCAACTGCGGTCGCTCGTCCCTGCCACCGCTGTCTGCACCTGCCGGAACTCCTTTGGGCTCGGGAGGCCCGGACGAACAGGGTTTCGCAGCGCCGACAGGCGGACTGCGTTCGCCGGACCCAGGATTTGCAGAGGCCGAAACTGCCCCATTGCGGCCGATGGTTGACCCACACCCCATCGACATGCCCCCGGACTGCTGATTCAACTGCCTGCGTTTGTGGTTTCCACTTTCGACCTGCTGACTGTCGCAGCGCTGTTCTCAGGTCGCAGCAGTTGCTTACACGGAGTTCCTGGCGATGTCTGGATTACCCACCGTCACTGACGCATCAACTACGTCTGTCCCTGGCAGTCCCAAACGGCTTGTCCGTCGAGCCATCGGCCCGCGGCTGAGGATCGTCTTCCACGTTGTCCTCGCCCTTCTGGCAATGATTGGGGCCAACAGCCTGTACCTTGGTGGCGTGACGTTCCTCGAGTGGTGGACCTCCACGACTTATCAGGACTACTTCTACAACTGGATGTTCCTGCTGCATGTGGTGCTGGGAATCGCCATTATCACTCCGTTTTTGATCTTTGGCTTCATCCACTGGAGGAACACCAAAGATCGCAAAATTCGTCGCACGGTGATGATCGGCTATACGCTGCTTGGCGTGTGCCTGCTGGTGCTCATCTCCGGCTTTCTCCTGCTGAGAAACTTCGTGGACCTGCGGCACCCGTTGTTGCGTTCCGCGGTCTACTGGGCGCACGTGGCCGGACCGCTGGCGGGCGCCTGGCTGTACTGGATGCACCGGCTTGTTGGACCGCGAATACGCTGGAAGACCGGGCTTGTCTGGGGAGGTCTGGCAGCGGGCACCGCACTGGGTATGGTCTGGTGGCAGTCGACTGACCCTCGGGAGTGGAACGTGGCTGGCCCAAAGGACGGTGAAAAGTACTATTTTCCGTCACTTGCCCGCACAGCCACGGGCAATTTCATCGACGCAAAAACGCTCGACATGAACGACTACTGCATGAAGTGCCATCAGGATGCCCACAATGACTGGGCTCACAGTGCGCATCGCTTCAGTTCTTTTAACAACCCCGCCTACCTGGCAAGTGTGGCGGAAACCCGGGAAGTGGGGCTGAAACGTGACGGGACGGTACAGGGATCCCGTTTCTGCGCAGGCTGTCACGACCCGGTGCCGTTTTTCAGTGGCGCCTTCGACGATCCTGAGTTTGACATGCTGAATCACCCCACATCACAGGCCGGGATCACCTGCACCGTCTGCCACGCGATTACGCACGTCAACAGCAACCGCGGCAATGCGGACTATACGATTGAAGAGCCGATTCACTACCCGTTCGCCACCAGCGAAAACCCCGTGCTCCAATGGGTCAACAATCAGCTTGTCAAAGCCAAGCCTTCCTTCCACAAACGGACGTTCCTTAAACCGCTGCATAAAACAGCGGAGTTCTGCGGGGCCTGTCACAAAGTTCACCTGCCGTTTGCTCTTAACCACTACAAGGAATGGCTCCGCGGCCAGAATCACTACGACAGCTGGCTGCTCAGCGGTGTTTCCGGACACGGTGCTCGCAGCTTTTATTACCCGGATAAGGCCCAGACCGACTGCAACGGCTGCCATATGCCAACTCAGGAGTCCAGCGACTTCGGCGCAAAGATTCTCGACGATTCGGGCAAACTTAAGACTCACAACCACTTCTTCCCGGCTGCCAACGCGGCCATCAACTGGATGACAAACAGCGAAGATCAGATCGAACGACACAAAAAGATGCTGCAGGGCACGCTCCGTGTGGACCTGTTCGGTGTGCGGGATGGCGGCACGCTCGAGGGTCGACTCACCGCTCCGCTCCGCCCACAGGTCCCCGAACTTCAGCCTGGCCAGGCATACCTGCTGGAAACCGTCATTCGCACCCTGAAGCTGGGGCATCATTTTACTCAGGGCACCACCGACTCCAACGAAGTCTGGCTTGAAGTTACTCTCACAAGCGGTAGTTCACAGCTGGGAGCCAGCGGACTTGTGAACCCGGACGGAAGCGTGGACGAGTGGTCGCATTTCGTAAATAACTTCATGCTGGATCGCCACGGCAATCGCATCGACCGCCGCAATGCTCAGGATATCTTTGTGCCTCTTTATCAGCACCAGATTCCGCCCGGTGCCGGTCAGACCGTGCACTATCGTTTTCAGGTGCCTGAAAAGATCGCAGCTCCGATCACAGCCAAAGTGCGTCTGCTGTATCGCAAGTTCGACGCTACCTATATGAACTTCGTCGATCGCAAAACGAAAGAACTGGGACGCCCCATCCGTGGCCACGCCCCGGACGCCCCGTACCACAATCAGCTGCCGATTCTGGTGATCGCCGAAGACCAGGTGACATTTCCTGTCGCCGGCGTCGCGAGCACAGACATCAGCAATCCACCGCGCGACATACCGGAATGGCAGCGGTGGAACGATTACGGCATCGGAATGCTGCTGAAGGGCAAAGCCGAACTCCGACAGGCTGCCGAGGCATTCCGCAGGGTGGAAGAACTGGGGCGTTTCGACGGCCCGCTCAACCTTGCCCGAACCCTCGTCGAAGAAGCTGGCCCAGGACAGCTCGACGAAGCAGCCGCAGCGATCCAGCGAGCTGCCGCGCACACCGATCCACCCGCGTGGCCATGGACCGTACGGTGGCTCAGCGGAGTCATTAATCGGCAACAGGGAAGACTGGCCGAAGCCGAAGAAAACTTCCGTCAGGTGCTGGAATTCCGCACGGAAGACACCGTGAAGCGAGGATTCGACTTCAGCAAGGACTACGTCGTTATCAACCTGCTGGGTCAAACCATCTTCGATCGCGCCCTGCAGATTCGTGGCACCGACTCAGCGTCCGTCGAAAAACGCCGCACTCGACTGCTGGAGGCCGCCGAAGTCTTTCAGAAAACTCTGGTCATCGATTCCGAGAATGTCGACGCCCATTACAACCTCAGCCAGCTCTACGCACAACTCGACAATCAGCAACTGGCAGCGCACCACAAAGCCGAGCATGAAAAATACCGCGTTGACGACACGGCACGAGGCGAAGCTGTCACCATCGCTCGCAAAAAATACCCCGCTGCCGACTTCGCTGCTGAACCCCTCGTGATCTACGACCTCCAGAGGACCTCCGCGCCCGCTCAGGCCGGGCCCGGTGATCAAAACGAAGCCGCCGGCGAGGAGTAGCCGTCGGGAACCAACACCCGACGTGTCCTGGCTGTTCGCAGAATTTCCGCAAACCTGAATACCATCAGCCCACCGTCAGGCGACTCGGCACTCGTTGTCAGAAACTCGTGGCAAACACAAATAAGCCGCCGGGCAGACAACGCACTGAGCCGCTAACGAGCCGCCGGGCGTAGGCCCAACGGCCTTGGCTTTCTGGCACGACGCATTGCCGGGAGAGCGAAGCTCCTGCTGAGCCGCATCCCTGCCGCGAGCGTTTCTTCGATCCCCGCTGCGCCGCAAAAACGCTGGCAAGCGATCATAGCGTGGACCAGCGTTCAGCGGCTCGGCAGGAGCCTCGCC
>JBEAUF010000134.1:0-4186 GCA_041161565.1 Planctomycetota bacterium | reverse complement strand
GCCGATGTCCTGTATTTCAACACCCCAGCGAGGTTGTCCTCCATGCTGAGATTGCTGTCTGTTCTTGCCGGAGTTTGTCTGTGCGGCATCGGCGTGAGTGGGCCGAGGGCTGCTGTTGTTTCCGACGAGGCCGCTCCGGCTGCTGCTCAGGTGGAGCTGACGGCCGGTACGTGGAAGGACGTGGAGACGCTCGTGGCAAAGCACCGGGGCAGGATCGTGGTGGTGGACGTCTGGTCCACGTCCTGTGCTCCATGCATGGAGGAGTTTCCGGGCCTTGTGAAGCTCCACGAGGAGCATGGCCGGGATGTGATCTGCATCAGTTTCAACGTGGACTACGTGGGCATTCCGAACAAGCCGGCGGAGTTTTATCGGCCGCGGGTGGAGACTTTTCTGAAGAAGCAGAAGGCGACCTTCGCCAACCTGCTCAGCACTCAGGATTCCGACGCCTTCTTTGCCGCTCGGGAGCTGTCTTCGATCCCGGCGGTTTACGTTTACGGCCGGGACGGTCAGCTGGCGAAGCGGTTTGACGAGAGTCTGCTGCAGGAGGGAAAGGAAGAGGCCTTCACCTATGCGGCGGACATTACACCGTTTGTGAAGAAGCTGCTGCAGGAAAAGTAAGCTGTACGCCTCCATGTCGTTTTTGCAGGAGCAGTTCGGATGGTGACTGTGGTTGAACTGTCGCGTCGTGCAGTGCTTGCATCCGCCGGCGCCGTTGCTCTGGGGCACCTCATGTCATCCGCCTCCGCAGACGATGACAAGACTCCGTGGATAGACGCGCATTCCCACATCTGGAGCACCGACCTGACCCGCTATCCGCTCCGCGCAGGCCAGGGCCTCGAGGTGCTCAAGCCGCAGAGCTTCACAGCGGAAGAGCTCCTGAAGATCGCCCAGCCGCACGGCGTTGGTCGCGCGGTGCTCATTCAGCACTACCCTTATCACGGTTTCGACAATTCGCTGTTGATTGACGCGTGGAAGGAGCGCCCGGACACGTTTCGCATCGTGGCGATGATTGACGATGAGCAGCCCCACGCCGATGTGCGCATGCGTGAGCTGCTCAGGACGGGCGTAACGGGATTCCGCATCGGGGCGCGGGAAGATCGCAGGGAATGGCTCACTGGTGCCGGCATGGAGCTGATGTGGCAGACCGCCGCGGTGACTCGCCAGAATCTCTGCTGCCTGATCAACCCATGGGAACTGGAGGCTGTGGGAAAATGGTGTGCGCGTTACCCGGAAACGCCGGTGGTGATTGATCACTTTGCCCGGATCGGCATGACCGGGACCATTTCCGAATCTGACCTCGCAGCCCTGTGCGCACTCGCGAAGTATCCCCACGTTCGCGTGAAGATTTCCGCCTATTATGCACTGGGCAGCAAGCAGCCACCGCACACGGAGCTGATTCCGATGATCCGGCGGTTGCTGGACAGCTTCGGCCCGGACCGGCTGATGTGGGCCAGCGATTCGCCGTACCAGCTGACTGCTCCCAGCACGTATGCATCGTCCATCGCGCTGATCCTCGAACGGCTGGACTTCCTCTCTGAAACCGACCGCAGGAAGCTGTTGCGAACCACGGCGGAGTCTGCGTATTTCTTTGCGTGAGGAATCGATGGCGAGGGAACGGAATCCACTGCGGGTATTGTCTCGGTTACTCAGGTACGGTTCTGTTGAAGTGGTGCCCAGGGGCATCACCCGGGCCCACTTGCGACTGGCGCTCCGCAACACGCTGATTAGTTCTCTGCTGCTGCTGTGCATCTGGGTGCCGGTGATCTTCCTGCAGGTGCTCAGATCGCAGCAGAGCGCGGCTAACTCTTTTACCGTTAATGCAGCTCACCAGGCCACTGGACTTGGACGAACTCTGATTCATGCAAGTCTTCAGCTGAGACAGACGGCTGCAGAACTGGAGGAACTCGCCCCCTCAGGCGCGGACTACGGCGTCGTGCACGATCTTGCTCGCGGTATGCTTCATCGTTTGCTTGAGCAGTACGGTCCGGCCTGTAATGGCTACGTTGTGCTGCGAGACGGTGTTTTCGAAGGGTCGACTCGAGACTCTTTTCCGACAACGGGAACATTTCCCGATGGTTCAGCTTTTGACCTGCTGAAGTTTCCCCGCTGGCAGGAAGCGGCTGAGTCTGCAGTGCCCGCAATTGTTGGTCCCCTGAAGACTGCTGCCGGGAGGAATCGTTTGCTGCTGCCGGCGAGTTTTCGCTGGCACCAGCAAACGGAACCCATTCTGTTGCTTGTGGAGTTCGACATCGACCAGTTGCTCAAAGAGAACTCACTCCTGCCGCCGGGCAACGAGATTGCGCAGGAAATCTGCACCGTGGATGGCCAGCATCTGTTTGGTATTCGAGGTTTGGTCGGGGAGTACCCGGTGTTCGTTGAATTCGGCGTTCCGGGCAAGACATGGGTGCTGCTGACTGTTCCACGCGACGGCTGGTTCAGCCTGTTTCCTCCGGAAATCTTTTTCTTCACAACACTTGGACTGGTGATGCTGGGCGGCAGCGGTTTCAGTGTCTGGCGCGTGACGCTCAGCCGCTGTCTGCTGGTGAGTGAGCTGGAGCAAAAATCCGCGGCGCTGAATACCGCCAATCTGCAGATGCAGGAGGATCTGGAAAAAATCCAGACGGCCCAGCGGCTGCTGGCTGCCAGTGAACTTCGCACGCGGCTGATTTACGAACACATGCCTGTGGGCGTGTGTCTGTTGGAGGCCGATACCGGTCGCGTGCTTTCGGTCAATCCGCAGGGCTGTCGGATTCTGTCACTTTCCGAGGCCGAACTGCAACAGCGGCAGCTGCGGGATCTGCTGTTGCTGGGTGACTTCGATGGGGGCGCCGCCGACAACCCCGGGGCTCAGATACAGTCCGGGGAGTACTTCGCACGTTCCGGAGACGCGGGGCTGTGCCGCGTCCAGCTGTCGCTGGCACCTGTCGTTCGCAGGGACGGTGAATCCGAACGTCAGCTGGCAGTTTTGCAGGACGTGACTGCCCGCTGGCAGGCGCAGCAGGAGTTGCGGGAGCACGAAGAACGCATGCGGGTGCTCGCGGATACTCTGCCCGGCCCCCTGTTGTTTGTGGATGCCGAGGAACGCTGTCGGTTTGCCAACCAGGCGACCGTAGCGCTGCTGCGAATGGTCAATGATTCTCCAGACATCTCCCCGCTCGGACTTCGAAGCGAAGAAATCGTACCCGCTCCGATTTATTCGTTTTTAAAGCCATTCATTGCCAGGGCGCTGATGGGGGAAGAAACGCACTTCGAGACGACCGCGGAAATTGAACAGCTGGGGCATGGTGCGTGGATGTTCTTTCACCGGCCGCTCCGCCGCGAGGGCAGGATTGCCGGATTTTTTGCGTTTCTGGTGGACATCAGTCAGCAGCGTCGGAACGAATCGCAGCGTCGGGAGCTGGCTGCGAGGATGGCGGAGGCGCATCGCATGGAGACCGTGGGCACGCTGGCCGGCGGCGTCGCCCATGAATTCAACAACATGCTGCAGGTTGTGCTGGGGTTTGCGGACGTGCTGTTGGTGCACTGTGAAAAAGATGAATTTGCCGCGGAGAATCTGAATCATATCCGGCATGCCAGCCGTCGTGCGTCCGACCTCACCAAACAGCTGCTGGCCTTTGCTCGCTTCCAGCCCGGAACTCCGCTGCGGCTGAATCTGGCAGATCTTGTTCCTGCCTCACTGAAGCTGCTGCGGCACGCGGCCGGCGATGAAGCGCAGATTCGCTGGACCTGCGAGGAACGGCTCAGAGATGTGCTCCTTGACGCTTCGCACCTCGACCTGATCCTCGCCAACCTGCTGCTGAATGCGAGCCATGCCATGAACGGCAAGGGGGTGATTGACGTCCGCGCTCGAAACCTGCCTGCAGGTTCTCCTCCGGAAACCGGCCTGGAAGCGGCATCGAAGGACTCTGTCGTGCTCAGCATCCGCGACACCGGCTGCGGTATGACTCCTGAAGTGCAAAGCAGGATGTTTGACCCATTTTTCACCACGCGGGCTGTTGGTCAGGGCACGGGCCTTGGGCTGTCGACTGTGTATGGACTGGTGGTGCAGGCGGGGGGTGAGATCACCGTCCGCAGTGCTCCTGGTAAAGGCACGTCCATCCACCTGTTATTCCCTGCCTGCGGCTCAGGAGGAGCGAATACCCCCCCCCCCCATCTCTCGCGTCCCGCTTTCTGAGCGGTTCAAGCC
>JBEAUF010000086.1:0-7901 GCA_041161565.1 Planctomycetota bacterium | reverse complement strand
CATCTCTTCCCCCCCGAAATCATTTTTTCCCGCCACCCCCACAAAAAAACGTTCATGGGAGTGACCCATTTCCGGAGTCCTGCTACAGTCCGGCGGAAATTGCCGGGCAGCACTCTGCCCGCCCCGGGACATACGGAATCAACCGCCGGCTGAAATCGCGGCACAAGTGGGACTGACTAACGGATTTGCATGGAATGGGTTGGGAAGCCTGGCTGACGATCACAGTCACCATCGGTGTGCTGATTGCGCTTATGCAGGAGCGTCCTGCGGACCTTGTGTTCATGGCTGCGCTGCTGGTGCTGTCCCTCACTGGTGTGCTCACCGTGGAAGCCGCCTTCAAGGGGTTTGTCAGCAGCTCGCTGCTGATGGTGGCCGCTTTGTTCGTGGTGACTGCGGGGCTCAAGGAGACCGGCGTCGTCGACATGATCGGTCTGCGGGTGCTCGGACCGGCCCGTACGGAATTCGGTGGTCTGCTGGCGATCAGTGCGTTCACGGTCGTCACATCGGCCTTCCTCAACAATACCCCCATCGTGGCGATGCTCATCCCGGTGGTTCTGGGCTGGTGCCGCAAGCACCACGTGGCCCCTTCGCGTCTGCTCATCCCGCTTTCCTTCACCACCATCCTCGGCGGCTGTTGTTCGCGGATTGGCACCAGCACCAATCTGGTGGTGGACGGACTGATTCGGCAGGCGAAGCTGCCTGGGCTTGAGCCCATGGGCTTCTTCGAAATTGGCTGGGCCGGGCTGCCCTGTGCTGTGATTGGGGTGATCTACCTGTTGTCGGTTGGCCGTCGCCTGCTGCCGCAGCGCAAAGAGCTGATGGAGCAGTTCGGGGAATCGCAGCGGGAATATCTGGTGGAAATGGTGGTCAAGCCCGGCTGCCGTTTGATTGGTCAGAGTGTTGAGGCGGCCGGCCTGCGGCGTTTGCCCGGGCTGTTCCTCGTGGAAATTGACCGTCGCGGCGCAATGCTGGCCCCCGTCAGCCCCGACACAATTCTGGAACTCGACGATCGACTCGTGTTTACAGGCATTGTGGACACGATCGTGGACCTGCGTCGGATTCCAGGTCTGGAGCCGGCCGCGGAATCTCCGGACCGCCGTGCGGAAGAACAGCGTCGGCGGCGACTCTGCGAAGCCGTCGTCAGTCGTTCATCGCCGCTGATCGGCAAATCCGTCCGCGATGCTCAGTTTCGTTCGCACTACAACGCGGCGATTGTGGCGATTCACCGCAACGGGCGGCGACTGACCTCCAAGATCGGTGATGTGGAACTGGAAGCCGGCGACACGCTGCTCCTGCAGACCGGAGCCAACTTTGCTCAGGCACATCGCAACAATCCGGACTTTTATCTGGTGAGCGATGTCGAGGGATTTCGGCCGCCCCGGCATGAACGCTGGTGGGTTGCGCTGCTGATCTTCACGGGATTGCTCGCCGCCATGATCTTCGCCGGTGGTGAAACGGCAATGTTGTGCGCCTTTGCCGCCAGCGGCCTGATGATTCTCACTCGCTGTTTATCCACATCCGAAGCACGGCAGGCGGTGGAATGGCCGGTGCTGATCGCGATTGGAGCATCCTTCGGACTCGGAAACGCCCTCGATTCCTCAGGCGCCGCCGAATACCTCGCAGATCGCCTCGTGACGCTGACTCAACCCTTTGGTCCCTGGGCCGCACTGGCTGCCATCTACTTCGCCACCATGGTGCTGAATGAGCTCATCACCAACAACGGCGCTGCCGCACTGGCCTTTCCCTTCTGCATCAGCGCGGCTGAGCAGATTGGTTGCGATCCGCGGCCCTTTGTCATGGCCGTTGCGCTCGCTTCGTCCTTCGCCTTTGCCTCACCCGTTGGTTACCAGACCCATATGATGGTGTTTGGACCGGGGGGATACCGCTTCACGGATTTTGTAAAAGTGGGTGTGCCGCTGAATGCACTTTTGTGGATCGCCAGCGTCGTGCTCATTCCTCTGATTTGGCCCTTTAATCCCTGACAGGAGGTCAGCATGTCGTCCAAAAGTCACGCTCAGAAACGCAAGGAAAAACTGAAAAAAAGAGCACAAAAGCAGGCACGCCGCGATCGCAGGGCACCGTCCGTTATGATGGAGACGCCACAGCCGTTCCTGGCAGTGTCTGCGATGATGTACACTTATGTCGCGATCGCCTCCGTTTGGCACGACAGGCGAGATGATTCCGGGATGTGCGATGACGACCTCACCGCAGCCCTCAACACTCTGATTCAACGGCTGCGGGCCGGCACGGAGCTGCTCCCTGATCCCTGCCCGTCTAATTCCCGGCCCGAGGATGTCGTCAGAAGCAATGCCGACGAGTTCGTGGAGAAGATTCTGCGGATGTGGATTGCGGCCTCGGAAGATGAGGGACTTCCCGGTGTCGAAGTCCTGATTGACATTCTCGAGGAGCTGGTGGAGCATGTCGAGGTCTATCGCAAACAAGGTGCCGGTTCCACAGCCTATCTGCAGAGCCTCATCAGTTCTCAGTCTCCCCCCCCACTCCGCGGGGTTTAGATACTGCCGCCAACGTCGGAAGAGCTGGAGGAAGACGACCTCGATGACCTGCAGCTGCCACACAATCGTTCGGCCTGAATGCTCTCGCATACCTGAAAGCTGCCCGCCAGCACCGTCTTCAGGCATCCGCTGCGTCCCCGCCCACCGAAAGGGCAACCGCAGCGGAGTGCCCGGAGCCTGCTCGCCCGGCAGGCTCCCGGAAATTCTCCAATTTTTCCGCTAACATTTCCGGGCTTCCCGCGGCAATTGTGCCATGAGCACAAACCGTGAAACTGAAATTCGCGAGCGAATGACGCGGCACTGGCTGGCGGCGGAACGATCGGTCCGCGCGTACATCGCCGGGGCTGTCAGTTCGTTTGCCGATCGCGAAGACCTGCTGCAGCAGGTTGCCCTGACGGTGGCTCGGCGTTTTGAGGAATTTGACGAGCAGCGTTCGTTTCTCGCTTGGGTGCTCTGGCTCACCAGATCCCGCATTACCGACTTCTACCGCGCTCGGGGCAAACATTCGCAACTGCTCAGCGGCGAACTGCTGGAGCAGTACGCGGAACGGCTCGTGCAGCGCCACGCAGGCAGTTCGCGCCGCAGTGAGGCTCTGCAGACGTGTCTGGAACAGCTCTCTGAACGCTCCCGCACCCTGCTGCAGCTCAAATATCACGACGGCTTGAAGACCGAACAGATTGCTGCTGCGTTGAAATCAACCCCTGCCTCAGTGCGGGTCACACTGTATCGTGTGCGTGAAACACTCGCAGCCTGCATTCAGCGAAAGCTGGCTCCGGAGGCTGTCGAATGATCCCGGAATCGCTCAGACAACAAATCGATCGCTGGTTCGACGGTGAATTGCCGGAGGCCGAACAGCTGCCACTGCAGGAGTCGCTGCGGCAGCTCCCGGAGGCGCTCGACTACTTCTGCGATACCGCACTGCTGCATCAGCTGCTCGCCGAGAACGCCGACCTCGGCAATGCGCTCCACAATAGCCCGGCAGCCGCTGAATTGCGGCCGGCCGAAGCTGACCCGCATTTGCCGCCGCGACAACCGCAGTCGACATGGCAGTGGAATCCCAGGACTCTGCTCTGGGTTGCATCTGCAGTCGCCGGCTGTGCCCTGTTGTGTGGTCTGTGGTTTCTGCCACCCGCCGCAGCCAGTCCCGCAGAGCTCGTGCGCAGGACACTGAACCAATTTCAGAATGCTGCCGACCGCTGTTACAGGGTCCGAGTGGATTTCGGAGGACCTTTGTGGCGATCGGGCTTTCGCCGCCGGGGCGTGGCTCCGACTTCCACCCTCTGGGTTCGAGGCAACAGTTTCGTGCAGCTGTTCGAAACCGATGACAGTTTGCTGATCTGGGGCCGCAATGCCCGCGGTGCGGTCTGGTTCCGCATGTCAGATGACTCCGCGGCCATCTTCGAATCGGACGAGGTTCCCCAGGTGCTTGAAGATGCCTGCGAACTCCGCACGCTGCAGCTGACCACGCTGCTTGAATCGCTGCTCCGTGACTATGAACTGAACGACAGCAGCGGGGACCCGGGCACACGCCGAATTCTGGCCCGGCGTCGTTCCACAACGGCGTCCGCAAAGTACGGGGATGTCGAAATCGATATCGATCCACGGACACTGCTCGTACGCCACGTTGCCCTCGAACGGCTCAGGGATCAGCGGCCGGTTGCAGTCGTCAGTTTCTCTCTGATTGAGGTCACGAGCCGCAAAGATTCACTCTATGAAGTGACCGGTCATTTGAAATCTGACGCCAGAGTCTTCGATCGCAGCACCAGATTCGGCAGCCGTTCTGAACTGCTCCGCGAGTTTCTGCAGAAGATCCGCACACCGCAGTCGGACTCCACAGACAGATAGGATGTGTTTCCGCAAGAAAACTTTTGGGAGACATGGATCATGAAACGCAATGGTGTTTTCGGGGTTCTCCTGCTTGCCCCCTGTCTGCTCGCCGGCACCGCAGCCGCCCAGCAGCGTCCGGATCGCGGAACGGCCGAGAAGTCCCTGATTCAGCGATTCGACACCAACGGTGACGGTGAGATCGATGATCAGGAACGCCGTGGTGTTCGTGAGAAGCTGAAACAGATGCAGAACAAGCCCGGAGCGATGACGCCGTCCGGAAAAACCGAAACCGTCGGCGGACGGCTGGTCACCGAGCTGCAGTACGCTTCCAGCGACGGCCGTATGATCCCCTGCGTGCTCTCGATGCCACAGGGAAACGGACCATTCCCCGTACTTGTGACCATCCATGGGGGTCAGGGTAATCGTGACCTCGGCTATATCCGCACCATGGCCGCACCCAACAACCTCTCACCAACCATCACCGCCTTCAACGAACAGCCCTGGACGATCCTCGCCATCAGCTATCGAGCCGGCAATGGGGCGCTGTTCGGTATGGAGCAGGATGATGTGATGGCCGGGATCCGCTTTGCAAAGACGCTGCCCAAAGTGGATGCGATGCGAGTCGGCGTGGTGGGGGGCAGCCACGGCGGCCACCTGGCACTCGTCGCCGCCGAAAAAATGGGCCGCGAATTTCTCTGCGTGGCATCGCTCTCACCATGGATGACCGATCCGGTGGTGTACATGCTGGGAGATCCAACCAAACCACCGCTGGCGCTCGTGCCCGAGCCAGCGCGGGAGGACCTGATCCGGAACGGCCGCCGGATTTCCAGTGGCATGCAGCGCGGCCGCGGGATGTCGGAACAGCAACTGCAGGAATTCGTCAGACAGCATTCCATTGAAGCCAATGCCGACAAAATCGCTGTGCCCACACTGTTCATCACCAGTCGTGGAGATGATCAGGCACCGCACGTGCTTATCGAACCCATGATCCGGAAAATGCAGCAGGCAGGACAGGACGTGCAGGTTTACACGGCCGAAAAGAGTCCCCATGGATTCTACTGGGCCCGCACCGTCAGCGCGGCTCGCGATCTTCGCGGTGAAAAGACGCAGCAGGAAACTGAAGAGGAACTGACAGCTCGGCGGACGATCATTGAGTTCTTCAGGAAACAATTCGCCCGCACGGATGCGCAGACAGAGAAATCACCCTCGGCCTCCGAACGACCCGCAGGGCCGCAACCGCAACCAGAACCAGAACCGCAACCCGCATCACAACCACAGGACGCAGAGGAATCCGATAGCGAATCCCCCGCGAAGTCGACTGCCGGAAAAATTACGCGTGATGCCTTTCGCAAACAGTTCGGCAGCTCCGCTGCACTCGCCGACAAACCCGAGTTGGCCGATCGTCTGTTCGATCGCCTCGATGCGGATGGTGATGGTGAATTGAGCGATGCCGAGCACGAGGGGCTCGATGCGCTGCGGAGTCAGTTTTCACGCGGTGGAAACCGCCCCGGCATGAACCGCGGAAACATGTCGCCCGGCCGGCCACCCGCTCAGCGCCCCTCGCCCGGCACTGCCCCCCGTGGAGCATCCCGCTCAGCACCCGCTGAACCCGCTGCCAGACCAGTCGCCGCGAAAACAGCACCTGTGCAGATCTCGTCCGGCAGTCTCGTGGGGGAACAGGCCGGCGACGTGCGAATTTTTCGCGGCATCCCCTACGCCACAGCACCTCTGGGCGACCTGCGCTGGCAGGCACCACAACCGCCGCAGCCATGGACCGATGTCCGGGATGCCACACAATTCGGTGCTCCCGCTTTGCAGGGAGAAACCTTCACACCGCGGAGTGCTCAGAGTGAAGATTGTCTGTTTCTGAATATCTGGACGCCGACAGGGGCCACCGAACAGTCTCAGCTGCCGGTGCTGTTCTGGATTCACGGCGGCGCCTTTATTCAGGGCTCAGGCGCCCAGCCGCGATACGACGGCACCGAACTCGCCAAACGCGGCGCCGTGGTCATCACCATCAATTATCGGCTCGGGCCGATGGGCTTATTCGCCCACCCGGCTCTGACTGCCGCCAGCAAACCCAAGGAACCGCTCGGAAACTACTGCCTGCTCGATATGCTGGCCGCACTCCGCTGGACCCAGCAGAACATCGCGTCCTTTGGTGGCAATCCCGGCAACGTGACGATTTCCGGATCGTCCGCCGGTGGCACCAGCTGCCTGTTTCTGATGGGAATCCCCGAGGCGAAGGGACTGTTTCATAAGGCCATCATTCACAGCAGCGGCGGGATTCAGAATATTCAGACCCTCGCTGAGGCCGAAGCGGCCGGAGTCCGTCTGGCTGAACATCTGGGACTGGGCCCCAGCCCCACTCCGGCACAACTGCGTGACGTGCCCGCCGGAGATCTGGCCGTCGGTGTCGGAGCGATTCGCCAGCTGGAACTGCCCGTCAAACCCCTGATCGATGGACGACTGCTCAACGCGGTTCCCGCAGAAACCTTCGCCGCCGGCAGGCAGCATCGCATTCCGGTACTGATTGGAGCGGCGAACGGGGAATCCGGAGCACGCCAGCTGAGTGACGAAGTGGCAACCGGCGGAGCGTTTGGCTTCCAGCGGCAGCTGGCCGACCACATGCAGCGGTCCGGCCAGTCGGTGTGGATGTTCCAGCTGACATACGTGCCGCCCCAGGCGCGAGCAGGTCGTCATGCGGCGCAGCACGGAGAAACAGTGGCCTACGCCTTCGGCACGTTCGGCCAGTCCATCGCCGCCCAGTACGGCTTCCGCAATCCCCAGACCGCCACCAGCGCCCCACGCGGTGGAAGAGGAGGCAGCCGCGAGGACGACTCCGTGGCAGTCGAAGACTCCGAACAGGGACGCCGAATCAGTGCCGCGATGCTGGAGTACTGGCTGACATTCATGCGCGACGGACAACCCGGCGGCAAAGACCTTCCCGCCTGGCCCGCCTGGTCCCCGGATGCACCACAGACCATGGTCTTCGGAAACGCAGAAATCGCAGCGCGATAGCCCCGACGCCGGCCGCGCTGAGCGACGGGCGGAAGCCCCCGGTTGCGATTCGCCCCCTGGGGCGCACCCCTGGCCGCGGCGTTAGCGGCGCGTTGCCAGGGCTCTTTACCCGCGGGCTTCCGCCCTGCGGCTCATCGCATTTGGCATCGCGTTTGCCGCGCATATGAGCGGACGGGCGGAAGCCCCCGGTTGCGACTCGCCCCCTGGGGCGCACCCCTGGCCGCGGCGTTGGCGGCGCGTTGGCAGGGCTCTTTACCCGCGGGCTGCCGCCCTGCGGCTCAGTGCGTTCCCGCCCTGCGGCTCATTGGCGTGGCCCAATTACGACCAGGTACGCGGAAAATGTCAATCCCTCGGTAAGTAATCCGTCCCGCACCGGCCCGCGCACCCCTCCCCCAACACCGCTCTCCATCGCCCCTGCAGCCGCGCGGTGCCCACCCCGAGCACGTAATCGTCATTGTCCGCTTTGCCATTCCGCAATGCGGCTGCGACTGCGGCCTGTAAGGCCAGGTCCATCAGCGTGGAAAGCAATGCGAGGTAACG
>JBEAUF010000074.1:0-4408 GCA_041161565.1 Planctomycetota bacterium | reverse complement strand
GGCAGGCTGAGGTGGTGCGGGAGCAGCGGGATCGGTACCTGGAGCAGATTCGGAGCCGGTGGCTGCGGGGTCTGTGTTGGGCGCGGAGCCGGAGGGCGGGGCGGCATTGGTCTGTTCGGTTGCCGCTGCGGCTTCGGTGGCTTCTGCGGACCGGGCTTCTTCGGCGGATTGATAAAGTGTCATAAGTCCGCCGATGCGGAGCATTACGAGGCTTTCATCGGACATTGCGATGCGGAGGGTTTCGGCGTCCTTCTGGTTCTGGGTGCCATAGGCAGTGCCTCCGGAGAGATCGCTGCCTGCACCTTCGCCAAGGCCACCACTCGGGGGGCCCATGTTGCCACCGCGACCGGGCATACCGGGGAGGCCTGGGGGGCCGATTCCGCCGGAGGGAGAGCCGCTGAGTCCAGACGGGCCACCACTGCCGCTGCTGTCCGGGTAACCTCCGAGGTTGGGCATGCTGCCCATGCCGGACATTCCGCTGAGGCCGCCCATGTCGCTGAGTCCACCTTCGCCGCCGAGCCCGGGCATGCCACCGGCAGCAGCGCCACCGCGGGAGGTTGCATCGATTTCCACGCGAACGATTTCAACTGGGAAGTCGGAGTCAGTGAGTGCGGCGAGGAGATCGGGCACACGGTCATCGCGGACGAGCACATCGAGGAGGAAGGCGCGGGTTTTGTAGGAGTCCTGAACTTCGTCGACGTAGCGATCTTCTTCTGCAGGAGCGGCCGCGCCGCCGGCACCACCAGCGCCACCAGCACCTTCGCTGGCACCACCGATGGAACCCATGGACATCATTCCACTGCCCATGGAGCCTCCGCCAGCCATGCCACCCATGCCGCCCATACCGCCCATACCGCCGGCGGAAGCGACTGCACCGAATTCTTCAGCGAGGATGTCGGAACCGGCATTGCCTTCAAACGAGCTGCCGGGGTGGCTGGTGGAAGCGGCTCCACCCATGCCACCTTCTCCGAGGCCCATGCCGCCCATGCCTGGGGGGCCGCCCATGGAGCCGCCCATGGTGGACATGCCGCCCATGCCGCCATCTGAGCCGCCCATGCCGCCAGCCATTCCGCCCCCTGAGGAGGCTCCGGCGGCGTTGCGATCTCCGCCGCGGAGGTGGAGTCGGTAGATTTCGCGGACAGCTGATTCGGTGATGCGTTCAGCTGTGCCATTGGCGGTGGCGATGGAGGTGAGTAGTGCGCGGAGCAGCCAGATGTCTTCCTGTGCGTCCCAGATTTCGCGTGACTGGGGGTTTTTGGTTCGCCAGGTGTTGTAGGGGCGATGTGTGATGCGATTGGAGTCGACAACGACGAGTCCTTTTCCATCGCGCCAGGGCTTGACGATTTCGAGGAGGGCTTCGACTTCATCCTTATAGTTGGCAGCCCATTTTTCGCGGGTGAGCTGATTTTGAATTTGTTCCTGGTAGGCGATGCCCTTCATTTCCTCGCGAATCAGTTCTGGCCACTGCCGAGCGGTGATCTGGCGTTCGCGAAGTGAGGTGGCGGCGTTTTTGTAGGCGATGGAGTCGACTTCATTTTTCTTCTTTGCCGCTTCCACCCATTTCTGATTGGGCTGATCTTTTCCCTGACCGGCTTTGTCGAAGGATCCTTTGACGGAGGAGGTGCGGGCGTCGATTTCCGCTGCCAGCTGACCGCTGGCGAGGAACCAGGCGGTGAGCACAAAGATGGTGGCCAGACCGAAGCAGATCCAGTAGCGGTGCTTGATCAGTGGCTGCAGTTTGTCCATGGGACGTGACTCTTGTGGGGACAGCGGTGAAGACGGGGACAGTCAGACGGCAGTGTGGAGAGGCGGGGAGTTGCCTGGTTCAGGGAGTTGTTGGGGTGGCAGTGCCAGCGGGGTTGGCGGCATCGGCGGGTGGTGTGCGTGGATCTGCATTTTTGCGATCGCGTTCGATTGTGGGCGTCCAGATGAACTGGACCACAAAGTCGGTGCGGGAGAGTGTTTGAATGGCCTGCTGACCTTTTTGTTCGAACACGGGTCCACCGGCTCCGGCGACAGGATTTTCTCCGTTTTGACCACCGATTCCGGGAGCGCCTGACAGACCACCCGGGGCTCCGGGCAGACCACCTGGGAGACCACCGCCGCCTGGAAGTCCTGGGAGTCCTGGGAGTCCTGGCGGGCCGGACGGACCACCGGGGGCAAGTCCTCCGGGGCCGGAGAGTCCACCACCTGGAGGTGCACCACCGAGTCCACCGGGCATTTGTGGGGCTGATCCGTAGTTGCCGCCAGCGAGTCCACCGGGGGCGAGACCGCCGGATTCTCCGCCGCCGAGGGGATCACCGCCGGAGAGTCCTCCGGGCATCATGCCCGAGCCTGAGCCGCCATCAGCTTTGCCGAGGTTGGGGTCATAGCGAACTTCGTTGGTATCGAACCAGGCGATGATGGGGTGTGAGATTCCGATTTTGCCGACGGGGACTTCGACACCGCCGGAGTTGACGACCCATTTGCGGAGGTTATCGACGAAGTACCGGCCGACGAACCGCTGGGCTTTCTGGTCGAAGGGGGTGTCTTTGTGGTTGTAGAAGTGGAAGCCTTTGAGGGTGATGATGTACCCCACGGCGGCGGGGGGTGGAGTCTGGTCAATCTGACTGAATTCTTCGGCTTTCTGGCCATCGACAAACGCCTTGTGCCATGCCGCCACGTCGGTGACTCGTTTGGACGTGATGGAGGTGAGGCGAATTTTCTTTTGTTTCATGAGATCGGCTTCATCGAGTGCATCTCCGGTATCGGAGGGCATGCATTCGTTGATGGCCTTGAAGAGTTCCATCCAGAGGGCGCGTTTTTCGAGTGGGGCGACGAGCTGATCGATTTCGCCGACGATCTTTTTGTGATTACTGTCTTCGGAGTCGTACTGGCTTTTCTGGGTATTGATTTCACTTTGAATGCTGTCAACGTGTTTCTGTGCGGGGTCCCATTTGGAGACGTTCCATGAGTTGAGAACGCTGGCACTGCCGAAGGTGCTGGCGCCCATGGCGAGCATCAGTCCGGCGGCGGCGGCGACGGCCCAGGGTTTTTTGCTGCGAATGCGGCGGTCCAGAGCGATTTCGGGGGGCAGCAGGGTGGTGCGGATGCGAGTTTGGCCGATTGCCTGGAGTGCCAGTCCGTAGGGCACGGCGAAGGTCATGATATTTTCGGCGAAGAGCGGATCGGTGAGGACTGAGTCGCCGCTGACGCCGGAGAGTGATTCGAGGCGTTCGACTTTGTACTGCTGGAGGTTTTGTTCGAGGAATCGCTGGAGGCCGGCGAGTCGGAAGCCGTTTCCGACGCCGATGATGCGGCTGATCTTTGCGGCGCGATTGACGCTGCCGAAGTAGCCAATGGTGCGCTGGATTTCCGACACGAAATCATTGAACACCGGCCGCATGGCCTGGAAGACGGCTTTGGGATCGGGAGCTTTGGTGGCGTTGCATTTGAGATGTTCCGCTTTGGCGAAGGTGAGTTTCATCTCGCGTGTGAGCGCGCGGGTGAAGTGGTTTCCACCGTAGGGGACGTTGCGGATCCAGATGCTGCGGCCGTTGGAGACGAGCATGGTGGAGTTATCGGCGCCCATATCAAGGATGATGGTGTATTCATCCTGAGCGGGCGGATCGGGGGTGTCTGCGGATTTGCGGAACCCAAGGACGTCGTAGGAGAGGAAGTTATAGAGAGCCAGGGGCGCGATCTGCACCAGTTCGACTTCGCGGCCGGCGTTGGTGAAGGGTTTCATGGCTTCGTAGACGAGTTCGCGTTTCATGGCGAACAGTCCGACTTCGGCTTCCAGCATAAAGCCGCTTTCTTCGACGCCTCCGCCGATGGGCTGGTAGTCCCAGATCACGTCATTGAGGTCGAAGGGGATTTGCTGGCGAGCTTCGTAGCGGACAATTTCCGCGACTTTACTGGATTCGACCGGCGGCAGTTTGATGAATTTTGCGAGCGAGCTCTGGCCGGGCACGCTGATGGCGATGAGGTCACCATCGAGTTTGTTGCGTTCGAGGAAGGTTTTCATGGCTTCCCGGATGAGTTCTTCCGGGATGGCATCCGGCTGGCTGAGGATTTTCGGGTGTGCGATGTAGTCGAAGGCGGTGGCGATGACACGACCGTCGTCGGTGGCGCGAAGCCTGACAGCCTTGAGCCCTGCCTGCCCGATGTCGATTCCCCAGGCACTTTTCCCGTTTGCCATAAACGTCACCCAGCCCCTGTCATGCAGGTTTGATCCGACCGCACTGTGCGCGGCCCGTTTGGATTACACATTAACCGGTCGAAGTTAACCACCGTCGTCGGCCCCAGTCAACTGATTTTGAAGCCTGAACGACCCACCGGAGCCCCTTTTTTTCGGGAATTGGGTGGCTCCGGGCATTCTGACGCGCGGGGCGGGGGAAATGTTCCGGGAAATCGGAGAAATTGTGGG
>JBEAUF010000040.1:0-17597 GCA_041161565.1 Planctomycetota bacterium | reverse complement strand
GGTTACGGCGAGGTACTGGCCGCGGGTGAGTTCGGTTTCTGCGAGGTAGTACCACCGAGTGATGGTTGTAGTTTGCAGGGAATCGGGTCCCTCGTGTTGAAACTGCCCGGGCTGAATCAGCTGAAAACGCAGCCCGATCGTGCTCGTCCGCACCAGCAATTTGTTGCGCAGCGATTCGGGTAGCAGCTGCAAGCGGGACCGAGGAAGCATTCGCAGCGAATTGAGAGTCAATTCGGGGACAGAGCCGTGAATTTGTTCGATTTTCTGCAGCCCCAGCAGAGCATCAGTCAGGCGTCCGGCATCGAGGTCCGCGCTAATTCGGGCAGTGAGAGCCTCGTCGAATGCGAATGCGTCTGCAGAACCGTTGGGCAGGTCACCCTCAAGACTGAGTCGCTGGAAGGCGCCCAGAGCAGCTTGCATTGACGCCTGCAGCGGTGTCTGTATGAATGCATCCAGCGACTGCTGCTGAGAAGTTTTCAGCAGGGTTCGCAGTCGATCCTTATCAGCAGCGGGCAGCACCGCTGGCTGTACGCCATCGATCACAGGGATCACGATTTCGCTGGGAAATCGGGGGTCGCCAGCCGCTCCGGCACTGATCATACCCTCGATCGCAAATCCCGCGAGCTGGGATGTGCGAGGTGAATTGGGAACGAGAGCGACCGCGTTTTGCAGTGTCCCCAGGGCTTCGAAATACTGCTGATCGGTAATCAGCAGTTCGGCGGCCATCTGCAGCAGTTCGGAGCGTACGAGTCGTATTCGGAGGGTGCCACTGCCAGCCGCAGCAAGGCCGTCCAGCTGTTGCAGTTCCTCCGCGGCAGCTTTCCGTTGATCCGGCGGCACCTGGTCAAACCGTGGTTTCTGCTGCTGCCAGTATTCCTCCAGGCACTCTGCCGACTCATCTCCTTTGGAGACGGCCATTGCAGAAGCCCAGAGAGTGGTGGCTTCGCTGCTTTGCCCCGTCCGCAGTGCTTGCAGTGCATCGGCGAAACGGGCCTGAGCTGACTTTGGAGGGTCCGTGGAATTGTTGTCCGACCGCGATTCGGAGGTGTTGCTCGGGAAATCCGATGGTTCATTGGAAAAGGCCAACCAGATTGCCCCCAGCAAGGCTGCAGCGGCCAGTCCAGCGAGAATCAGCACTACGCTGCTGCCGCCGGTGGCATCAGCGACCTTTCTGAGCTGCTCAAGTTGCTGTTCGAGTTCAGCGTCACGGAGGTTCTCTGACTGCAAAACACGGATGTAGCGTTCAACGTCAGCGGCCGAATCTTCGGAGCCGCCGAGGCTTTCGAAGGCCGCATCTCTCAGCCCCCGCAGATACTGGACATGCATCAGCAGGCTCGTCAGTTCAGGCTGTCGTTTTTCCCGCGGGGCATTGGTTAGCAGGTCTGCGGCTTCAGCAAAGCGGCAGGAGTTCATCAGTTCGCGAGCGTGGACGACCGTGCCGAGCGAAGCAGCCGCAGGGGTGCTCTCCCCCAGCAACTCTTCCCGATGCTCAGCTCCGGATTTATTCCCATCGGCTGTGTCGGCAGGTGGAGAATCAGGAGAAGATTGGGCGTCAGCGCGAAGTGGGGCCAGAAGTGAAACCAGTTGTTTGCAGCCCGGGCAGCGCACCATGCTTCCTGAGCCATGCAGCGGGTAATCCAGCCCAGCACTACACAGGGGACAGACAAAGTGGGTCATCAGAGCCGTCCTTTCTCTGATTGCAGCGATTTTGCGACTGCTCGGACAACAACGGTGAGGCGGCTGAGGTTTTATTTGCGAAGTTTCGCGTGTCAGCGGCTGCCGTAGTCAATCAGGCGAGCAAGTTCTGAGCGGAGGTCAGTTCGCGGCACAATCCGATCCACAAATCCATGCTTCAGCAGAAACTCACTGCTCTGAAATCCTTCGGGAAGCTTCATCCGGCAGGTGGCTTCGACGACGCGTGGGCCAGCGAACCCGATCATTGCTTTGGGCTCAGCGACGATGATGTCACCCAGCGACGCGAAGCTCGCAGCCACCCCACCCATCGTGGGGTTGGTGAGCACGGAGATGAAGAGGCCGTGAGCGCGGCGAAAGCGAGCGAGGGCAGCGGAGACTTTGCCCATCTGCATCAGCGATACGATCCCTTCGTGCATTCTCGCACCGCCACCGGAGCCACTGACGATGACCAGCGGCAGTCGCATTTCGGTCGCACGCTCGACAGCCCTGGTCAGTTTTTCGCCAACCACCGAACCCATACTGCCCATGATGAATGACGGATCGGTAATGCCGAACACGAGTGGGCGTCCGCGCAGATAACCGCGGCCAACTGTGCAGGCATCCCTGAGGCCCGTGCGAGTCTGTTCATCACGAACACGATCAGGGTAGCTGCGTCGATCTGCGAACCCAAGCGGATCGCCGGACGTCATATCCGCGTACCATTCTTCAAAGCTGTCCGGATCAAGCAATTGCCTGAGCCGCATGGCGGTCGGGACGTGGAAATGGTGGCCGCATTCCGGACAGATATTCAGATTCTGCTCGACCTGCTTGCGAAACACTGTACCACCGCAGGAATCACAGCGGATCCAAAGACCGGCAGGGACACCTCGCTTCGGGCGTTTTCCCGGCGGTGCGTTGACAGTTTCCTGATTTTCAAGTGCGCTCATCGATTGAAACTTTCATGCACAGAAGCCGGTTCATCGTCGAGCGATGCATCGCCGGACGCTGAGAAACCGGAAGCTTCGAAACAGTTGGTCTCCAGAACCTGCAGCAACTCACCGGAATCCTCACCGCACAGACAGTCTGTCATCCGAGGCCGACGGTGTTGCAGGGTGCAGCGGATCACCGTCGCCAGTGGTTCGGGTGCGACGATTGCCAGCACCTGATAACGACGAATGGCTCTGCACAGCACCTCCTCCAGCCTCTGACAGGCATCGGAGAGTGTCTCACCTTCGGGCGGACAGATCGCCGTCGGATCTTCTTTTCCTGTTCGAAAAAATCTGGGGAAACGTCGGCGAACTTCGGCTTCCGGCAATCCCTGCCAGAGCCCCTGATTCACATTCTGGAGCTCTGGAAGTTCTCGCACCTTCAGTCCGCCCAGTGCGGTCGCCACAGCGTGGCCAGTTCCGCTGGCTGGATTCACGGGCGACGTCAGCAGCAGCTCGGGTCGTATTCCGCGGCGCTGAAGTTCGTCCACAATTTTCACCACTTCCGCTCGACCCCGGTCGTTCAGGGGCACATCGAGCATCCCCAGCAAACGATGCTCGGCGTTGTAGTCCGTTGACCCAGCTCGGATCAGCACAATTGTGGACATATCCTTTGAGTTCCTCAGCGAACAGCCCGCGGTTCCATCGCCAGCAGACGCAGCTCGGCCATCGCTGCCGAGTAGCACGGTTCATCGAAAATTGAACTCCCGGCCACAAACACGTCGCACCCCGCCTCCGCGCAGGCTGCGATCGTCGACCGGCCAATCCCGCCGTCCACCGAAAGAATCAGATCGCCCCCCGCAACCTGCCGGGCGGCACGAATCTTTGCAAGCACGTCTGGAATAAATTTCTGACCACCGAACCCAGGACGAACACTCATCACCAGCAGCAAATCACACGCCGACAAATAGCGTTCCACCGCAGAAAACGGCGTCTCAGGGTTAATCGCCACCCCTGCCACACAGCCGCTCAAACGGATCTCATTCAGCAGTTTCAAGGGGTCAGGAACGGCCTCGATGTGGAATGTGATCGCCTCGCAGCCGCTCCGGACGTAAGCCTCAAGGTAACGGCCCGGCTCTGAAATCATCAGGTGCGCATCAAATACGGCCTCAGTCAGCCCCCGCACACGCTCAATCACCATCGGCCCGTAGGACAAGTTCGGCACAAAATGCCCGTCCATGACGTCGAGGTGAAGCAACGACGCCCCGGCGGACTCCAGTTGCTGCACTTCGCGGTGCAGGTTACCGAAGTCACACTTAAGCATTGAGGGGGCAATGAGCGGGGTTTGGTCCCGCAGCAGAGCCAAAACATCTTCTCGACTTCTCATCCTGTCTTCACCAAACTACGCAGTCCACCATCCTGACAGAGAGGAAAGAACGGACAGACGACTGGCAGGCTCTTGTATTGTGCGGGTTTGCGGCTGGAAAGTCCAGAGAACCCGAGGTATTGGGCGAAAAACCGGTGCACTTTTGTTCACTCAAGCGGCGGAAGGCCGGCCCTTTTGCAGAGCGGGAGCAGGCCACAGTTGAGGCAGTTTGGTCGTCTGGCGACACAGGTTTTCCGGCCGTGGTAGATGGTTCGGTGCGAGAACATGATCCACTCTTCCTGCGGCAGTAGTTGCATCAGTTCGCGTTCGATGATTTCCGGGTTGGAGGATTTGACAAGCCCGAGGAGATTGGTGATACGGGTGACGTGTGTGTCCACGACGACTCCGGAGGGGATTCCGAACCAGGTCCCCAGCACGACGCTGGCGGTTTTCCGGCCGACCCCCGGGAGCTGGACGAGGGCCTCAAGACTGGCTGGGACTTCACCACCGTATCGTTCGACAAGAGCCTGGGCCATGCCTCGGATATTTGTGGCTTTGGCGCGAAAAAAGCCGAGTGGCTTAACGATTGCTTCCACCTCAGTTTGGCCGGCAACGGCCAGAGCATGTGCATCGGGAAACAGCCGGAACAGTTCCGGAGTGGCCTTGTTGACGCGTTCATCGGTGCACTGGGCGGACAGGATCGTGGCGGTGAGCAGTTGGAAGGCGGACTGATGGTGGAGCGCACAGTCGGCGGTGGGAAACAGCCTGGCCAACTCGCGGACGATATCAGCTGCGCGAGCTCTGCGATTGGCGAGGGATTCGCGGCCACCGCGTTTAGCGTGGCGAATTTCTGGGGATCCGGGCGGCGATTCCTTGGGAATTTTACTTGACATTGGGAACGCAGGGCTTCGGGAATTTGGGTAACTCAACCCATTTAACATTGTCGTGTGAACGGCAGCGGCAGGTCTGTTACGGGCGTCAATCCGTTCAGTAACCCAACAGTCCTGCGGGGTCGTGGTGGGGAATGGTGTACCAGCCTCGGCGGCTGAGTGCAATCCGGCGGTTGCGATTCGCAGGCGTATCGCTTGCCAGACGCATGTGTGTGTGGGGAGAATCGCGGATCATTGCCGCATCGATTGCTTTGTCACCTTCTGCAGACAAGACGCTATTCATGGGTGAAATCGCCGCGCTCGCCGCCGCCGCCTTGTGGGCGACTTCCAGTCTGTTTTATTCGCGGGTCCGTCTGACGGCCTGGCAGCTGAACTTTGGGAAGAACCTGCTGGCATCTGTGCTGCTGCTGGCACATTTGTCCATCGCCACGCGTCTGACCGGATCCGCGCTGTTCCACGCGGATCTGCGGACGGTCTGTTTTCTGGTGTTCAGCAGCATCACGGGGATCCTGATCGGCGATACGCTGTATTTCCGCAGTCTGCAGATTCTCGGCCCGCGCCGCGCACTGATTATCTCGACCACAGCTCCGCTGTTTGGCACCGCGTTTGGCTGGCTGGTACTGGGTGAACCGCTGACACAGTCGGTATTTCTGGGCGTTATGGTCACCTTCACAGGGATTCTTATCGTTGTTTCAGACAGCCGCACCCAGGCAGACGCTGCGGGGCATTTTCCGGGCAGCATTTCCGTTGGAGTGCTGTTTGGTCTTGGTGGAGCGGTGTGTAATGCGGCGGGTGCTGCATTCAGCCATGTGGCCACGGCGGGTGCATTGGCAGCGGGGAGTTCGGGCTGCGACGCTCTGGAGGCAACCGTCATCCGGGTCTGTTCAGCGACCACGCTGTCTCTGTTTCCGCTGCTGTTTTCCGGGCAGTTACCCGCCACGGCACGGGCCGCGTTTAATTTGCGGACCCTGCGGACTTATGCCCCTGCGGTGATCTGTGGTCCGTGGCTGGGAATCTGGATGAGTCAGGTGGCTTACCGCGAATGTCTGCTGGCAATCGCGATTACGCTAACCAACACAACTCCGCTGTTTATTATCCCGCTGATGCGGGTGATTCTGGGGACTCCGATCACGCTCCGCGCGCTGGCTGGTGCGTTACTGGCGCTGGCCGGAATTCACTTCACGGTTTCGGACATTGTCGAGCAGCCACCGACAACGGCAAGGGAATAGGTCATGGAACAATCAGCACTTTCCAGCCGTCGTGGACTGCTGCAGCTTATTTCGGCAGCTGGGGTGGGCACAACAGTCTTCCAGCGGGCGCTCGCGGATGAAGCGGCGAAGACCGGCGAGCTGACAGCTGAAGGCATCGCGGCAGCGGAGTGGATTGCGGGAATGGAGCTAACGGCGGAAGAGCGTCAGAAACTGGCCGCCTCGCTGCCTGGCCTGCGAAACAACCTGCAGAAGCTCCGCAGCATCGCCTGCGACTTTTCGGACCTGCCGGCCCTGCGGTTTGATCCGGAAGCAGCTGATCCCGGGATCCGCCACCAGGCCTCTGTCCCCCGCCCGTGGCTGGTGCCGGCGGAAGCTGCGAAAGGAGCAGCCCCCAAACCGGCCCCAGTCTCTGTCCCCGGGCTGGCCCCAGTTCGTGGCGGTCCCCCAGCTACCGGCTCTGTCCCTGTCACCGCTGCCGGCTCTGTCCCTGTCACCGCTACCGGCTCTGTCCCTGCCACCGCCACTGGCTCTGTCCCTGCCACCGCTACCGGCTCTGTCCCTGCTACCGCCGACGATCTCTCGTGGCTCTCGATTCGCACCCTGGCGGGCATGCTTCGGGCTGGTCAGATCACATCAGAGCAGCTCACGCGTCACTGCCTGGACCGTCTGATGCGGTACGATCAGCAGCTTAACTGCGTGGTGACGCTCACGGAGGATCTTGCGATCGCTCAGGCCCGTGCTGCGGACCGCGAATTGTCGCAGGGCATCGACCGCGGTTTGCTGCATGGTATTCCGTGGGGTGCCAAGGACCTGTTATCGGTTGCGGGCTATGCGACGACGTGGGGAGTACCGCAGTTTCGAGAGCGGCAGTCGCGGGCAACGGCAGCAGCCGCAGCGCGGCTGGAGGCGGCTGGAGCGGTGCTGGTAGCAAAACTTTCTACCGGTGCGCTGGCGATGGGTGACCAGTGGTTTCTTGGCCAGACCCGCAATCCGTGGAACATTGACCAGGGATCCAGCGGTTCATCGGCGGGTTCGGCTTCTGCGGTCGCAGCGGGTCTGGTCCCATTTGCGATCGGGAGTGAAACGCTGGGCAGCATCATCTCACCCGCCCGTCGCTGCGGCACGACAGGGCTCAGGCCGACCTTCGGGAGAATATCCCGCGCCGGCTGCATGGCGCTCACATGGAGCATGGACAAGCTGGGGCCTCTGGCGCGTACCTGCGATGACTGCGGAATTGTTCTGGCAGCCACTCACGGTGCCGATCCCGCCGACCCCTGCAGCGTGGACCGATGGTTTGCGTGGCCCATGGAGGCGGATCTTTCGAAACTGCGAGTGGGTCGGGCAGCAGACAAGCCGATTCAGCCACCCGACCAGGCAGCGCTCGATCATCTGCAGGCTCTGGGGGCGCAAATTGTGGATGTGCAGTTGCCGCGGGATCTGCAGGAATGGGCCACCGCGAGCATGCTCGATGTGGAGGCCGCCTGCATTTTCCGCGAATGGACCAATCAGAACATCACGGAAGGTTTGAATGTCTGGCCAGCCATCTTCCGCAAGGCGCGTTTCATGTCAGCGGTGGACTACATGCACGCCGCGCGGGTCAGGTTTCGGCTGATGCAGGCAATGGCGGAGGTTTTCCGGAAGGTGGACATCTATGTCGGAGGCGACGATCTGGGCATCACCAACCTCACCGGCCACCCGTCGCTGGCCCTTCCGGTGATCATGCAGGACAAGCAGCCGCAGACCCGTCCCGAATGCTGCACCCTCACATCCGGCCTCTACGACGAAGCAACGCTGCTGGCGTTGGGCCGATTGATCGAGGAACGAGCGGACGTCATCAGGTTTCGCCCGGAATTCCGCAGCACCGGCAGTGACGGTGGCACCCCGGCGAAGAAATAGCGCCAGTGGCCCGGTTGTTCCACGCTCCCCCAGGTGTCCTCAGAGCAGCCATCAGCAACAGGAATGCCGCATCTCACCAGTTCGCGGTGGGCCAGCGGCAGGGCCGACCGCAGCTTGTTACCGTACACGGATTGCAGCGTGCATGGCAGGGACAGAGCCCCCAAACAGGGCCTTGTCGCCGCAGGCGAGTATGCACCGGACGGGTGCAGAAACACTGGCGGCATCAGGGCGGTTTGTGACGAGTTGCGGAGGCTCATGTCACAGGTCTCCGAACATGCGTCGCCCCACGAGGCTCTCTATTTCACCAAAAATTGAGGGATTTTTCTTGATTGAGTACGGACCACATTTCAATATCTGGTGTGGAATTACCTTCCACCGTGAATCAACACCAAACTTCCCTCGCAACGCCACAAAGAGGATATCCAGACCGATCGGAATCAGCACCCTTCCGATTACGCCGTCAGCCTGCTGCTGGGTAATGAAAAACGTCCCCGCATCACGATTCACTTTCTGCACTTGATCCCTGCCGGTCAGCCGCGAAGCACCCACTCCAGCATTCTCCACCCGCCCGACAGCAGAGCAGCAGCCAGCGCCAAACTGTCAATTTCGGATCTTCCGACAACCAACGAAAAGGGACAGCAATTAAAGTCGCGTTGCAGACCGCGGCTGTTGCCAACACGGCGAAGCAACCGGCGTTCCAGGCCACATTCTCATACGCGAAGCGGTCGCACTTGCAGGTAACGGACACGCCCCTTCGACCAGCAATCATTAACTGCGTGCTTTCAAGTGCCCTGCACTCCATGCATCCGCCCCTGCGCCTGAACTTGCGCCTGCGGGAAGTACCCTGTCCGCTCACTCTGGCGGATGATCTGCAGATCCCCAAATTGCGACTGCATCGCCTTCAGGTCACATCGGAAGCGGTGTATCCGACCATGCCGATCGAACGCCGGGCGTGGTTTCTGTGCCACGCTGACAAGCTAACAACTGACGAAATTGGCGACCCGCGTCGCGATCCGGAATTTTCCGAAGCCACAGAAGTCCAGCAGAGATTGCTCAGACGCCCAAAGAACTCACAGCCCACAAATCACGGCTGAAGTGCCGGCGGTTCGAAGCAGTAGAAGTGCAGCATGGGGAGGAACAAAATGAGCTGCAGGGAGATCCGAAGGCATCGCACCTGGCGAACATCGCGGACCCATTAATAACTGCGAATGCCTTTCAAAATAATCTGTCCGGACTGACCACGACATTGAAGCCTGCAACACAAAACAGTTAAAACCGTCGCCGCTGGACGGCAACAGGGTCTGGCTCACCACCGGGCTGAAACCGTCACTGCTGCAGGACCATGCGGTGCGGCTCCCGGCCCCCTTTCCCACGAAGCCAACTCGACAGAACGCAACTCCAGCAGCCATCCTCGCAGCAGGCAGCGAACGTTTTTCCGCGATTGCTCACGCCGGGCATGTTCTTCACTTGCCCGTCTCTGCAGGCAATAACACTGGAGTCCTGCCATCGTGGCCCTGCCGCAAACTGCATTCCGGCTCCCGGCCCATTCTCCACTGCGCCAGTTACCATCCACCCCGTGTCCGCCGAGGAGCCGTGACTTTCTGGACACCGGGACACCGGGACAGCGGGACAGCGAAGCTGAGTTGGCGAAACGGCGGTAGGCGCAGTGAGAGTCGTGTTTTGAGACTCCACGCTGAACCATCCCTCGGCGGCAGTTCGTGTCCGCGCGGCGGCGAAGCACGAGCGAACGAGGGCTTGAACACCGAGGGGAGTCTACGTTCGCTGAATTGCATGACGTTTGCAGTGCGTTGGCGGAGCTCTTTGCCCGCGGGCTGCCGCTCAATGGCATTGGCTTTCTCTCAATCGCCGCAGAAAAGTGGCAAAGGCGTGCAGTGGATGTTAATCCCCTGGTAACGGTCCGTAACCGCGCGGGTAGCGCCGCAGCAGGATCGCACCAGGGTGGTACCGGCCGATTGACATCGACCGCACGCCTTGCATGATCGGGTCGACGCGTTTTAACGGAGAGCGAGTCCTCCAAAGCATGCGAAACACCAGAGAGCCAATGCCGTGAGTCGCCCGGCGGCTCACAACGTTGCCGCTCGGCGGTTCATGCGCGTTGCACCAGCGTGACGCAGTGTGCGCGAATGTCAATTCCTCGGCAGCAGTGCGTGTCCGTGCCGGGCCGGAGCGATGGGGTTGGAGGCTGCGGTCATGTTTTCCTGTTTTTCATACGAAGAGAGGTCAGTTGGGGGACTGCAGTCTGACGGCCACGCGCCCCCCTGGGGATCATGCAAACAGTTCACTCACGACCTTGGCGTGATTCAGATCGGCATCTGTGAGCGTTTCGTTGCGGCCGTTGTGTTCGAAGGAGAGTCGCTGGTGATCGAGTCCGAGGCAATGGAGCATGGTTGCGTGGAGGTCGTGCATGGTGACGACCTTTTCGATTGATTCGTAGCCGAAATCGTCGGTGGCACCGTGTGTGTAACCGCGTTTGACTCCGCCGCCTGCGAGCCACATTGAAAAACCGCGACGGCTATGATCGCGGCCATTGGCCCCCTGGGAAACTGGCGTGCGCCCGAATTCGCCCATCCAGACAACGAGCGTGGAATCGAGCAGGCCGCGTTGTTTGAGGTCCCGCACCAGCGCGGCTGATGGCTGGTCCAGCTGGGCGGCGACGGCCTTTGTGGCGTTCGCGTTATCGGCATGCGTATCCCAGGGCTGGCCACGCAGGTAGACGCCGACGAAACGAACACCTTGTTCGAGGAGTCTGCGGGCCAGCAGGCAGCGAGTGCCGTAGGGGGCTGTGCCGGGCAGATCAATTCCGTAGAGCCTGCGGGTGGCGGCAGTTTCGCCCGTGAGATCGACAACTGCCGGCACGGCCGTCTGCATGCGAGCGGCTGTTTCAAAGTCCTTCAGGCGGGCTTCGAGGTCGGAGTTCTCCGGGAAGCGTTGCAGGTGTTCGGCGTTGAGTCTGCGGATGAGTTCGAGCTGTTTTCGCCGGGCATTTTCGGGGATGCGAGGAGGAGTGTGGAGGTTGAGCACTGGTGCGGCGGCGGGATCGCCGGAATTGAACGCCGTGCCCTGATGCTGGGCTGGCAGCCAGCCTGCCGACCAGTTGAGGGTGCCGTTGATCGGTAGTCCGGCGGGATCGGGCAGAACCACAAAGGCTGGCAGATTGTGGTTGAGTGAGCCGAGACCGTAGGTGAGCCACGCACCAAAGCTGGGTCGGTCCGTTGCGAGGGCGTGTCCGCTGTGTGAGATGCGGAGGGCCGCTTCATGGCAGACAGACTCGGTCGTCATCGATCGCACCAGTGTGATGTCATCAGCGATGGAGGCGATATGCGGGATTAATTCTGACAGCACCATGCCTGACTGACCTGCAGCCTGGAACCGGAACGGAGATCCCAGCAGGTTGCCTGATCCGGCTGGTGACAAAGTTTCCACTTTGACACCTCCGGGATACGGCTGGCCGTGCAGTCGGTTGAGTTCGGGTTTGGGGTCAAACAGATCCATCTGGCTGGGGCCGCCGTTTTGGAAGAGTACGACAACACGATCGGCGCGGGGTGCATGGTGGGCCTGCGGCAGCCGTCCCTGTTGTTCGGCCTGCAGCCAGTGGAATGCCATGGAGCCGAGGATTCCGCCGGCGGTCTGCCCGAGGAATGCGCGGCGAGGTGAGCATTGCAGCCGGCTGCCTGTGCAACTGGTCATGGAATTACTCCAGATACAGAAACGCGTTACTGGCCAGCAGCATCTGGCAGAAATCGGCGATGGGCCTGCGTTTGGCATCATCACCGCTGTAATGAGCCGACTGTGTTTCGATGAAATCCGTGGAGATGGCCGCTTCCGTGTCTGTCGGCAGGCGACCGACGGCGATTTGCCATGCATAGCGCACCAGTTCCCGAGGGGTGGCATCGGTTTCTGCGAGCAGTCGCGTGGCGAAGGCTTCGGCCCGTGCCACGACAAAATCTGAATTGAGCAAAGCGAGGGACTGTAGTGGCACGGTGGACGAGGGTCTGGTTGTGCAGATGGTGGCCACGGCCGGCGCGTCAAAGACCTTCATGAAGCTGAGCGTCTGCGAACGCCGCTGCTGCAGATAGACACTCCGCCGGAGAGCACCAGGAATCTGTTCATCGGCGATCACTTCACCAAGCGCCGTCTGTTTTGTGGGCACATATGGACCGAAAGTCTGCAGATCCAGCTGACCGGCGACGGCGAGCATCGAGTCACGAATCACCTCTGCCTCCAGTCGTCGGACGGGCCAGCGCCAGAGGAGCCGATTGTCGCCATCAGTTGTGAGGGCTTCAGGACGGGCGGCGGAGGACTGGCGGTAGGCGGCCGAGGTGACGATGCGGCGGTGCAGCATTTTCTGGCTCCAGCCATCAGCGACAAAGCCTGCGGCGAGTTCTTCCAGCAGTTCGGGGTTCGATGGCGGAGCACCTCCAATCCCGAGATTGTCGGTGGTCTCCACGATACCTCGCCCGAAGTACTGTCTCCAGACTCGATTCACGTGTACTCGGGCCATCAGCGCGGAGGGTCGCCCGTGTGGCCGCAGGAGCCAGTCGGCGAAGGCGGTGCGGCGTCCGGTGGTGGCGGCATCGGGGGCGATGACTGGTGCGACGTATTCTGCACCAGGGTCGCTCAGCGCCGCGAGGGCATTCGGCGGGACATCTGCTTCACGGAGATGATAGAGGCCGCGATTGAGGAACGGGACGACTGGCGGTTTACCCGATTTGTCGCTGACCCACGCAATTGCGCGGCCGGGCTCCGGTGTTCGCTGAGCTTCCAGATCTTTCCGCTGTTTTTCATACTCCGCAAAACGTTCCTGCTGAGCCCTGCGGATCGCGGCCACGTCAACCGTGGTGGTGACTGACGCCGTACTGCGTTCAATACGGACGTTGTCAACGATAAAGCTGCGGTTTACGCAGTAGAAGAAGGAAAAACCGCCATCCGGAAGATCGGCTGCGGTGAGTTTCAGTGTTGCTCCATCGGACAGCCCATCAACGCAGTGTTCAAGCCGGAACTCACCATTTCCGATGTTCGTCACTCGCACGCCGAAATTGCGACCTGGAACGTACCCCTGGGCTCCGATCGCCCCTATCACCTGCTGATCGCCGCCTGGATAGTCGCTGTAAATGCTCGTGGCCGTTGCGGGGTTGCCGTCGATGAGAATATTGCCGCCAACGAGCGAACCGGAGTCGTCAAAATCATGGACGGCGATGTTGTAGCCGATCCGCTCAGCAGGACCGCCGGAAACTTTGTTGTCCACGAGGTCGAAGGTGGCCTGGATCCAGTCGCCGGTTTCGTTGGGTGTCCAGTCGAAAGCCTGGGTGGTGGACAGCCATGCTTCTCCGGGCCCCGCGATGATCTGCAGAGTTCCTGCCTGCACCTGGGCCGAATTTGGCTGGGTGCCGTCGATGGTGATGGCGGCGCTGGGCTTGTCGTCACCGGGTGCAGCAGCTGACCAGCGTGACTGCCAGCCTTCACTGAACGGATCCTCAAACAGCACTTCTGACGGCTCACGGTTTGCTGCCACCCACACAGAATATTCCTCCTGCAGTTGTGCAAGTTGCTGCCTGAGATGGGATTCCCGCATTTCCCAGACTTCTTTTTCACCCGGCAGATACGCGTGAATCACGCGATCTTTGGGGTTGATCCAGTCCTGCGGATTGAAGGCCGGGAAGAAGATGGCCTGCAGCTGATAATATTCCCGCTGCGAAATCGGGTCGAACTTGTGGTCATGGCAGCGGGCGCAGTGAACGGAGAGTCCCAGCAGCGATGTGGCAGTAACCTGAACGACGGCTTCAAGTGCAGCGCGGCGGTCAATCTCGAAGGCCTCCGGTTCCTGAACTCCGATGTCCGAACCATCCTGCCCGTTGCGAAGAAAGTGCGTTGCCTCGAGCAGGTCGATGTCCGGGGGCATTACCGGCTGGCCCGGTCGAAAGCCAACCATCTCATCTCCACACAATTGTTCGCGAATGAAGCGGTCGAACGGTTTGTCAGCATTGACGGAGCGAATGACGTAGTCGCGGTAGCGGTATGCGAGTGGCCGGTCTGTGTCGGCGCTGAAGTAGCCGTTGGAATCAGCATATCCCGCGGCATCAAGCCAGTGCTTGCCCCAGCGTTCGCCGAAGCGTGGTGATGCGAGGTACCGGTCAACCAGATGTTCGTAAGCCTGAGGATCGGGGTCTTTGATAAACGTGCTGATCTCCGCAGGTGACGGTGGCAGTCCGGTCAGGTCCAGAGCGACGCGGCGGATGAGCAATTCACGGCTGGCCTCGGGACTGAAGGTCAGACCGACAGCCTCCAGTTGCACAGCAAGGTGGGCATCGAGGGCGTTGCGAACCAGAGGCTGCTGTTTGACGGCCGGTACCTGCGGGCGACTGAGCTTTTGAAATGCCCAGTGCTGATCCTCTGTGCTGCCGACCTGCCCAGGGCCTGGCAGTCCAGGGGCACCAGCAGCAATCCATTGTTTGAGGAGATTTTTTTGTTCGGCGGAGAGCGGTGTACCCTCCGGCATTTCGTCACGATCGACAAGTTGCCAGAGGTAGCTTTCCTGTGGCTTACCTGGGACGATCACGGCACCATGTGCACCGCCACGGGCAATTCCCGTGGGCATGCTCAGATTCAGCCGGCCCTGTTGTTGGAGCGGTCCATGACATTTTACGCAGTAATTTCTGAGCAGCGGGCGGATATCGCGATTGAAATCCGGCGACTGCAGGTCGGTTGCCAGGCACTGCAGGGTAGAGGCGGTAACGAGTACGGTAATGCGGAGGGTCAGTGTCAGTGGAAGTGGAACTGGCAGCATTGGGGGCCCTCTGATCTGACGGACACCGATTCGAGTCTCGAGGGTGTGTCCCTGAGATGCCAGTCAGGTTAGCATCCCGAAGTCTCTGAGGGTAGTGCGGCTATCAGCGGCTGTGGTGCGGATGGGGCGAGGCACATTCCGGTGTCCCGGGGCTGCTGTTCACCCCGGATTTTCCTGCAGGGCGGCTGTACGTCGATGCACCGCGCTGCGAAAGCGACCGGGCGACGAGAGTACCAGGGCATTCATGGTCAGCGGTCGGATGGGGTCGGCTGCGACGCATTTGCCGCGCGGTGCAGAGGGTCTTTGCCGGCAGACTGCCGTCCTGCGGCTACGAGGCGATTCGACTGCGGTACTTGGCGGCCAATAAAAAACCGCATCAGGAAGGCCTGATGCGGTTAAGTGGAGGATAACGGATTTGAACCGATGACCTCTTGCATGCCATGCAAGCGCTCTCCCAGCTGAGCTAATCCCCCGGGAATGTCGAACCGTTGCTTTGCAGCGACAGCGGCATGAGCGAAGTGTAAACGTCTTGAGTCGGCGAGTCAAGCAGACGGTGCCGGGTGAGACTGGGTTTGAGAATGATCCTGTGGAATTTTTGTCTGGCGGTTGAAATTTGCAGGGAATTCCGCGGGCTGGCGGAGTTTCGTTCCAAAGCGGCTCATGCAATAATGACGGTCCGCTGTCTGCAGCATCTTCCCGACAACTCCCGCCATACCTGTACCGGAGCATTCCAATGACGACGACTTCCACTGGTTCTTCCCGCCGTGGATTCCTCAGCACCACCACTGCGGCTGCAGCGACAGCCGGCATTCTTTCTGCTGCAGCTCCGCGGCTGCAAGCTGCTGAGGACAACACCATCCAGATTGCACTCGTGGGCTGCGGCGGTCGAGGAACCGGGGCCGTCGCCAACGCGTTTGCTGTGGACAATGGTCCGCTCAAGCTGGTGGCCATGGCCGATGTCTTCCAGAAAAACCTGGACGGCAGCTACGGCAGACTGAACGCAGATCATGGCCAGTCCGGGAAGATGGACGTGCCGCCTGAACGTCGGTTTGTTGGCTTTGATGCTTACAAGCAGGCCATGGACTGCCTGAAGCCGGGTGACGTGGTCATTCTCACGACACCACCGGCATTCCGCTGGGTGATGTACACCTATGCGATCGAAAAGGGTCTGAACGTATTTATGGAAAAACCGGTGACGGTGGACGGTCCGACCACCCGCCGCATGCTGGCACTCAACGAAAAAGCCATCGAGAAGAACCTGAAGGTTGCTGTCGGCCTGATGTGCCGCCACTGCGAAGCCCGTCGGGAGCTGCATGACCGCATCCAGAACGGTGAGATTGGCGAAGTAACCGCACTCCGCGCATACCGCCAGGCTGGCCCCACCGGCACCGCGGCGACCGGCCCCAAGCCCGAGGGCGTCAGCGAACTGCTCTGGCAGATCAGCAAATTCCACGCCTTCCTGTGGCTCAGCGGCGGCGCTGTCAGCGACTTCCTGATTCACAACATCGACGAAAGCTGCTGGATGAAAAATGCCTGGCCGGTACGTTGCATTGCCAGCGGCGGCCGGCACTATCGGGGCGACAACGTCGACCAGAACTTCGACAATTACTCGATGGAATACACCTTCGAGGACGGCACGAAGTTGTTCATGTACGGCCGTACGATGCCAGGTTGCTACCAGGACTTTTCCAGCTATGCGCACGGCACCAAGGGGCTGGCCGTGGTTTCCAACGGCGGTCACTGGCCATCCCGCGCCCGCATCTACAAAGGTCATGCGATGGACGACAAGAACATCGTCTGGCAGTTTGGTCCGGAAAAGAACAATCCCTATGTCGATGAATGGAAACACCTGATCGCCGCCATTCGCAACAATGAGACCTACAACGAGGTGGAGCGTGGCTGCATGGCAAGTCTCGTCACTTCCATGGGCCGCATGGCTGCCCACACCGGCCAGGAAATCACCCTCGATCAAATGCTCAACTGCGAGCACGAATTTGCGCCCGACATCGACAAACTGACGCTTGAATCCGAATCACCGCTCAAGGCCGACGAAACCGGCCGTTACCCAATCCCGCTCCCGGGACTGGAGAAGTCCCGCGAGTACATGACCTGAGCTGAACCTGCAGGTGACGAGCCCCGGGAGCGTGTCGCGCCGCCCGGGGCTATTTGTGTGTGGCCTTGCGAACGGGCACCGCCATTGGACTGCTGTGTTCAGTGGCGGTGCGGACGGTCATTCGTGGGTGCTCAAATTGCGCGGGTTCAAGTCACATCGGTGAGTCAGGTCCGCGGGCCTTGCCGCGGATGTCGAGACGGTTGTAAGTTTGCCTGAACTGACGTTTCTGTCGCGGGTTGCGCTGCCGTGATCAATTGCGGCAGCGTTACAGTGCAGGTGCGTCCCCAGCGCGCGAAATGCCGGCTGCGCAACAGAGGGACTGGTGGCGAGTTGCAGACGCGCAGCAGGAGTATAGCTTACGTTCATAGCAGGGCTCCGGCGGCTCACGCCGCCGGCTATTGATGTGTCGCCCTCCGGGCTGAAACGCAGAGCGGTGCGGACACGCGTTGAGCCGCCTGGCGGCAGCCTGCGGGTAAAGGGTGCTGGCAACGCGCTGCTGACGCCGCGGGCAGGGGTGCGCACCAGGGTGCGAATCGCAACCGGGGGCTTCCGCCCGTCCGCTCATGATTTCGGCAAACGCGATGCCAAAAACGCATGAGCCGCAGGGCGGCAGCCCGCGGGTAAAGAGTCCTGACAGAGCGCTGCTGACGCCGCGGGCAGGGGCGCGCACCAGGGTGCGAAATCGCAACCGGGGGCTTCCGCCCACCCGCTCATGA
>JBEAUF010000023.1:0-18325 GCA_041161565.1 Planctomycetota bacterium | reverse complement strand
CCCGCTTATCCGTTCTTACTTCCGCGTTCTCCTCTATTCTCTACTTTCCACCCTCTCCTCTCTCGTGCAGCGTCGGGCTTTCGCCCGTCCGCTCAGGGGGCTGGCAGTGCATTGGCTCGGCGTCTGCTGCGTCATCCCACGCGGCTGTACCACGCCACCAGTTTTCCAGGCTGATCCATGGCCAACAACTGCTCCATGCGTCGTCGCGAGGAACGCAGGCCGAACACCGCTGAGTAGCCGAAGTTGTGATCGAGCGTGGCCAGCGCTGCTTCCAGATCACGCCGCAGCAGCACCGTCCGCTGCTCTGCAGCCGCTCGGACCCGCGCTGTCCAGAGCACCGCGGGAAACATCAGTGCCAGCGAGCAGAAGCCAGTCAGCACGGGATAGTCATAGAAGGCCGCGCCACAGAAATGCAGGCCCTGCAGCTTGACGTGGAAATACCGCACGAACAAATCGTCCCAGTCCGCCTCCCAGGCGGCAAGCGGAGCTTCCGCTGTGCTGAAGGCAACTCGCACGTGCATGGGTGGTTGCGCAACTCCGGCTCGCTCGACAAACGCGACGCGTACGGAGTTGGGGTCGGTCAGCCGCGGTACCGATCCTCGGCCCATGCTGAACTTCAGGCCCTCCGCCAGCAGCCTCAGCCGGGCTCCAAACGAACGGCCGACGGCCGCGGCCGTGTCGTGCCGCAACAACTGCGCGACGTACTGCCGGAACATCAGCCGCGCCAGCCGCGAAGGAGGCTGCACCACTGTCAAATCGCCCGGAACTGCCCGGCTCGCGGCCTCGAACAGCAGCTTCACGAGATCCCCGAAATGCTCTTCAGACAAGGCTTCTTCCTCCGCGCGACTGAGCAGACTCAGCCACAGCAGCACTCGCTGGAGCCGCACGGGAAATGGAACCGTACTGTCCGACAGGCCGCGTTCCATCCACGCCAGCAGCCTCGTCATCCGCGGCCAGTCAAAACTCAGTCCCGGACGCAGGTCGGGCGTTTGGCTGTCGCGGTAACCGGAGGGAACAACTTCCACGGCCAGTGACTCAACAGTCGTTCTCAGGGATGAAACCGGCGGGCCGAGGTTCTGCACCACCGACGGGCAGCTGAATCGGAGACTGGCCGTCACGTTGCGGCCAGCCGGATGAATGGCGTAGGGGTAGAGTCGGCAGGCGAGCGGCTTGGCTGCTTCGCCAAACTTCGAATGGATGCGACAAAGCCCGCCGGGATCGAGGAAGATGCAGGCACCGTCAGGCTGATGATTGATCCGCCAGGCATTTCCCAGTGGTACGAACAGCGCTGAATCCGCAGGAATTCCGTCCGAGACGGTCCAGGCCTGTGCCTCAATACGCTGCTTTTCTTCCGTTGTGATGCCGATGACGTGTTCCCGGCAGCAGCCGCCACAGTTGTGGCAGGCCCAGTTCTGAAGCACTGGAAGCAGCAGGCCGGGACGTGTCATAGTGGAAACAGCGCAGCAAAAAGGGCTCTGGCGAAATGTTCGTCCAGAGCCCGGATGGAAACGTGATCACGAAACCTCAGCTCTTTGGATTGGGGCAGAGGCCGTCGTCGGCCAGCGGCTTTTTACGCTCGGTCAGCACGGTGCACTGCGGAGCCATCTCGGCGTTGAGTTCCTTGTAGCCGGCCCACTCTGATGGAAGATTATCTTCGTGGAAAATAGCAGCCACCGGACACTCAGGAACGCATGCTTCGCAGTCAATGCATTCTTCCGGATGAATGAACAGGATGGCTTCGCCCTCATAGAAGCATTCGACCGGGCAAACCGTCACACAGTCGGTGTACTTGCAGTTGAAGCAGGGTTCGGCGACAACGTGAGTCATGGAAACTGACCTTTTGCTCAGGGGTCATGGAGACAGCAGTGGAGGAAGCCGCATTGGAACCGGCCGATGCAGCGAACCACCTGTATTTGATGCAAGTTATTGCATGTTTTTCGGCAATTTCCAGACTGGCTTTGGCGTGGATTTCGCGAGGAAGGAAATTGAGATTGAGTCTCTGCAGGAAAACGGGCAGTTGCAGCCGCTGAGCGGTTGCTGTATCCGGAAGACTACAACGCCCCGTCTTCGAAGGAGTCATTAATCGTTGAGCAATTGGACTTGCGACTGATGCGTTTGAGCAGCCCGCGGAGCACTTTGCCGGGGCCGACTTCGTAGAAGTCGTCGCAGCCATCAGCCAGCATTCGCTGGATGGAATCTTCCCAGCGCACCGGGCTGATTACCTGGCGGATCAACAGGTCGCGGATCTCTTCCGGGTCGGAGTGCGTTTGAGCATCCACGTTGGACACCACCGGGATCTCCGGCGGCCGGATCTCAACTTCCGCCAGCACTTCAGCGAGGGCTTCGTCGGCGGGCTTCATGATGTGCGTGTGGAAAGCGCCGGCCACGGCCAGAGGAATCGCGCGACCACCCGCCGCCACCGCCAGCTCTGCAGCCCGCTCGCAGGCCGCGTTATCACCGCTGACCACCAGATTGCCGGGGCAGAGGAAGTTGGCGATCCGGATGGAGCCGTGCGCGGAGGCCTCTTCGCAGATCTGTTCAACCTGAGCCCGTTCCAGCAGCAGAATGCTGACCATCCCTGAAGGGCTGGCGTCCGCGGCTGCCTGCATGGCCTCGCCACGCCGCTTGACAACTCGCAGTGCGTCCTCGAATGACAATGCTCCGGAAAACACCAGTGCCGTGTACTCGCCAAGGCTGAGTCCGGCTGTCATTTCACAGGCCAGCGGAATTTCCGGGGAGTCGTGGCGGAGTTTTTCCAGAGCAGCCAGACTGGTGACGAAGATTGCCGGCTGGCTGATTACTGTGGAATCAAGCTCGTCTGCGGGTCCGTCAAAGCAGATCGATGCGAGGTCATAACCCAGGATCTCAGCGGCGCGGTCGTAAAGTCGCCTGGCGGCCGGGTATTGAGCAACCAGGCGCTTGCCCATACCGACATGCTGAGCTCCCTGGCCGGGGAAAAAGAGGGCGATTCTGGGCATGCTACTGAGCCTGGAGCAACAGTTCGGTGATTTGGGCGTTGATGTGGTGGTTGTCCATCTCCGTTGCCATGCGAATGGCATTGCGGATCGACCGATGGTCGCTGGAGCCGTGGCAGATGATGCAGACGCCGTCGATGCCAAGGAGCGGTGCGCCGCCGGATTCGCGGTAATGGAATTGATCTGCGAGCTGGTCGAGCAGTTGTTCGGCGTGCTCGCGTTCGGCAGTCAGTTCCTTCAGCAGAGTCCTGCCGACGGTCTTCAGCAGGAATTCAGCCATTCCCTCGCTGACCTTCAGAATCACGTTGCCCACGAAGCCTTCGCAGATGATGACGTGGGTGTCGCCGTGGTAGACATCGCGACCCTCCACGTTGCCCACGTACCATTCGCGAATGGGCGACTGGGTCAGCAGGGTGTGGGTCTCACGATACAGATCCGTCCCTTTGCCCTCTTCGCTGCCGATGTTCATCAGTCCGACCCGCGGAGCGGTCACACCCAGCATTTTCTGGGCGTAGACGAAGCCCATCAGGCCGTACTGTGCCAGATGTTCTGGACGCGCGGCGGGGTTGGCACCCACATCGATCAGGATGCAGGAGCCTTTGAGTGTTGGCAGGCGGACGGCAATTCCGGGGCGCTTCACGCCTTTCAGGAACAGCCGCGTACGCAGCCCGGCAGCGACCACAGCACCTGTGTGCCCGGCGCTGACAACGGCGTCCGCCATCCCTGAAGCCATCAGCTGCCAGCAGCGGACGATGGAGCAGTTGGGTTTTTCGCGCAGAGCCGTCGTGGGTTTTTCGTCCATCCCCACGAAACCCTCGGATTCCACGATCCGGATCGCCGGCGGGAGCTGACCGATTTTGGCTATCTCGGCTTCAAGGCTGGGGCGGTCACCGACAAGGAGCACCTCAATGTTCGGCAAACGCTCTGCAGCCTCGATGGCGCCGAGTATATTCGGGGCAGGGGCGTAGTCGCCACCCATTGCGTCCAGGGCGATCCGCATCGCTGCTTATTCCTCGGATTCCTCGACCAGCGTCCGACCCTGGTAGTATCCGCAGGTGGGGCAGATCACGTGCGTTGGCACCATCGTTCCACACTGGGGACAACGGGCGACCTGACGAGGCTTGATCGCGTTGTGACTGTTGCGTTTGCGAGAACGCGCTTTGGAATGCCGACGTTTTGGTTGAGGCATGACTACAGGTCCGGGATTGTTTTGACTGAAAGCGATCGAGAGGAAACCGAATCGGCTGCGGATCGGCACATAAACCGCCGCAAATGCAGATTATCTCTGACAATAGCCTGAAAACTTCGGCTTTTGCGAAAACCCGCCCAAACGCGAATCGCGTAGGATGTCAGACCGCGGATGGTGTGTCAAGGATGAGAGCACTCCAGAGGTGGTTTTCTGAGAACGGCATCGCCGACAGCAGGAATTCCTGCCCGCTTCACCACGCTCAACCACCCCGGCACAGGGACCTCAGCGAGCTCGTTTGCGGCGATTTCCTGGAGCGGCCGGCTTCGGAACAGCCCCGCGACGGGCTTCACCCCGACGGCCGGACCCCCGAACTTTCAGACCGCCAGACTGACCGCCGGCGGCAGGTTTCCCGACTTTTCCGGCCCCGGCAGACCCCGAACCGGACTGCGCCGCACGCCGCGGTCGCCGTGCACGGGTCTTTCCGGGGCGGTAGCCAAATCCACCGGCACTGCGACGCTCCGGCTGCTGACCACCCTCCAGAAACTGCCGCAGTGCCCGGATTTCCTGCGGCGAAAGCTCACGAAAACGCCCGTAGGGCAGCGATCCCAGCAGTAATGGGCCGAACGCCACCCGCTCCAGCCCCATAACCTTATGACCGACCCGCGCCAGCAAACGGCGAATCTCTCGGTTCCTGCCCTCCTGCAACTCCAGCTCCAGCACCGTGCTGCGACCCTGATGCCGCACAAATCGCACCTGCCGAAACCGGAAAAAACCTTCGGAAAAATACATCCCGTCCTTGAGCTGCTGGAGCGTTTCCGGAGTTGGCTGGCCAGCCACCTGGCATCGATACCGCCGCACCACCTCAAATCGCGGATGTGCCAAACGCTGCGCCAATTCGCCGTCGTTCGTGATCAGTAACAGACCCTGGGTGTTTTCATCAAGCCGCCCCACCGTGAACAGCCGCTGATCCGAGACCGGGATCAGGTCCACCGCCCGCGGACGCCCCTCAGGATCACTGTTCGTGCACAAGACCCCCTTCGGCTTGTTCAGCAGGAAATAACGGAACCGCGGGAGCCGCCGACGCTCAGAATCCAGCCGAATGTCCTGATCCCGCGGATCCACCAGACGCGCCGGATCAGTCACCACCTCGCCATCCACCGTCACCCGGCCGTCCCGGATGTACTGTTCACAGTTTCGCCGGGAATCCACGCCGGAAATGGCCAGAAATTTCTGCAGACGCATCCCGGATGATTCGGCACCCGCGTCGCCCACATCCTCGGCACCGGAAATTTCTTCCAGTTCCGCCGCCGCATCCGTGGCCGGTTCCGCCATCCGCCGCGGCGGTAGTGCACCCCGGGACTCCGCCGCCCGCGTGGGACCACGGCGACGCTTTTCCGCTGAGGAGTCTGAAGGCCTGGTGGATGGACGTCCGGAATTGGAGCGGGGGACACGCCTGGGCATGGCAAAGCCAAATCTGAATGGAAGTGAAGGCGGAACAGTCGCTGGAAGGAGCATTCTACACAAGTTGCATCCGGGAAGTGACCAGAACCGGGCCGGAAAGGAGGACAGTCCACGAAATCCTGTGCTGGATGGCTGGGGGGTCTGGGGGTTTTGATCCTGGCGTAGCAAATCTCCCGATCCTGCCGGATGAAATCCCTGTGATTGTTCTCCCGACTGTGACGGCGAATTGCCGAACGGAATTCAAGAACCGGAGTTGTGTGTTCCGGAGTAATCGCCGGTCCTGCTGGCCGGCGCCGCGTGGGGAGATGGCATGTCCGAGAATCTTTCTGATGGTCAGGGGTATCGCACTTCAGGCGTTTTCCGCAGGCTGCACGCGCTGCGGCGGACTGCCGCTCTGGCCGCTGCAGCCGGAGCACTGCTGCAAAGCTGCGGCTGCACCACCAAAACGCTTCCCGTCCTGCACCAGACCGTCCGTCAGCAGACAACAGCCTCCGACGCGATCATGCGTCAGGTGGACCACCCTGCCCCTCCGATCTTCACAGACGTCAAGGCCACTCCGCGACCATTGTCCGCCCGTGACCTTGAATCGCTGGACGAGAAGTCCTATCGCGACTATTCGCTCGCCGAAGTGCTCCACACCGCCCTTGATACGTCCCCGGTCCTGCGGGATCTTGGAGGGACCCTGCTGCGGTCACCGGACGCTGCCTCCACTGTGTTCTCCCGGCAGATCCAGCAGATGGATCCCCGGTTCGGTACCGAAGCAGCACTGAGTGCCTTCGATGCCCAGCTGGCCGCCATCGCCAGCTTCAACCAGAATGATCGGCTCTACAACAACAGCTTCTACGCCGGTGGTGCCACTGCCTTCCAGCAGCAGTGGGACGACTATCAGATTGAGCTTTCGAAGAAGACTGCGGCGGGTTCTCAAATGGCCCTCCGCACCGTGGCGGATTCAGACATCAACAACGCTCCCGCCAACCAGTTCTTCAGTTCGTGGAACTCGTGGGTGGAAGGCGAACTGCGGCAGCCGCTGCTTCAGGGCGGCGGCATGGAATTCAACCGCATCGCCGGACCTGGTTCCACGCCGGGCGTTTACAACGGCATTCAGATCGCCAAAGTCAACAGCGACATCTCGGATACCGACTTTCAGATCGCCCTTCGCGACTACGTCAGCAATCTCGAAAATGCCTACTGGGATCTGTATCTCGCTTATCGTGAATTCGATGCCAGACGCGCCGCATGGCAGCAGGTTGCACAGCTCTGCGAAGAAAAGTACCCGCAGAATGCAGATCCCGAAAAAACCTCCCGCAACCAGCTCGAAGGCCTGCTTCTCGAACAACAGAAGCTGCAGCTGCAGTCCGAAATGGAAGACGCCATGTTCGGCCGGCTGCTTAACGGCACCGAAGTCCGCAATGGCTCCACCGGCGGAACTTTGCAGGCCGGCGGCGGAGTCCTTGCAGCTGAACGTCGCCTGAGACTGCTCATGGGGCTCCCGGCGACCGATGGCACAATCATTCGTCCCTCCGACGAACCGGTTCTCGCCGAAATCCTGTTCGACTGGGACTCCTCGGTCTCCGAATCACTTACCCAGCGTCCCGAAGTTCAGCGCCAGAATCTCGCGGTGAAAAAACGCGAACTGGAATTGCTCGCGGCCAAAAACTTCCTGCACCCACGCCTCGATGCCGTCGGTCGTTATCGCGTCCGAGGCTTTGGTGATACGCTGCTTGAATCCGGAATTCAGAGCGGCAGCGCTCCGGATTCCGCCGTCGGCAACCTGCTCACCGGCAACCATCAGGAATGGATGCTGGGCATGGAACTGAATGTGCCCATCGGCTTCCGCCGCGGACACGCCGCCGTCTCCCACGCCGAACTCAACCTCGCCCGCGAACGCACCGTCCAGCGCGAACAGCAGCGGGAGATTATCAGCAATCTCACGGGGGCCTTCAGCGACCAGGAACGAGCCCTGACCGCCACTCGCAATGCCCTTGCCCAGTACGCCGCCGCCCGCAAATACCTCGATGCCGTGCTCGCACGCACCGAATTCCAGTCCAATGACGAACGTCAGGTCGACGCCGTTCGCAGAGTCGCTCAGGCGGAAATTCAGCTCTCCCGTGCCCGCACCGAATACGCCATCGCCCTCAAAAATATCCACTACGAAAAAGGCTCACTGCTCGTCTGCCGCGATCTCAGAATCGCCTCCCAGGCCGAACCCGCCAGCACTCAGCCGGCCGAGACAGCCACAAAGAACGCCGTTCCCGTCCCGCCGGCTCTGCAGGACCCGCCCACGCCGCCCGCAGACCCGAAGACTCCCTCCGACGGCACCGCTTCCCTGTCCGATTCGCCTGCCAGGGCCCGGACCAGCGGAATCGCCCGCATGTCCGACAGCGAGCCGGTTCCGCCCGCCACCGAGAACTCGACCACGCCGGCCGCAGACACGATTTCCCCCGCCACCGCCAGCGACACCGCCAGCGGCACTTCCGCTCTGTCCGATCCGCCTGCACAGGCCCGGACCGCCGGAGTCGCCCGCATGTCCGACAGCGACGCAGGTACGCCCGCCATCGAATAACGCGACACCGCGGAACACATCGCAGCAGAACACGCCGCAGCAGTCTTCCGGCCGATTCCTCAGTTCAGCCGCAGGCCAGTCGGCAGACTCTCCCCAAACACCAGCCCCGCGTCCTCTTCCTCCAGCACTCCGCCTTCGGCAATCAGCCGCAGAAAGCTGCTGCGAGCCCCTGCTGACTGCAGCCGCTCCAGCAGTCGCGAACGCAGGGATCCGGAGACGTCACGAAAGCGGTCGCCCGTTTTTCGCGACAGCTGCATCAGGGCCAATTGCACCGTCGGGTCAGCGAGGTCCGCCGCCTTCAGCAGCTTTTCAATCCACACGGCTGCTGTTTCCGGGGGCACAATCAGATTCAGTGGTCCATAAGCCGGCACCCGACTGCCAACTCGCCCCAGCATCCAGATCAAAGCATTGCGAACCGGTTCAAAACCGGCGCGATTCATGAGTTCCAGAGCGATGTCGCCAAGCTCCCGGCGGAGCGGCAGTTCGAGCAGTTCGCAGGCGCCCAGCATCCGCCAGATCTCAGCCGCTTCGTGGTTACCCGAGGCGTACGGGACCGCACGGCCTCGACCGGTCGTCGCCTGACGCAGACGCTGTCGAATCAGCGGCAGGACTCCCGACGCCAGCTGGTTCTGACGCCCCGCAGACAGCCCACCTGCGATGCGGCGGCAGAGCGTCCGCACTTCAGCCAGACAGGCCGGAACGCCGTGGACCGGCCGTCCGGAAATTGCCCTCCACGTTTCTTCCACACGCCAGTCATCGGCAGCCATGCCGAAGCCCGGTCGCAGACAATAGCCGGCCAGGTTCAGCCACCGCGCCTCGTGCACCGGACTCTTCCGCCGGCCCTCCGCCAGCTGCAGCAGAATATTCCAGATGGCTCTGAGCAGCGAAGGGGGCCACTGGGCACGCGATAACCCCACCGCCTCCGCTAACTTCGCCGCCGTCTCGTCCGGTTTCAACCTGCCCTCCGAACCGAAGACATCCCGCAGCACCGCCGCTGCAGCTGTCACCAGCTCCTCATCGATAATCCCCGCACGCTCCGCTTCCCCGCGATGCCCGCTGCGATCGGTCTGAGTCGCCGCACGGACGTCAAACTGCAGCTGCCAGCGACGGGCTCCGTCGGTCTGCCGACACCAGAGTTCCAGAGTGCCGATTTCGGTCAGCCGCACGGCCAGCTTCGCCGACACCTCCGACTCATCGCCACGCCGACGCCCGGTTAGTACCGTGCGGATTGGAGGCAGACTGGTGAGTTGCTCAGGGAGGATCTCAACCAGCTGTCCCGGCTGGTCGCTCAGCCGTGTCCCCGAAACCAGAATCGGAAATTCCACGGGTTCCCACGTCCGCACCCGAAACTCGCGGTCAATCTCCTGCAACTCATCGCCCGCTTCCGTGCCGGCCGCCGCCAGACACAGCGCTCTGCGCTGGCCGTCCGCCTGCTCCACCGCCACATAATACGTCCGCGCGAGCCCAGCGGAAATTCGCACCCCATATCCGCGACGAACCATACCAAACGCGGCCGCGCCCTGGGCCACCGCAAGGTCCGTTCGATCGTTGCGGAGCACCACCGGGGACCACGCCGGATCAAACTCCGCAAACAACTGCCGCAACACGTCCAGCAGCCGCGATCGCAGCACTGGTGACTCAAAAAAGCCCCCGTTGAACAGCACCAGATCGGGACGCGCAGCCAGCGGATCAGGCGAAGCTGCAGATTCCCCGGCGGCTGTCTGTGCGAAACCACGCAAAAATCCCGCCAGATATCGGCTGATCGCCGCGTCCGCAGCGTAAGGCAGGCCGTACTCCTGAAAACCGGACTGTCGCCGCTGAGGCTCATCGCCCCACGTTACGTCCGGCAGAAAGCCCGCCAGCAACTGCTCGCTGACAACATCACGAGTCAGCTGCACCTGCAGCGAACCCCCGATTAACCTGGAACCTCCGGTCGCCAGATTCACCGTCACACTCTCCGGAGCGTTCGGGCCCAGCAGCGTTTCCTTCGCATGCCGACAGGCGGCCGTCAGCTGCCCCCACTGCCGAGCATCCGTAATCCGCCGCTCCAGACGCTGCTCCACCAGATGGGCCAATGCCAGGTCCAGATTGTCGCCGCCCAGCAGCAAATGCTCACCCACCGCCGCTCGGTGAAACTGCACTCGCCCGTCCTCCCCACGACGCACCTGGATCAGACTGAAGTCACTCGTGCCCCCGCCAATGTCACAAACCAGGATCCGCTGGCCGGGCGTGACCAGCTGCTCCCAGTTGTCGCGATGATTGTGCACCCACGCGTAAAATGCTGCCTGCGGTTCCTCCAGCAGAATAATCCGCGGTAAACCCGCCTCCCGCGCCGCCTGAACTGTGAGCTCCCGCGCGACTTCATCAAAGGATGCGGGAATCGTCACAATCACGTCCTGCTGTTCCAGCTGGTGCTGCGGATGCTCCGCATTCCACGCTTCCCGCAAATGCCGCAGATAACGAGCACTCGCGGCGACCGGCGATAATCGCGGTACATCCGCAGCTCCATGCCACGGCAGCAGCGCAGCCCGGCGGTCCACTCCCGAGTGACACAGCCAGCTCTTGGCCGATTCAATCAACCGACCAGCCGCTGCCCGACCCTGCTCCCGCGCGTAGAGCCCCACCGCCTCCACCGGATTCTGCACCTGCCACGGCAGACGCAACTGCCCCGACGCAATCTCCTGATCGAGGCCAAACCAGCAGAACGAGGGCAGCGTTTCCAGACGCTCAGTCTGGCCCGGACCACACAGCTGAGGAATGCGGAAGACCGAGACGTCGTGCGGAGCGGCTTCGGAATCCACCCAGCATAGCGCGCAATTTGTCGTCCCAAGGTCAATGCCCACCACATACCGCGGCGGAGCAGGTGTGGTTTCAGTGCCGGATGCGGCAGACGGAATGGTTTCGCTCATGGATCCTGGACTTACCGATGCCACGCCGCCGGGGCTGCTGAAACAACGAAAACCTCGTCCCCACAACGGGAGCGGCCGTGAAACTCTCAGCCAATACCGTCACTGAGCGTCAATTGCATGCCAATTCGCGTCAGGTTCGGTCACTTTCCGTCAAATTCTTCCAGGCAGTCCCGCAGAGCCGTCGAATTCAGCGGTCACCCTGCAACCACCCACTATGCGGCCTTCGACTGCACAGCAGGCGACTCAGACGCCACCAGCTGCTCCCGCAGCAGCCGCACAGTCGCTCCCACCGCGCCCTGCTGGGCGCGAACCACCGCGGCTGCCGCAGTCCCCAGTCGCTGCCGTTCCAGCGGCTGGTCCAGCCAGTGCTGCAGCAGCGGCAACAGCTCAGACGCTGTTTGCAGCTGACGGCAGGCGTCCGCCTCGCGGAAAATCTGCACCACGTCCCGGAAATTCCACGTGTTGGGCCCGAATGTCACCGCCGCCCCCCATGCTGCCGGTTCAATCATGTTCTGACCGCCACGACTCCCAAAGGATCCGCCCACAAAGGCGATATCAGCCAGACCCCAACAGGCGCCGAGCTCTCCGATCGTGTCCAGCAGCCGCACGCAGTCATAACCAGACTGCAATTCGGAACGGCCCTCGGGTATGGCGGAACGTCGCAGCAGTGGAAAACCGGCCGATCGCACCAGCTCCGCAACCTCCTCAAATCGCTCCCGATGCCGAGGCACGAGGATCAGCTGGAGCGTGGGATGCAGGCGACGCAGCTGCTGCCAGGCGTCGAGGATCATGCGTTCTTCGGGCGCCTGAGTGCTGCCGGCCATCAGGACAGGAGCCTGTGGATCGATGCGGAAGAGCGATCTCAGCAGCTGAGTCGGCGGGTGCTCGGGATGACAGGCCACGCCGTCAAACTTCACGGAACCAGTGATCTGCATGCGCTCCGCGGGTACTCCCAGCATCCGCAGTCTTTCCGCGCAGGACTGAGACTGCGAAGCCACCAGCGCGATGCGGGAAAAAATCGGTCGCAGGAACCAGTCCGCCCGCAGATAGCGACGAAAACTCCGCTCACTCAGCCGGGCATTGACGATCGCCACCGGGACGCGGTGACGGGTGCATTCCATGAGCAGTCCGGGCCAGAGCTCAAGTTCCACAAGCACCAGCAGCCGGGGCTGCACAGTCTGCAGGGCGCGGCGTACAGCCCAGGAAAAATCGAGCGGAAACCAGACCAGTTGGCAGCCTGGAAAACGCTGTTTTGCAAGGTCATATCCGGTGTCGGTCGACGTGGATACGACCACCAGCCAGCCGTCGTCGGTCTGTCTGCGGAACTCGTCCACGATCTTCTGCAGCTGCACAATCTCGCCCACACTCACCGCGTGGAACCATGCGACCGGCCTGCCGTCCGGGGTGAACGGCAGTTGCCCGAAAAGTTTCTGTCGGATTCCACGCCGATAGCGACCGTGCCGGATCATCCGCCAGAGGATGACTGGTGACAGCAGCGTCAGCAGTGCTGCGTAAATCAGGTTCAGCACCCAGTGCATCGGACAGTCCTTCGAGCCGACGGAAATGACTGCAGCCACCCTGCCTCAGCGGCCGCAGCATTTCTTGTATTTCTTTCCGCTTCCGCAGGGGCAGTCGTCGTTACGCCCAACCCTCGGAGCAGCATTGATGATGGGTTGCACGGCCCGGCCTTCTTCGCCGGCTTCCGGTGCGTTCGTCTGCAATTCGTCCACGCGGCTGTCAGTCGGCGGTGCAACATCGTGCTCGGTGGCCGTGATTCGCCAGAGCGAACCGACGAACGCCGGACTTTCATGCTCCACCCGGAAAATGCTCTCGGTCACCTGCGTGGCGATGCGCTCCCACATTGCCAGAAACGCCCGACGACCTTCGCGTTTGTATTCCGTGCGGGGGTCTTTCTGAGCATATCCGACGAAGCCAATGCCCTGGCGGAGGTACCCCATGAAGTAGAGGTGTTCCTTCCAGGCCGTATCGACGAATTCGAGCAGGATCGAACGTTCGGTTTGGCGGAGTTCCGGGCGGAAGAGCTGGTCAATGCCCTGGAGGATTTCCGAGCGAACTTTTTCGACCGGCAGAGTGCGGATGACGTCGGCGTTGAGGACGAGTCCGAGTTCCTTTTCGACCCAGCTGAGCAGGGCAGTGGCCTGGGTTTCGGTGAGCAGCGATCGAGGACGGCTGCCGCCGAGAACTTCGCTGAGTTTGGCTTCGACGACGGCCGCAGCCGGACGACGGGCCAGAAAATCGCGGCTGGCCTGCAGCAGCACATCGCGGATCGCCGACGACTGCAGTTCGGCCATCGCCGCCGGGTCAAATTCGGCGCGGAAGCGAGTATTGGCCCAGCGTGCCAGACGTTCGCGGTTCGCACGTTCGTTCTGCTGGCCGTCACCGGCGAGGAAATTGTGCATTCCCACAGCCACCGGAAACGACGCTTCCTTCTCGTCGTATTGCCGGGCCACGCGTTCCCGGAGCACCCGTGGGACGGCGGACGGCTCCAGACTCTGGAACTCCTCAGGCTGAATCGCGATCTGGAAGTTGAAGCCCACCCAGCCGGCCAGCGATTTGAAGGGGAAGAGCGGATCAAGGAAGCTGTCGAGCTCGGTGAGCTCTCGGCGGGAGAAGGCGTCGCGGATTTTTTCGAGCAGAAACGCGGGGATTTCGTCTCGATCCCGGGAACGCAGATCGCGGTCGGTGAGAGTCAGCGAGAAGGCACGATTCGCCCACTTGACCAGTGCGATGTAGTTCCATTCCAGCTTGCTCTCGGCGGCCTCGGGGAGGTGCATTTCGAGCTGATCGTTGATCTGGATTTCGCCCTGGCGATCGAGCTCATCACGGATCCAGACTTCGATGTCGCGGCGGGACATATCGCGGATGTCGCCGGCGTCCACCTCAATCTGGAACGTCTGATGAATCCATGCGGCGATCGAATCCCAGCGGTAGTTCTTGTCCAGAAACTGCGCGGTCCAGCGGTCGATTTCGCTGTGCATCATACCCAGAATCAGTGAACGACAGTCCTCGCCGTCCAGAATTCGCTGCCGATACGTGTACGTCCGCTTCCGCTGCTCGTCCATGATCTCGTCATATTCAAGCAGGTTCTTGCGCTGGTCGAAATGCGTCTCCTCGCGTTTCTTCTGCGCTTTTTCCAGCTGTCGCGTGACCATCGGACTGACAATCGGTTCGCCTTCCGTCAGTCCGGCCCACTGCAGCAGTCGCTTCACGTTGTCACCGGCAAACAGTCGCATCAGCCGGTCATCGAGCGAAATGAAGAAGCGGCTGGAACCCGGGTCACCCTGGCGACCCGCTCGACCACGCAGCTGCAGGTCAATGCGGCGGGAATCATGCCGCTCCGTGCCCACCACGTGGAGCCCGCCCAGAGTCGCCACTTCCTTGCCCTCGGCCACCATCCCCTCGCGTTCGGCGATCTGTCGAGTCAGCGCGTCCCATTCAGATTTGGGGACTTCAAGACGCGACTGATAGCGGGTTTTGAGCTCTTCCCAGGCGGCATGTTCCGGATTACCGCCAAGAATAATGTCGGTGCCGCGACCAGCCATGTTGGTGGCAATCGTCACGGCTCCCCGACGACCCGCCTGAGCAACAATCTCGGCCTCACGCTCGTGCATTTTGGCGTTGAGCACTTCATGGCGAACTCCGCGACGACGCAGGCGGTCGCTGAGCATTTCAGAGAGTTCGATGGACGTGGTGCCCACCAGCACCGGACGACCTGTGCCGTGCGTCTCCACAATCTCACTGACAACCGCGTCCCACTTCTCTTTTTCCGTCCCGTAAATGCTGTCCGGATGGTTGATCCGCTGCATCGGACGATTCGTCGGAATGGCCACCACGTCCAGATTGTAGATCTTCAGAAACTCTTCCGATTCCGTCATGGCGGTACCCGTCATGCCGGAAAGCTTGCGATAGAGCTTGAAGTAGTTCTGCAGAGTGATCGTGGCGAGCGTCTGGGTTTCGGCTTTGATCCGCACGCCTTCCTTGGCCTCAACGGCCTGGTGCAGACCATCCGACCACTGACGTCCTTCCATCTTGCGGCCCGTGTTTTCGTCAACGATCACCACCTCCTGCTTTTCCACTACGTAGTGCACGTCGCGTTTGTAGAGGTGATGAGCTTTGAGGGCGTTATCGAGCAGGTGCGGCCATTCCATGTTGCCGGCGGTGTAGAAACTGTCCACACCCGCCAGCTGCTCTGCACGCCGCACACCCGCTTCCGTCAGATGACAGGTGTGCTCCTTTTCCTTCACTTCGAAATCGACGTCCCGACGCAGCTGTCGCGCGATGGCTTCGGCTCGAGGGTACTTGTCGAGGTTGTCGTGCGCCGGACCGGAGATGATCAGCGGAGTTCGCGCTTCGTCGATCAGAATGTTGTCGATCTCGTCCACAATCGCGTAGTCCAGCGGCCCCTGCACCTGCTGGTCGGCCGTTGGCTTCATGTTGTCCCGCAGATAGTCGAAGCCGAACTGGTTGCTGGTCCCGTAGGTGATGTCGCAGGCGTAATGCACCTGTCGCTCAGCAGAATTCATGTTGGACTGGATGGCGCCCACGGTCAGGCCGAGCTGCAGATAGACCGGACCCATCCACTCCATGTCGCGACGGGCCAGGTAGTCGTTCACCGTTACCACATGCACCTTGCCGGCCAGCGCGTTCAGGAAGGCCGGCAGAGTCGCCACGAGCGTTTTGCCTTCGCCCGTGACCATTTCTGAAATCATCCCCTTGTGCAGGATGTAGCCGCCGATCATCTGCACTTCATAGTGCCGCATCTTCAGAAATCGTCGACCCGACTCGCGAACCGCTGCAAAGGCCTCCGGCAGCAGATCGTCCAGAGTCTCGCCGTTCTGCAGCCGTGCACGGAATTTGGCTGCCGTCTGACGCAGCTCGTCGTCGGTCAGCTTCTGCCAGGCAGATTCCATGGAATTGATGCGGTCAAGCATGGAGCCGGGCAGGATCGCCGTGCGGCCCTGCTGGTCCCGCACAAATCCCAGCTTGCGCATCCGACGCTCGTTGGACGAACCAAATAATGACGTAATGCCACGCTCAAGGCGGAACGTCGCGGCGGAAAAGAAATCGCCGACTTTTTCCAGAATCTCCATGTTGTGCACAATTCCTGCTGACCAGTGGCCCGGACAAGACCGCAGCCGGGCGGGGCGAAAAGCTGCCTGAATCCCCGTATTCTAGGGATCTTTTGCCCGGAGGGTCAATGGCGGTGCCATTCAACGGAAGATCGGAATCAGCGGAATTCGGCAACGCGGAACCCGATTGTACGATCCCCCGGGCAGACCCGGTTCGCAGGGAATCACCACGGCTCCCGGGGCCCCGGCGGCATTCCCGGTGACATTCTCCACCGCCTCGGAACCCGACGAATCGCCGCCACCCGCAGGTGTACCCGAGGCTGTCGCTGGAGCAGGAGGCGCAGGAGCCGGGCTGGAGGGCTGCGGGGCCGGGGCCGGTGTCTCAGGCTGAGGCGGCGCCGGCGCAGGCTCAGGTGCCCGCAGCTCACGCACCACACGCAATCCCGTACTCCCCAGTGACTGCCGCTGACGCAGACGGTCGCGAGTCGCCGCGCGGGAGTGGTTGTGGCTCACAAACCAGCTGCCACCACGCAGGACTCCCAGACTGGATCCCTGACCAGCGGATGCCGACAGCGGATAGTCGGAGAATGTGTCCCGACACCACTCAGACACGTTTCCATGCATGTCGTACAGACCCGCGGAATTCGGAGCTCTGGCAGCTACCTCCCGAGGCTTCAGCGTGTGCATGTCAGACACCGTGTTTTCACGAAACCAGCCGTTTTCAGCCGCCGTTGATGCATCATCACCAAACGACCACGCCGCAGCAGCACCGTTGCGACACGCCCGCTCCCACTCCGCCTCAGTCGGCAGCCGATACGACGCCGCTTCTTTTTCACTCAGACGCTCACAAAACGCCCGCGCCTCGCGCCAGGTAATCCACGAGGCCGGGTAATTGTCACCTTCCGTGACGTACAGTTGCGGCGTGTTCCATGGAGTGCGCCAGGGACGGGTGCCCATCACCGCATACCACTGCTGCTGAGTAACCTCTGTGACGCCGATGTAATAGGCCTCAGGAATCTGCACCGTATGCTCCGGTCGCTCCTCAGGCTCCGCAAACGCTGCGTTCGAGGCACTGCCCAGAGTCACACTGCCCGCAGGAATCAGCTGCAGCCGAATGCCGACCGAATCGGACATGCTGCTCGGAACGTCGCCGGCAGCCGGAGACTGCGGAGCAGCCTGAACCGGACCCCGCATCCAGACACAGGCCACAGCCAGCACGCAGAACGAAAGCCGTGGATAATCGAATACCCTGACACGGTTCATAGGTCCAGCTCCCGATTAAACAGTTCACCGTAGGCCCAGGACTGCTGTATAGAATTCTCAGATTCCCCAGAGTATCTGTATTACCTGGGGTTTGCAACCATCCACAACCGACGAACACAATTAAGCGGACGGGCGGAAGCCCGACGCTGCGCGAGAGAGGAGAGGTTGGAAAGTAGAGAGGAGAGGAGAACGCGGAAGTAAGAACGGATGAGCGGACGGGCGGAAGCCCCCGGTTGCGATTCCGGCACCCTGGTGCCCACCCCTGCCCGGTGCGTTAGCAGCGCGTTGCCGGGGCACTTTACCCGCGGGCTGCCGCCCTGCGGCATTGGCTTTCTGGCAAGACGCAGTGTCGGGAGGGCGAAGCTCCTGCTGAGCCGCATCCCTGCCCCGAGCGTTTCTTCGATCCCTGCTGCGCCGCAAAAACGCTGGCAACCGCTCACAGCGCGGACCAGCGTTCAGCGGCTCGGCTGGAGCCTCGCCCTGGGATGGCGAAACGGCGCGAACTCTGCAAATAGTCGCGTTTCGCTCCGTCGAAACGGATACCCAGCTTTTTCACTGCTGAAAATCTCAAACCACGACCTTTCCTCGCTCAAGCCCAAAACGCCCCTGAACTCCCAGATTACTACCGTTTCACCATCTCAGCCTCGCCCACCCAAGGACTTCACCCGTCTTTTCACAGAATTTCAGAGAACGCCAATGCCCCTGGGCGGAAGCCTCCGGTACGCCCTCGCACCCTGGTGCGCACCCCCTGCCTGCGGCGTGAGCAGTGCGTTGGCAGGACACTTTACCCGCGGGCTGCCGCCCTGCGGCTCATTTGTGGCGGCAACCCGCGGGTAAAGAGTTCTGCAAAGAGCTGCCGATGCCGATTACAGCGT
>JBEAUF010000149.1:0-3308 GCA_041161565.1 Planctomycetota bacterium | reverse complement strand
TCCCGAAGGAGGCCTTTTGTGTGGGCTGTTTCCGCGTCCTGATTTACTCTGCAATGTGACGTGTAATGTCTCTGGAATTTCACCAACCGTGGTATCTGATGCTGGCACTGCCCGTGGCTTGTGCCTTGTGGTGGTGGCATCTGCACAGTCTTTCGGATTTCTCCGGGCGGCAGCGGTTTGTGTCGCTGCTGCTGCGAGCGGTTATTTGTCTGGCAGTGCTCTGCAGTCTCGCCGGCCTGACGTGGCTGCAGGGGTCAGGTGAACCGTTTGTGGTATTCCTGGTGGATCGCAGTGCGAGCGTTGGTTCGGCGGGTGAGCGAGTGGCGCGGGAGTATCTGCAGTCTGCTGAGCGTGTTCGCGGTGACTCTGGTGTGGCGTGGATTCCATTTGCGGCGAGTCCGGGGATGCCGGCTGCGGATCCCGGGGCAGTTTTTTCGCCGCTGGCTGAAAGTGCTGCGGGCGGCACGAATTTGTCGCTGGCAGTGCAGACAGCGGCCGCGGCGGTGCCGGCTGGTTATGTGCCGCGGCTGGTGTTGTTATCTGACGGTAATGAAACGGAGGGCGACGTCCTGTCGGCAGCGGCGGCAGCGGGTGTGCCGGTCTGGACAGTGCCGCTTCCGGGCCGTGACGACCCGGAAGTGCAGATTTCTGAGGTGCTGGTGCCGCCGGAGGTGCGGGAGGGTGAGCCATTCGTGGTGGAGGTGGTGGTTTCAGCGAACCACGCCGACGAGGGTCTGGTGGAAGTGTTTCGGGGCGGTTATCGAGTGCTCAGTGAGCGACGGCAGCTGGTGGCTGGAGAGAATCGGCTGCGATTTGAACAGACTGTGGAGCGTGATCGGCTGGCGGTTTTTCGTGCCCGTATTTCCGGTCTGACGCAGGACACGTTGCTGGACAACAACGCGGCTGTCGGTCTTGTCTCTGCATCCGGCCGTCCGCGGGTGCTGATTGTGGAGAGCGAGCCGGAGCGGATTGAAGAGCTGGCCTTTGCTCTGGAGGAAGAGGGGGTGGCGGTGGACGTGCGTCCCGTGGAGGGCATTCCTGAATCGCTGGAAGCGTTGCAGAACTACGAGCTGCTGGTGGTTTCGAACGTGCCAGCCACCAGGGTATCGCCGCAGCAGATGGAGGTGATTCGCACATGGGTGCAGGAGTTCGGCGGTGGCTTTCTGATGCTGGGGGGTGAGCAGTCCTTTGGTTTGGGTGGCTATTATCGCAGTGCCATCGAAGAGGTGCTCCCGGTGCGTTGTGATTTTGAGAAGGAGCAGGAGAAGCCGTCGCTGGCGATGGTGCTGGTGCTGGATCGTTCTGGTTCGATGGACGGCGAGAAGCTGGAGATGGCGCGTACGGCCGCGCGATCTGCCGTGGAGCTGCTGGGGGAGCGGGATCAGACAGCGGTGCTGGCCTTCGACGACCAGACGTGGGTGATCAGTGAAATGCAGCCTGCGGGAAATCGGGGTCAGATCAGCGATCAGATCAGCCGCCTGCAGCCTGGGGGCGGCACCAGCATGTATCCGGCGATGGAACTTGCCGCAGAAATGCTCAACGCCACTTCCGCGCGACTGAAGCACGTGATTCTGCTGACTGACGGGATTTCCAACAGCGGCGATTTTGAGGGGCTGGCGCAGCGGATGGCGTCATCGAAGGTCACGGTCTCGGTGGTGGCTCTGGGGCCCGAAGATGCCACGGATTCGAGGTTGCTGAAGTCAATTGCGAGGATTGGTCGTGGCCGCTTTTATGCCGCGCCCGACGCTGCTCAGGTGCCTCGCATCTTTGCGAAGGAAACCATGACTGCCGGCAAGTCGGCTCTGGAAGAGGAGCCGTTTTTGCCGCAGGTTGTGCGGGCCACGCGGGCGCTGGCCGATCTGGATCTCGAATCCGCACCACTGTTGCTGGGCTACGTTGTCACCAAACCCAAGGCGGGCAGTGAGGTGATCCTGGCGACGGAAAAGGGTGATCCGCTGCTGGTGTGGTGGCGAACCGGGCTGGGGATGTCGGCGGCTTTTACTTCGGACGCCAAAAGTCGCTGGGCCGCTGAATGGCTTACGTGGCCGGGCTACGGAAAATTCTGGACTCAGGTCATGCGACAGCTGATGCGCAGAACTCCGCCCGGCGGTCTGCAGCTGTCCGTCACTCGCCGCGGCAGCCGTTCCCTTCTGACCGTTGACGCAGCCGATGCCGGTGGAAGTTTTCTGAACAGCGGCGAAGCAAAAGTGCTGGTCACCGACCCTGCCATGAAGACGTCCCGGCTGACACTGCAGCAAATCGCCCCGGGGCGGTATGCGGGCGAAGTCAGCACCGCGGCAGCCGGTGCGTGGAACCTGGACTTTACAATCCGTCGTGACGGCCAGACAGCTGCTCAGCAGTCCAGGGCGATTGTCACGGGTGAAGCGCAGGAGTTGCGGTTGAAGCCGGTCAACACCGGACTGCTGGAACAGCTTTCGGCGACGACGGGAGGTTTAAGCAGCGCGCCGGCGGAGCAGGTGTTCCAGCCTGCCCTGCAGGAGGCCGTCCGTCCGCGATCGCTCAGACCATGGCTGCTGGGCCTGGCGGCGTTGTTGCTGATTCCGGATACGGCTCTGAGAAGACTGGAGCTGCGGCGTCTTGGGGAACGACCCCGCCGTGGGGATCGGTGAGAGCGGCCGGAGGTGGCAAACGCGTGAGCCGCCGGGCGGCCAACGCATGAGCCGCCGGGCGGAAGCCCGCGGGTAAAGAGCGCTGGCGAGAGTGGAGAGCGTAAGGAAGTGAGAAGTGAGAAGTGAGAACGCACATGAGCCGCAGGGCGGGAGCCCGCGGGTAAAGAGCGCTGGCACCGCGCTGCTAACGCCGCGGGCCGCGTGGGCACGAGGGCGCCGGAACGCAACCCGGGGCTTCCGCGACACATGAGCCGCCGGGCGGGAGCCCGCGGGTAAAGTGTGCTGGCAACGCGCTGCTGCCGCCGCGGGTAGGGGCACGCACCATGGTGCGAAACGCAAGCGGGGGCTTCCGCCCGTCCGCTCGGGGGCTCTGCTGGGCCACCGGCTGTCCACGGTGTCAACGAGATTAACGCGGTGTGGTGCGGCGGCTGACGGCGCCGCACCGGATGTGTCGCCCTCCGGGCTGAAACACGGAGGGGACTCGTGATGAGCCGCGGGGCGGGACGCTGCGCGAGAGTGTAGAGCGGAGAGCGGAGAAGGAAGTGAGAAGTGAGAAGTGAGAAGTGAGAAGTGAGAAGTGAGAAGTGAGAAGTGAGAAGTGAGAAGTGAGAAGTGAGAAGTGAGAAGTGAGAGCGCGATGAGCCGCTTGGCGGCAGCCTGCGGGTAAAGGGTGCTGGC
>JBEAUF010000238.1:0-2856 GCA_041161565.1 Planctomycetota bacterium | reverse complement strand
CCCCCGGAGTTTGCCCATGCTGTCCTTTACACATTCACCTCTGTCACTCTGCGACGGCCGCACGCGTCGCGAAGTTCTGCGGGTGGGCGGCCTTTCGGCACTGGGGTTGAATCTGGCGGGGCTGAACGCCAGCCGCACAGCGGTTGCCGCGAACCAACCTTCGGAAGATCAGTCACCAGGTTTTGGGTCCGCAAAGTCGGTCATTCTCCTCTGGCTGCTCGGTGGCCCACCACAGCACGAAACATGGGATCCCAAACCCCTCGCACCTCTGGAAATTCGCGGTGAGTTTGGCTGGATCGATTCGGTGGTCCCCGGCCTGCGCGTCGGCGAACTGATGCCACGTACGGCGATCCACACAGACAAGCTCTCGGTGCTCCGCGCAGTGGTCACAAAGGATCAGGCGCATTCATCCAGCGGCTACCAGATGCTCACGGGCGTTCCCCATCAGCCGCTCAGTCAGGAAAACGTCGTTTCCAAAGCCCCCAATCTGTCCCCCAGCCACGGTGCGATCATGCGCGCCCTGCGACCGGACCGGGACGGTCTGCCGTCCGCGATCACAATCCCGAAGCACATTGCGAACGACGGCGAAATTCTCTGGCCAGGGCAGACCGCAGGAGTGCTGGGGCGGCAGTACGATCCGTGGCTGATCACCTGCGACCCTTCACAGGCAGACTTCCAGATTCCGGATTTGTCACTGCCCGCTGAAATCACCGGCGCCCGCTTCGGCGCTCGGCGACAACTGCTGGAATCGCTCGACACAGTCCGTCAGCAGGCAGACCTCGTTTCCGCAAATCGCTTCAGTCATCACGCGCGACAGGCGTTTGATATGCTGGCCGGCAAGGCGGCACGCCGCGCTTTTGAGATCGGCGAAGAGTCCGCCACGGTACGCGAACGCTACGGACGCAACCGATTCGGCCAGTCAGTGCTCCTCGCCAGACGACTCGTGGAAGCCGGTGTATCGCTCGTCCAGGTCAACTGGTCAAAAATGGAAGAAATCCCCGGCAACGGCTCATGGGACACCCACAACAATCACTTTCGCGACCTGAAACAACTCATGCCGCGCATGGACCAGGCCTATTCTGCACTGCTGGAAGACCTGCAGGAACGGGGACTGCTGGATGAAACACTGGTGGTCTGGATCGGCGAGTTCGGTCATACGCCAAAAATCAACGGCAACGCCGGCCGCGATCATTGGGGCAATTGCTTTTCGATCGCACTCGGCGGTGCCGGTATCCGACGCGGTTGCGTTCATGGCGAATCTGACGGCCACGCCGCATTCCCACTCTCAGGCGCCGTCTCTGCAGCCGACGTCACCGCCACCATCTTCCACTGCCTCGGCTATTCCCCCGAAACGCTCCTGCACGACCAAACCGGGCGACCATTCCCGCTGGTGCGAGGAAACGTGATCTCAGAGATTGTGGGGTAAGGCTGAGTCCCCCTGCAGTGCATGGCTGGAATGTCTCTGCCCATGTCGCACCTGTTCCGTCTGGAAAAATCCACGCGGATTTTTTCGACCGGCGAGTGATCCGCTGACCAGGGCTGCTCTTCCGCCCGAAACCCGTCCGCGTCAGAATTCAGCCTTCCGATCGTCACCGCCACTGCTCGGAGAATCCAGATGCTCCTGCACGCCGTTTCCATCCTCATCCTGTGCCTGCCTGCGGTTGCGTCTGATGAACCAATAACCCCGGCTCCGGCAACAGCCCCCAACACCTCTTCGCCAGCCGTCGAACCACCACAGCCCGGCCCGGAACTGCTGAATTTCACACCGGAACAAATCGAACACGCCTATGCCGGCAAAAAAATGCCCGAGGCCGTGCAAATGTATCTCGTCATCGCCCGCGGCGGGCAACTCGATGGCACCAACGGCTGGTTTCATCCGGCCACAAGTCGGTATTCGTGGGAATGGCTGGCTGAACGGCTGGGCGGCGATTCAAAACAGCCGCTCAGGCGAGACAACTTCAAGGGCACCGAACACATCTTCGATCAACTCGATCGCGATCACGATGGAAACCTCTCAGGCTTTGATCTCGACTGGTCGGATTCCAATTCGTGGGTTCGCCAATCCTACATGGTCAACCGCATGTTTCGCAGATTCGACGCCGACGGCGATGGCCTGCTGACTGCCGATGAATGGCAGGCCTGGTTCGCTCGTGTGAGTGCCGACGGACAGCCGGTCAGATTTGAGCAGATGCGGAATGCGCTGATACCACCCTCCAGCGGTTTCTCTCCCGGCGACATGCCCTCAAAGGAAATTCTTATCAAAGGTTTTCTGGCAGGCGAAATCGGATCGCTGCAGGAAGGCCCGGCGGTCAACGATCCGGCTCCGGATTTCACGGTGAAGGCCATTGACAGCGACGAAACAGTCAGGCTGTCTGATCGAATTGGCCGACGCCCGCTGGTGCTTGTGTTTGGCAACTTCACCTGCGGGCCGTTCCGGTCCATGTATCCCACCGTCGAAGCCGTCTGGAATCGCCAGAAGGACCATGCCGACTTTCTGTTCGTCTACGTACGCGAGGCGCATCCCACGGATGGCTGGGCGATGAAGTCAAACGAAAAAGCCGGTGTCGCGGTTGCTCAACCACAAACCTATCAGGAACGACGTCAGGTGGCCAGCCAGTGCGCTGCACTCCTGAAACCCAATATCCCCTTCTACGTCGACGACGTCACGGATGCAGCCGGAAACGCGTGGAGCGCCATGCCGGCACGACTGTATGTCATCGACTCCAGCGGCAGAGTGGCCTACAAGAGCGGCCGCGGACCATTCGGATTCAAACCGGAAGAAATGGAACAAGCCCTGCTGATGCTGCAGCTGGAAGAAGGAGGAGTGAAATGAAAAGGCCCACACTCCATTAACCC
>JBEAUF010000453.1:0-17431 GCA_041161565.1 Planctomycetota bacterium | reverse complement strand
CGAGTTTCACGGTGAAGGTGACGGAGCCACCGGCTTCCGTGGTGACTGTTGCTGACGGTGCAGAGACGCTGATTCCGGCCGTGTCATCGTCGATGTTGGTGAGCGCCACATCGGCCGGGTTAAGGCCGTTGTAGCCGGTATCACTGGAGGAGACTGCGCCGAGCACCACGTTCCAGGCGATGTCACCGTCGTCGATGGCATCGTTGATGCCGGTAGCAGTGATCGTTTGTGGTGTATTCCAGTTGGTTGGGGTGAAGGTGAGGGATGTGGTCGACAGACTGCCTTCCGTGCTGTCTGAGGAGCTGAGCGGGATGGTCACGTTGGCGGTGGGTTGTGTGGTGAGTACGACGGTAAATGTGGCCTGTCCGCCGGCTTCGGTGGTGCTGGTGGAGCTGGGTGTTGAGACCTGTACGCCGCCGGTTGGCGGGGTGACGAGCAGAAAGTCAACGGTGCGTTTGAGGAATTCAGCCTGGTTATTTGGTGCTGCGGCCGAGGTGCTGATGGATTCGAACGGCACCGTTGAGAATACAACGCCGAATCCCCCGGCGGCGTAGTTGCCGCGGTAGCTGACGCCGGAGAACGGCGAGCTGGCTCCGGCGACGCCGTGCTGCAGCAGTCCGGAAGCTCCGGTTGCGGGAGTAATTGCGTCGACGTAGAGCGACGGGAAGTCGGACGGGGCGGCCACTGCGAGGCTCATCCCGTTGGTAACGGGATTGCCTGCCACGCCGGTTTCCGTGTGAGCGGCGGTGCTGATGTCCTGGGTGAAGGAGGCGATTTTGAGGTAATTCTGCTGGAACGCAGCGGTGACGCCGTTGTAGAGCACATCCTGGCCGGAGATGAAGATTCGTCCACCGCCATCAAGGTAGGAGCTGATGGCGGATTGTTCGCCGGAGGAGAGCCCGGCGCCGGTGCTGCTGTAGTCGTAGCCGGTATTCCAGATGACGGCGCGATAACCGGCGAGGCTGGCAGCGGAGGGTGTTCCGCCGGCGGCTGCGACATTCCAGGTGTCGAAGGCCAGAGCATTTGCATTGAGGGCGGCGGTGAAGAAGCGTTCGTAGGTGGCGCCCATGTCGTCATCGACGAACAGGATTGGGCTGGGAGGTGCCGCGGTGAAGGACTGTACCGCAGACGTGAAGGCGTTGGCTGCGGCGTCGGTGACAGTCACCTGGTAGTAGAACACGGCACCGGGAGTCAATCCGGAGAGTGTCACGGAGTGGCTGGTGAGGAGTGAGGAGCCGGAGGCTGTTTGGGTGAGTGACTGCGGGCTGGTGCCGTAGCGGACAACGGACCGGGCTGGTTCGCTGGTGGTGAAGCTGACTATGGCTGTGGTGGCGGAGGGGTTGGCGGTGAGTCCTGAGATTGTTGGAGCCACTGCGTCCACGGTGGCCGTATCCGTCAGATTCAGGCTGGTGAATCTGGCTGTAATGGTGTCGTTGTGGGCGACCTGCAGCAGGTTGTCGGCCGCTGCTGCTCCGGAAGCCAGCTGGACCGATCCGCTGAAGACACCGGTGGAGATTCCGGTTTCTGTGAGCGTGATGGTCAGCGGTGTGGATTCGGTGGTGCTGCGGACCTCGACGGTCACGGTTTCAGCCGTGTTGGGGTCGGCATTGCTGGCTGAATTGGCGACGGTGATGACAGCGGTCTGCGCGGGACCGTAGACGGTTTTCTCGATGTCAAGGAATGAGGATTTGCGGATGGCTTCATAAACATTCAGTCTGCCACCGGTAACGGTTTTGCCTGCCAGAGATGTGGTTGGTACGGCACTGCTGAGGATGGCGGTGCGGATGGCGCTGGCGGCAATTCGTCCGGATTGAGTGGAGGCGTAGAGGGCGACTGCTCCGGTGACATGCGGGGTGGCCATGGAGGTGCCGCTGTAGTTTGCGTAAGCGTCCACGGGAACCGATGAAACGATCGATGATCCCGGGGCTCCGATATCAACCGTGGTGGCTCCGTAACTTGAGAAGCTGGAGATGGCTCCGCTGCTGGTGATGGAAGCCACGGCAATTACGGCGTCATAGCTGGCGGCTGTTTGTGTGGACGTGCCGACCGAGGTGTTGTAGTTGGAGGGATAGTAGGCACCCGTATCGTTGTTGCTGGTGGAGTTTCCGGCGGCGGCTACGAAGAGGATGTCCTGCTTTGCCCCGCGAATGATCGCATCGTGCAGCCCCTGTGAATAACCGCCGCCCCCCCACGAATTATTGCTGGCCACGATGTTGATGCCGTGCCGCACCTTCAGGTCGGTCAGATAGTCAACTGCACGGATTGCATTTGCCGTTGTTCCGCCGTTTGTCCCGAGAAATTTGGCGGAAATCATGCTGACCGCCCAGTTCACGCCGACGACACCGGCCGCATTCCCACCTTCGCCGCCAATTGTTCCGGCGACGTGTGTGCCGTGCGAATCTCCGCCAGCGTCGTAGACCGTGTTGTCATTGTTAACAAAGTCCCAGCCATGGCGGTCGTCGATGTAGCCGTTGCCATCGTTGTCCACGCCGTCGCCGGCAATTTCATGCGGGTTCACCCAGATGTTGTTGATCAGATCCGGATGTGTGTTCTGAATGCCTTCGTCGATGATGCCCACGACGATATTTCGAGAGCCCGTGATATTGCTGTCCCACGCCTGCTCAGCCGCTGAACCATACTGATTGGTGGTGCCTGCCGGACCGATGGCAGATGGTGAATCCGAACTGTACATGCCCCAGAGGTTGCCGCCGGTGTAGGATGAGTCGTTGCTGACAGCGGTGGTGCGGTAGATGTAGTTGGGTTCAGCGTAGGCCACGAATGGATTGTTTTTCAGGGCGTTGAGCGCCTGACTGACGCTTTTTCCCCCACCCACCTGGATACGTTCCAGTACTCCCATGCCCTGACGCTGCATGATGTTGGTGTGAATGGTTTCAAGCAGAGTTCCCTGGATGGCGGCTCTGGCCTGCTGGAGTCCGGGTGCGGCTGTCTGGGGCTTGTATTGTACGAGGATCTCACCGGGGAGGTGTTCCGCCAGTCCGTCAGGGCCGAAAATTGGCGGCTGAGCAGCGGACAGCAGGGAACGCACCTCGAGCGCTTCCGCAGCGGAGAATTGCTGAGACCTGCGCTGACCTGACCGCCTGTTCTGTTTACGCCAGACCATGGTGCACCCCGTGTCAAAAAATTGCCGGAAAAGTGTTTGGGTTTGTCAGCAGTCTGCCGGGAAACGTCTGTCCTGCGGATCGTGCCGAGCGTTACAATGATTAGGCCAGCACCCGCCGGGTTTTCTGCCAGAAAATTTTGGCTGAAGCTCAATTTTGTCAAAACACCCGCTACACCCGAATATCACAAAACCCCAGTTCACCTGAATGTCGCAGCTTGTCTGTTTGAGTTTGCCGGAGCGCATCCGGCAGCCCCGTTTGTCCACTGTCGCAGTTTGCTGTAGACTTACACAGGGGTGAGGAATTCGAGGTTGGCACACGCCAGCGTTCTTTCTTTTTTCAGGAACAGCCGATGAAAGGCCCCGCACTGCAATATGACGTTCGAGCGCTGCGGGTCTTCGTCTGTGATGCCTGTGGTCGCCAGTGCCCGCTGCCGGGACGTTTCACGTCCTGTCAGTGTCACTGTGCGGTACCGCCGCGCTGGATGCGACTGCTGGATCGCCAGCGTGTCACCGTTCCGGATGTGTCCCGCTTCATTTCTCCGGCTGACCCCGCGGAAACCGTGGTGGACGAAAATGAATCGGACGAGGTGATTCCCGGCTGGAAACCGCCGGTGTTTGAGCGCCCGTCTCAGGCACCACAACGGCGACGTCTGTCGGAAGATGCAGACCGCATGGCGCAGACAGCCTCAGAACAGTCGTCCGCTGAAGACCCTGGCTTCGGCGGGCAGGCAGTCGCTGGATTCGGCGAGAACTCTTTGGGGACATCCGGGCCCCCGGAAACCTCGCCCGCCGGTCGCAGCGGATACGCTGCACGCGGCGAGCGGACTCATTCCCGTGATTCTCGTGATTCCCGTGGCCCACGCCGCGATCGTCGGTTCGACCCCTCGCGGGACCGTTCCCAGCGCGGACCGGGTGCGGGTGCCGGCCGCGGCCCGGGGGATCAGCGTGCTGCACATCGGCCGCCACAGTCACAGCAGCCGCCCGGCCAGACTGCTCCGCAGTCCTCCGCCATGGATGACTTTGGTTCCGGAGTGGATGCTGATTCGCTGGCAGCAGGTCCGCCGGAGGTGGAAAATCACCAGTCCGGGGCTGATCGTCCCGGGGACAGAGATGCTCGTCGCGGCCGCCGCCGCGGTCGCCGGGGACCCGGGCCGAACAGTGCCCGACCTGCTGCGGATGCCTGACGCTCGCTTGCGATCACCTCCGAAGACAGTAGACTTTCCGCCAACACAAACTTCCGTTTGATTCCGGAGATTCCCGATGACAACTCAACGCTGGCCGGTTGGTGTTTTTGCTTCCATCGATGCAGGACTGGGAGTCCACCTCGAGGTGGCTCAGGAGCTTCAGGTACCCACCATTCAGGTGCACGCACCGCACGCCGGAACTCGCACACCCGCCGCAGCCGCTGGCTTTTTGTCGCGTTGCCGGGCGGCCGGAATCACGATTACTGCCGTGTTTGGCGGCTTTGATGGCGAAAGCTACGCCGACATTGCCACCACAGCCCGCACCGTCGGGCTCGTTCCCCGCGAAACACGTGCTGCCCGTCTTCAGGAAATGAAGGAAATCAGCGACTTCACCAAACTCCTGGGCTGCCCCACGGTTGCCCTGCATATCGGCTTCGTCCCCCACGACACCTCCAGCGCAGACTACAAAGACCTGCTGGTCACCACTCGCGACCTGCTGGACCATGTTCGCGCCAACGGTCAGCAGCTCAATCTTGAAACCGGACAGGAATCCGCCGATCATCTGCTGCAGTTCATCAGCGATGTGCAGCGGGATAACCTGTTTATCAACTTCGATCCCGCCAACATGATTCTGTATGGCACCGGCGAGCCGATCGAAGCCCTCAAAAAAGTCGGACGCTATGTTCGAAGTGTGCACTGCAAGGATGCACGCTGGGCCGCTCCCGAGGTTCGTGGCACCGCGTGGGGCCAGGAAGTCCCGCTGGGCGATGGCGATGTGGGTATGGAACGTTACCTGCAGACGCTCCTTGAAATCGGCTACACCGGGCCACTCACGATCGAACGCGAAATCCCCCAGGACCGCGAACGTCAGAAGGCAGATATCGGTCACGCCGTGACGCTCCTGCAGAACCTCCGCTCCAAACTCCTCGGCAGCTGATCCTGTTTTCCGCCAGTTCGCACCTCTGAACTCCGCGCGTTCAGGCAGGACGTTCTCATGGCACAACTCTATCTTCTGATTGACGGCTATAATCTGCTGCTGTCCGGAAGTAGTGGGCGTGTCTCGTTCGGTGCCGGCGGTCTGCAGCAGGCTCGCAACCGAATGCTGCTCTCGCTCCGAAACTGGCTCGACGCTGACGCTGCTGCCAACACCTGCATCGTCTTCGACGCCAGCAGCAGCGGCCCGGCGGCCATTCGCCAGCAAACCTCCAGCGACCTGCTCCCTGATCTGCCGTTCGAGGTGGTGTTCTGCACGGGCCAGCGCGACGCGGATGATGAGATCGAATGGCGTCTGAAGAACCACAGCAGCCCCCGGCAGGTTTTGGTGGTCTCCAGTGATCATCGCCTGCACCGAGCAGCCGCCAGACGTCGCGCCTGCTGCATGGACAGCGAACATTTCCTCGAACTGCTCGAAAAGAACTCCCCGCAGGCGCTCCGAGCTGCTGCCGTCCGGCGAAGCTCTCGAAAGCCTGCTCCCCAACAACCCTCAACCGACAAACCGCCCGTACTGCCCGATCTCGTCAAACAGCTCGCTGATGTGTACGAAGAATTCCAGCAAATTGACGTGAAGTCGCTGGAGCAGCCCAAACGTTCCCGGCGTTCCGACCGACCACAGCGCTGAATGGCACGCGGCCGGGTGCGGCTGATAAGGAGCAGAAAGATGTGTCTGGGAGTCCCCGGGCGGGTGCTGGAATGGACAGTCCGCGACGAATTGTTTGGTCGGGCCATCATTGAGTTTGCAGGTGTCCGTCGGGAGTGTCAGATGGCCTGCGTTCCGGACGCCGTCCCTGGTGAATATGTGATCGTTCACGCCGGTCTGGCATTGTGCCGCATCAATGCCAGCGAAGCCGAAAGAACCATCCGCGAATTGCAGAGCTTGACTGCGGCGGGATGTGTGGAGGTACCATTCGAGGTCGGGCCGGAGCCATCTGATGCGCTACGTGGATGAGTTTCGAGACTGTGACGGCGTTCTGCGTCTGGTCGAGAAGATCGGTCGGAGCACTTCCCGCAGCTGGGTCATCATGGAAGTGTGCGGAGGCCAGACCCACAGCCTGCTGCGTTACGGCATCGACGAGGCCCTTGCGGGATCAGTGGAGCTGATTCACGGCCCGGGCTGTCCCGTTTGCGTGACCGACTGTGCAGTGCTGGATCAGGCCATTGCCGCTGCCCTGCAGCCGAATTGGGTGTTGGCGGGTTTCGGCGATATGCTCCGTGTTCCCGGCAGTCGCCTCTCGCTGCTCCAGGCCCAGGCTCAGGGCGGGCGTGTGCTGCCTGTGTATTCGCCGCTGGATGCTGTGGCTTATGCCCAGCAGCATCCGCAGCGGCAGGTTGTGTTCCTTGCCGTGGGTTTTGAGACTACCGCTCCGGCGACAGCGCTCGCGGTTCTTGAGGCCCGGCGTCTGGGACTGCGTAACTTCTCGGTGTTGTCGGCTCATGTGCGAGTGCTTCCGGCCATGGAATGGCTGATGCAGGCCTCCAGCCGTGTGCAGGCCTTTCTGGCTGCCGGCCATGTCTGCACTGTCACTGGCTTTGCGGATTATCACGCGTTCGTGGGGCGTCATCGGCTGCCAGTGGCGATCGCCGGCTTTGAGCCGCTGGATTTGCTGCAGGCCATTTATTCCTGCGTGACGCAGCTGGAATCCGGTCAGGCCACGGTGGAGAACTGTTATCGCCGTTCGGTGGCTGAAGGCGGCAACCCGGCCGCCCGAAGACTGCTGGAACAGGTCTACGAGCCCTGCGACCGTCGCTGGAGGGGCTTCGGCTGGGTTCCTCAGGGTGGGCTGGCACTGCGTCCGGAATTCTCAGATTACGATGCGACAAATCGGCTGGGCAGCATGGGCCGCACTGATGTCTCCGAACCGGCTCCGGCAGCAGCGCTTGTCGATGCCGCGACGTGTCGGGCGGGAGAAGTGCTTGCCGGGCTGCTCAAACCGCCGCAATGTCCCCACTTTGGCCGAGCCTGTCACCCCGATGCGCCGCTCGGTGCTCCGATGGTCTCTTCCGAAGGCGCATGTGCCGCATGGTTTCGTTATCATCCGCCAACAGTGGACGTTGCCGCGGGCAACTGATCAATGGGGGGAGCATCAGTAATGAGCAGACAGCTTTGCCACGTCATCACTCACGGCAGCCCGATTGTGCGGGGGTTGCTTTGGCTGTTGCTGCTGCCGTCACCGCTGCTTTCGGCCGACGAAACTGGGAAGTCTCCGGCGGGCCAGCAGCAGCCACCCAAACCCCAGGTCGACAACCCCGGCAGTGCGGCCCGCAAGCCACTGCCCGCCCTGCCTCCAGCGCTCCAGCAGGAGCTCCGGGGCGCCACGGCACTTAATCCGGAGGGGACCGTTTTTCTGGATCCGCAGAAAAAACGAGTGCTGCTCAGAACTGAAGTCGCCTGCCCCGACTGCATCCTTGAAATGGTGCTTGTGCCTGAGGGAAATCGGGAGCACGAGACCATTCTGCGAATTCGTGCCAAAGCCTTCGTCATTCATTCCGCGCTGCTGGCTGCGGGACTTGAACCCGGCAGCCCTGCCGTGTTTTCGCCGGAATTCCGTCCGCCACAGGGACCGGTTGTGGACATCCAGTCTGTGTGGCTGGATGCTGCGGGAACGCGTCAGCAGCGGAGGCTGCAGGAGTGGGTGCGGCACAACACGCACCGTTACCAGGCAGCGAAGCTCAGCGGCCCGCCGCCAGGCTTGCAGCTGCCGTGGAAGAACCTCCGCTGGGATCGCTTCAACAGCGAACTGCTGTGGTTCGGGCCGATGACGGATGGCGAGCGGGATGAGCTGCTGGGTAAGTGGCAGGACCCGGCATGGCAGCAGGCCATTCGCCAGTTTCATGCTGAGGGACAGTCGCGTCCGATGAAGGCGGAATTCGTGTTCGCCGGCAGTGCCATGTTCCGGGATGAAGAAACGGGGCAGGAGTACTATCAGGCGGAAGGGGGGCACCTGATCTGTACCTCCAACTTTCCCGACGCGATGCTGGATATTCGCGAAGAAAGTTCAGCCAGCGACGGGGCCCAGACCTATGAGGGCTGGACTGAGCGAATTCCGCCCGAAGGCACCACCGTACTGCTGGTCCTCACGGCCGCCCCTGCAAAAACAGAGCAGCCGGCAAAGTGATGCCGGCTGCTGAGAGTTTTCGAACTGTGGTCGGACAGTGATCAGTATTGCAGCTTCAAGCCGAGGCTCAGACCGTTGGCAAAAAAGAAGTCATCCACGTCGGTGCTTTGACGAATATCAATATCCGTGGTCCCGCCGACCGGATTCAGCACACTGTTGTAGTAAACATTGTCGTGCGGCCTGGAGACTCCGGTGATCACCATGAAGTCATAGCCACCGTAGATCGACACGTGCTGACTCACATTGAACTCTGCCAGCAGATTCAGCTGGGTAGCTGTGGCGAAGACAATGGATTCTTCACCAGTACGCGTGGCGGCCAGTCCCACCGGGTTGGATGTGACTTCGCCGGTGAAATCATTCAGACCGAACATCACGCGTGGTGTCAGGCTCAGCGTGAGGTACTTGCTGGTCAGTGACAGTCGGCCACCAAATTCGGGGCCGTAGATGTTATTGGACATGGTGGAGCTGATGGTGGTGTTGCGGGAGGCCGTGATCTCGGTGGCTGTGGCCACAGTCCCGAAAGACCCGCGAATCCAGAAGCTTTCGTCGAGGCTGATGTAGCGGACGCCGCCCAGCCACTGCCATGCCGGACCCACTCCGCCAGGAGCTCGCCGATTTGTCAGGAACGTCAGTTCCGAACCCCACATCTGGCTGCTTGTGCCCAGGGCCAGGGTGTCGTTGAAGACAAGGGCATTGGCGTTTGAGACATCCTGGACAGTGCCATCAGTCAGCAGCGGAATGAAGTAGTTGGGAGACCACGGGCGTGTGCCTGGCAGGGCCACCGAAGTGGAGGTGGGGCTTTGGGCTGCTCCGAGCGTGGGGTCAATTGGTGGCAGGGTGGTGAGGGCCGGATTTCCACTGTTTCGAGCACGTTCGTAGGCCAGCCTTGCGGCAGCAATCTGTCCGAAGTCACTGACCGCCGATTCTTCCTCGAAGCCGAAAAAACTCAGTTCCATCTCAGCACCTTCCAGAGCGAGGCCCCATGTGCCGCGTACGCCCGGGATGCTGTTGAGATCGAGCCCTTTGGTTGTGGGGATAAGTGAATCCCCAATGTTGGCTCCGCCGTTCAGATTGTCCGAATAAGCCACGGTCGTATCCCGTCCCTGCACCTGACTGGGGAGCGGGCCGTTGATCAGGCCTCCGACGGGCGCCCCGATAAACTGGTCCCCCAGATCACCGAAGTCCCAATAGAGAAACTCGAATCGCAACCAGCTCTGCTGAGCAGTTTCCGTCAGAAACCGCTCGATTGGGCGTGAATCATCCCATGCGTCGGGATTGCCACCGATGTAGTGGTCGACGACCGGCGGGCACCAGGCGGGCTGCTGTGCCATCGGTGCCGGCCCCGCCGCCATCGGCGCCGGACCGCTTTGAAAATACTGGGCGTTTGCGGCAGATGAGGCTGCCAGGAGCGAAACAACGGCAGCCAGAAATCGACGCAGGTTCGGACGGATCATTCGAGCCGGACCTTTTTAAAGGGGCAGAACTTCAGGGATCGTGCGAAAACACGATCTGCTGTCGTCGGTATCGTCCGGTTCCAACTTTGAACTTTGCTCCAATTGAATCGATCAGGCAGATTTTGACGGCGAATCCGCCTTTGCTGGTTATAGAGGTCGAAGTGGCCGTGTACCGGCCGAAATTGCCGAAGGGCCTGTTCTATGCATCGTCGGTCCTGCAGCCGGGCCGCATGGGGGATTGGCATCCACCGCTCGCCTTTGGTGTTTTCAGCCTTTCGGCAGCCAGGTACAATCCAAAGAGCACCCGTCAGAAGGTTGGTATAGCTGCGGGAAAGGAGAGCGTTCAGCATGAGTTCTGCATTCAGCGACGACGAAGCCACCACGGGACCAATGACGTCTCGCGGCAGGGACTGGCCCTGCCTGCGGCAGTTCATCGTCTTCCTTGAGAACCGTGTGGGATCGCTCCATGACCTGCTGCGGCGTGTCGAGCGGGATGATCTTAAAATCGTAGCCCTGTCGATCCTTGACGCATCTGATTGTGCCGTCGCCAGGCTCATCGTGGACCACTACGAACGTGCCCAGGAACTGCTCACGTTTTCCGGTGTCCGTTTTTTTGAAACCGACGTGATCGGAGTGCTCCTGCCGGCGGTTGACCAGCCACACACAACCCTGCTGGGCAGCCTGATGTCGGCGGAAGTGAATGTGGACTACGTTTATCCGATGATGTACAGGCGGGGCAACCGCGGTGCGGTGGCGATTTATTCGAATGATCGCGAGGAAACCCTCCGAGTGCTCCGGGAACGCCAGTTCGACCTGATCACCGAGGATGATTTGCTGCATCATGACGAATTCTACTAACGGACCAACTCGCCGAATGCTCCGTTTCTGCCCCGCAGCTTCGCTGCTGGTTCTGCTGTTTCCTGCCACGCCTGCCTTTCACAGACCAGCTGCAGCCTGCCAGCCGGGTCAGCCGCCGCAGGAACAACCGACTGCAGACGAATCCGCCGCAGCCACCGAATCCGATTCAGCCCTCGAAGTGCTCAATTATGCCGCCGTACGTGTGCCGGCTGCTGAAGACTTTCTGCAGCGGCTTCCGGCTGGCAGTCTCCCGGAATCCTTCTTCCCGACGCTGCACGAGATCTTTTCACTCCAGGAGGACGCCTTTCTTGCCGACTCGGCCGCCGGCCGCTGGCAGGGGCTGAGACAAACGGCCCTCGAAAAACTCCGGCAGTCCGATTTCTCAACGCAGCAGGTCTGGAATCGCACGGCCGTCGCTGCCGCAGAAGCCGCCTGGGATGATGCTGTGGGTCGGGGCGATGTGGCGACGGCGGCCGGCATTGCTGACGGCTGGCCACTGTCCGAATTCGACCTTCGCCTCACGCTCCTGCGGGCCCTCGAAGCGTGGCACGCCGGGGAACCCGTTGCTGCCGAAGCTGAGATTTCCAGGGCGTTGAACCGCTTTCGCGGCACCGCTCTGGAAGGCCGCTCTGCAGCTCTCCTCAATCCACTCCGGATCCGTCTCCAGTTCTCGCGGAAGCCCGCGCCTCCGGCTGCAGGCGCCGCATTACCCACCACCGTCTCCGCCCCGTGGCCACGTGCTGTCTGGCGCTGGCGGGAACTCGTCCGCCAGCAGGACTCCGAACGACAGCAGGCCGAGTCTTCACTGCTGCTGTCGATGGACCCGGACACCGCCGCTCGGATGCGTTCCTTCGAACTCTGGAAACCCCGGATCTGGGGGCCATGGATCATCAGCCGCACCCCGTCACGACTCGTTGCTCTGGATCGCCGCACCGGCGCTGAGTGCTGGTGGCTCGACACCGATCAGGCGCTTCGCGATCCGGCCGCACCGCATCACGAAAATGATTCCGGTGAAGTCCTCTGGCAATCTTCCTCAGGCAATCGTTTCGGTGCTGTCGATCCAAATCTGGACACGCGCTGGGGAGTGTTCGCGGTCGATGAGCAATGCCTGTGGATGGTGGACCGCCTGCCCGTGCTTAACGGCCTGAATCTGCCGGCAGCACCCTTCGCCGGTGGTCGACTCAATCCATGGCTTCCCGATGAACTCCAGCCGGCGACAGGAAACCTCGGAACACGGCTCGTCTGCCTGCAGCGAGCGGATCTGATGTCGACCGAAATGGAGCCGACTGCGGGGGCGACTGCCGCACCCGAAGCTCCTCCGCGGGTCGCATGGGCGATCGGTGAGGGGGCGTGGGAATATCGCGTTGTGATTTCCTCGGAGGCCGCGTCCCGATTCGTACCGACTGCTCACGATCAGACCGTCAGCCCGCCACCACGTCGCGGCAACAACGCCCCGGGCGGCATGGATGCCGAGGCCACTGAGGCTGCAGAACAGGTGCCCCTGCGGCTCTTCGCCAGCGGCCCGGCCGTGCAGGGAAATCGGCTGGTGATCCTCAGCGAGTCTCCGCAGACTGAACAACTGGAAGTGCTTTGTCTCAATCGTCTTACTGGCCAGACCATCTGGCGACAGCCGCTGCTGCAGTTGAGCATGCTGCATACACTGCGTGAAGTGGCCGGGGGTGTCTGTAAGTCCGTGTGCATGGTGTGCGGCGAAACGGTGATCTGCAGCCTCGAAGGCTCAATCCTCGCAGCCGTCGATCTTTGGGACGGCAACTGCCGCTGGATGCTGCCACTGGTGCAGCTGCAGAGCAGTGACGCCGCCGCTTTCCCCATGCTGTTCGGTGATCAGCTACCGGCCACAGGAGTGTTCACTCGCTGTCCGTTTCTGCCGGTGTCGAATGGCAGGATCGTCATCTGTGCCGCGCCGGGGTCGGCTGAACTGCAGGCCATCGAGGCGGCCACCGGAAAGCTGCTGTGGAAGGTACCGCGAGTGATCTCGGGGGCCACAGGCCCGGGTGGCAGTCCCGATATGCTCGCCGCGGGAATCTTTGATGGTGAAGTGATTCTGGTTGGGGAGCGTCACTGCCGAAGTCTTGAACTGGCTACTGGAATTCAGCGATGGGTGGTCGAAACAGGGCTGTGCAGCGGATCACCGCTTTGCAGCGCCACCCGCGCGGTGCTTCCTCAGCTGGATGGCCGCCCACTGGTGATTGACCTCAGCCGCGGGCGGCGTGTTGAACAGTCCGAGTTATTTCTGCCGGATGGTGCCGGGCAGGTTTGGGGGGCTGTTGTCGGGGACGAGCAACGCATTTACAGCGGCACGGCCGGAGTGATCACGGCATGGCCGCGGGCCGATTCGGCTGCAGCGGGCGACATTGCCTTACCGAATGGCAGGGCTCCGCTGAAACTTTCCCCCGAACAGCAGTTGCAGGCTTTGCTGCTGAATGGAGACCAGATGGCTGCGGAAGAACTCCGCAACAGACTGCAGCTCCCCACGGATCTGCTCAGCGAAGCATGGCTGCTTGAACGCGGTAATGAACTGGAGTTGTCTCCGCTGAGCACCGTCGAATCAGTCATGAGCACTGTACCTGCCGGACTTTCTCTGACCCCCACTCAGAAGCACCGTCTGCAGCTAATGGAGGCGGCGGCAGCCGGGACCCTGACGGCTGGTGTCGGCAGTCATGACGACGGGCTCCGACAGCTTTCGTCGGCCTGGAGCGTCAGCCCGGCTGCACTCCAGCCTCATGCTCTCCCACAGCAGATGGACGCAGGCATACTGCAGTCGCTCTCGCTGGTCGAATTGCGGCGCTTTGCGGAATCTGCCTGCCTGCACCCGACAGCCACAGGACCACCGGAAAAGCTGGATTTGCTGGTTCAGGAGTTGTCCCGACGAGGCCTGCGGGAGGCCGCTGAACTGGTTGCCGCCGCGTGGTGGCTGGAGTCTGCAGCGGGCTCCGGCGGTGCCGTGGCGGCAGCGCAGGCGGCCGGGCGACTTGCCGAAATTCGGGGGACTGCAGGCAGGCCGGATGGTGATGCGGCGGCTGGGTTGCAGTCGACGTCATCAGGGATGCTCACAGCGACTGCATCTCTGCAGCTGCGTTCAACCGAGGTCGCAGCGGCAGATCCGGAAGGGGAAGATCTTCCGCAGGCTGTTCCGTGGTGGCTGCCCTGCGATATGCGGCTGGCGGTGGCCACCGAATCCGGCCGCAGTCTGCTGGCACTGGATCGTGCCGGGGCTGGGCTGCTGGAGCAATTTCCCGGTGAAACCGGCTGGACGTCACCCTCGATTACCTTTCGACAAACGAGCCGTCTGTTGTCAGCACCGGGGCTGATTCCCGTGCTGAACGAGGGGCGGCTGCAGCTGATGGCTGTGCGGGCTGACGGCCGAATACGGCCGGTGTGGTCGCAGGAACTGTCGGGAGCTGATTTGTCGGTACCTGAGCCGCAATTCGGACCCCTCTGGCCGGGTGGCCTGATCGTGCACTCCGGCGATAACCTCTCCTGCCTGCATCCCCTGACCGGGCGGCCGCTCTGGCGACGCCGTCTGCCGCAGGAATTCGACTACGGTGGTTTGCTGCCGTCGCGGCTCTTTGGAGACGACGCAGCCGTGGTGCTGCTGGGCAGTGACGGGGGCTCCTATGAGAGCTACCGCGGGAGCGATGGTCGGCCGCTGGGGCGGGGATCCGTGCAGATCGGACGCGGGACCGAATGTGGCACCGTGGGCCGCTGGCTGATCCACACCGATTTCGACTATCGCCTGCGCGTGGTGGACTGCAGCACCGGCGAAGAAAGACTTCAGCAGGAGCCACCGGTCACGATTGGCCGCACGCACACTGAGTCATTGTTTGCCGCACTTCCGGGTAACCGGATTCTGACAATTACCAACGCTGGTGAACTGGTGCTGGTGGATCTGCAGAGCGGCCGACAGCTGTTTCGCACAAAGCTGCCGCCGTCCGAGACCACTGCAGCAGTGACCGGTATTGAGGCTGTAGAGATCGGCGGCCGGTTGCTGGTGGAAGTGGAAAACATTGGTGGTGCTGCTGCGGGTGGTTTTGGTGCCGCACTCAATCTGCCAAATCCACAGCAGGCCGGCATGGGAATGCTGGGGCTGGGCATTGGTGAAGAGCTCCGCAAAGCTTCCCGCGGGGCTTCTCTGGAGATCGATGACGGACTGCTTTGCTGTCTGGATGCTGCCACCGGCCAGCTGCTCTGGGTTCAGTCCCGTTATGATTGCCGTTTGCAGCGAGTATCGGGTGATCCCACCGATCTGGTGGTGCTGACGGAGGTTCGTTATGGTCGTTCAGAGGATCCTGACGGGGGCCTCGCGCAGCATGTGAATCTGGAGGTGCTGCATGCTCAAACCGGTGAAGTCCTGTTGAAGGTCGGCAGGATCGCGATGGCCGGAATGCATTCGGCGTGGCACGATGCCGAGGCAGTGGAAATTCGGCTGGTGGGGACGGACGGGACTGTTCTGATCCGACGTCGGCCGTAATCGCGATTGCGATCAGACTTCACTAAGCGGCTGACCGTCGTCGAGAAGGAATTGAGGGCGGCCCTGGGGATCCGGCAGAGTGATTGTGCGGGCGTCAATTCCGAGGCATCGGTACAGGGTGGCAAATACGTCTTTGTAGGTGACAGGTCTTGCTGCGACTTCATCCCCCAGACGATCTGTGGCACCAATCACCTGGCCGGTCCTGAGGCCGCCGCCGGCGAGGATCGCCGGGCCTGCCTGTGGCCAATGGTGTCGTCCACCGGTCTTTGGGTCAATTCGTGGTGTACGCCCGAATTCTCCCCAGACGACGATGCTGACATCATTCAGCATTCCGCGTTCTTCAAGATCGGTGATCAGAGCGTAGAGTCCGTGATCCACGATTGGCAGCAGATTTCGCATACGGGGGAAGTTGTCGCTGTGAGTATCGAAGTCGCTGATCGACACGCTGACGTAACGCACTCCTGCTTCAATGAGCCGCCGAGCCAGCAGAAACTTGCGAATCGAATCGGGGCCTTCGCTGGTTGTTGACTGGTGGCCGGCAGAGCTGGAGGGGGCGGTATAACGCTGGAGCATCTGCGGGTCTTCTGTGGTGAGGTCGAGGGCGCGGGCGAGAGCACCCGAAAGCAGGATGCCCACGGCCTGACGACCGAACTGGTCCATCGCCTCCATCATTCCACTGCGATCCGCATCACGCCGCAGACGATCGAGGCTGGCCAGCAGGGCCTGGCGATCATCAATGCGGCCGGCAGTCAGACGCGGGTTGAGCGTCAGGCTGACGCTGTGGTCCTGGCCGAGTCGTTTTAATTCGCTCTGCATGCCGGGTTCCAGCACACGCCGGAAGAGCCCGGAAATATCCGGACGAAATGGCTGAGCCGACGGGCCGAGAAATCCCGGACGTGCACTGTTGCGAACCTGCGGACGCCCCTGCATCAGATCGATAAACGCCGGAGCCGGATCGTCGCTGCGTCCCAGCAGCCGCGAGACCACGCAGCCCACTGCCGGACGGCCGCCGAGCGATTCGAGGTCCTTTGCCGCATAACCGCTCTGGCACTGAAAAGCGTCGTGGGCCCCGGCGGAACCGGTCAGGGATCGAATGAAAACGAATTTTTCGGCGATGGAGGCGATTTTCGGGAGCAGTTCAGTGACCTGAAGACCAGGGAGCGATGTGGAAATCGAGTCAAACTCGCCACGGATTTCAACCGGAGCCTCCGGCTTGGGATCAATGGTGTCCAGATGCGGCGGACCACCGTCCAGATGAATGTTGATGATCGCCTTTTGTGAGTTACGAATGTTGGCCGCCGATTCGGCCCGCAGCAGTTGTGTCAGACATGGCCCACCAGCACCCAAAGCACCAATCTGCAGCATCCCGCGGCGAGGAATACGCGAAAACCCGAAACCGGGCAGTGCTGGTTGCAGAAACATCAGGCAGGCTCCGATGCGGCGGGGGAGGCGGAAGGCAGGATGCGGAATTCTCTCTGGAAAATTGACAAATGTACAGACAAATCGGGGAAATCCGGATGTCTGCCGAATGCATCCGGGCAGGTCGCCGTTGACTGTCTGCCTGAACCCGGAATGCGACACGAAGATGACGAGACGGTGGTAGAACTGATGGTTTGGAAAGTTTTGCCATCAGGCTGCCTGTTCAAACCCAGGATCGCGTGATGCCGGCGCCACTGCCCGACGGCCTGCAAAAAACGGCCTCCCCAGCCGTGGCCAGGACCGAAGCCCGACAGATCACTTGCGGTACCGTCAGCCCGCGCACGACGCCCCCATGCAACCGGGTATCCGCGGCGCGCCGGACTTTGATAAGACAAATTGGACCGCCGAGACTGAAGCGACTGAAGGGCCCGATGGCGAGCACCGGCGAGCACCAGCGATACCCCTCTTGAATTGTTGTGTAAGCCCACTCGTGGAACATCAACTCAGCCTCAATTACCACAGTTTCATCATCCCTTCCGGTCCTGCGCTTTGTTCTTCTCCCTCTCTGTCTCCGTCCGAACTGTCGCCCGCAGATCAGCTGCAAACGTTAAATTCGTTATTCGCGGCAATCGTGGCAATCGTGACAAAATCCGAACAACCCGCCCCTCGGTGCTGCAGCGGCAGAGACTGTCCCCGAACGCTGCGGACCTGGTGACAGTCCCGGAAAACCGAGCTGCTTTGGAGGGGCCTGTGGGTGGTCCTCGGAACCGGTTATGCTGATGGTTCGTGCC
>JBEAUF010000443.1:0-21811 GCA_041161565.1 Planctomycetota bacterium | reverse complement strand
CGCAGGGCGGCAGCCCAATGGCCTTGGCTTTCTCTGAAATCCTGTGAAAAGACGGGTGAAGACCTGGGTGGGCGAGGCTCCAGCCGAGCCGCTGAACGCTGGTCCGCGCTGTGAGCGTTTGCCAGCGATTTTGCGGCGCAGCGGGGATCGAAGAAACGCTCGCGGCAGGGATGCGGCTCAGCAGGAGCTTCGCCCTCCCGACACTGCGTCTTGCCAGAAAGCCAATGCCATTGGGCGGCAGCCCGCGGGCGAAGAACACTGCACTGCAGTGTCACTGCTCGCCTTCGGGTGCTTCAGGCTGAGGATCCTGGGCAGGCACTTCGGGCATGACCGGTCTGGCCTCAGGATTGCGATGAAACCTCGCAAACTCCGGATTCAATTCGGACTCCGGCCCCAGCAGCCAGGTAAGTCCGGCGGGCGTCGGCAGGGGCATCAGCCCCAGCATGACCCGCGTCTCAGCCCACGCAGAAACACGGCCCGACAATGTACTCACGATCACTCGGTCCGTGCGGTCATTGAAAATCTGAATATCGGAATCCGGCAGGCGCTGCTCACCCAGAACTTCGGCCGTGTCCCGATTCACAGCCAGAACCGTGCCGTTGCGATCAAGACAGTAAACTACGTTGTCCGAAAAGGCCAGCAGACGCGTGATTCCATTGACTTTCCACGGATCCAGACGAGATGCTGTTCGACCGCTGATGGTCTGCGGGGGAAAGGACTGCAGCACCGTGCTGCCTGAATCATCAACAGGCGGACGTACCGGTGCCACCTGAGCTGCAATATCAATACCAGCAAGGTTGGAGTCACTGATCTTCCATGACGGCATGTCGGGGTGCTCGAGCTTCAGCTTCAGATAGAGCAGATCATTGGGCTGAAAGCTGGTGAAGTTCAGTGTCAGTTGCCGGCGGTCAGGACTGAGCGTTGATGAGCTGAGGCCCGTGGTTTCGCTGCCATTGCCAAGCGACTCGAATCCACCCGCCGCCGGGTCTTCTGCGGAAGCGACGAAGGTCATGGGTGTACGAGTCAGATCGATGGTCAGAGAGCGGACTTCCTGTCCGGCGGAGCGGTTGGCGATCTTCAGTGGATGAAAGCTGCTATAGCCCTGAATCGCAAGCTCAACAGAAGCCCCGTAGGCCCGCAGTTCTCCCGCACGTGGCTGAGAATGGGACAACACGAGTCCGGTACCGGAACGCCTCGGAGCAGCGTCGCCGCTCTGCACATCCAGCTTCGCTAATACCCCATCCTCCATCAGCACAAACAAATCGCTGCCTGACGTGAACATCGGCTGCCGGATTGCGCTTTGCAGCCCAAGACTCCACAGCACATTACCACTGCTCCCCAGATCCACAGCAAACAGGCGTCCATCTGAGGTCGCTGCAAACAGAGTTTCGAGATTATTTCGCTTCGAAAGCAGCGTCGCGGTGCTGCTGGAGCTGCGAGTGAGTACCTGAAAACGCGCCTTGCCTGCTCGAGCTCCGAACATGTCCAGGGCAAACACATTTCCTACGGCGGTTGCGAACGCAATGCGTTCTTCACCCACTGTCAGGCCATGTCGAATGTCCTCACCAGCCACAAACCGCCATTGCTCAGCCCTCCAGACATCCCGGGGAAGCGTGCCAAGTCGGCCGAAGCGTTCGAGGATATCAATATCGTAAGCGACCACGGACCCGTCGAAGAGCGGGACGTAAATCCAGCGAACGATTCGTGTCAAACCTCCCCGCACGACTTCTCGACGCACGAGCATCGGAGCACTGGAAGCCATCTGCGGCAGACGCCAGGTGAAGAGTCGCTTTCCGGAGAACTTAGCGAACACATTCAGAGTGGGTCCACAAACAATACAGACCAGTTCGCGGTCAGTAACTGCGGGCAGACTGACGTCGTCAGCGGTGCCTACCTGGGTCGACCAGTATTCGCGGCCGTTCTCGGCGTTGAGCACCGTCACCAGGCCGCGCATCGACTGTACAACAACCACATACTCGTCAGAGGTCACCCATGCGGTCTTGTCGTTCCGCTGATTGAGCAGTGCCTGGGCATCCCAGAGCTTCTTCAGGGTGGGCATTGAAACGATCAGCGGCCCCGTCCCCGAGGAGACCGACTGAGCAGGGGCAGCAGGAGCGGCATCCGACGCATTGTCCTGAGCTGCTGCGATGCCGCTGACCGAGCTGAGCAGGAACAGCAGCAGAGTAATTCCGGACGGGCTATTCATCGTAGAAATGTCCCAGGAAGAGATTCCAGCAAAGAATGCAGCAATGCCGCTCCCTGACATTCTGCGCGCAACAGCGACCGGATGGAACAATTTTCCTTAACGATCCATCGTCCGCTCGGATTCCGTCACACGAGAAAACTCCCCGCCTGCCCCGACGGAATAGTCTGCCAGGCAGTCTCAGCCCTGCGTTCCCGGCAGCCTCCCTGTAAATCAAACCCTCGTTGAATCCCGCAGGATCCTCACAAGTCGGCTGATCAGAATCCCAACCCTTCGCCGTTCAGACAACCAGTCTGCACCCGGCCTTCCCGGACCTTAAAAATCCCGGGAAAACGCTCAGACCACCCCGCGTTCGCGCCCGGACAAAACTGGCGAGCATTCCCCTCGACCGCTGCCACACCGGGGATCCGCGCTGAGAGGGCGCAGGAATGCAGGAAGGAAGCCCCCGGGCAAGTGAGGTCCTGGACGCAGAGAAACATTCCAAATTTCTGAGCCGCCGCCGCCATCAGGAGCGAATCTGACTGGCCCTTACAGGCCTTCAGGGCAATTCCCGAATAACCCTGCTCACGTGCCAGCAGCAGTGATTCGAAGGACACCAGCGCCTCATCGATCACAACCGGGCGAATGGCGGCCGCGGCATGCATTTTAGGAGCGTTGGCAGCGGCCAGATTTCTGCTTGTCGGCTGTTCTATGTACTGGATTCGCTCAAATGCCCGAGCATTACTCTCCTGAATCCGCCGCAGAAACTCAACAACATACTCAGCGCTGCCGCACTTTTCGTTGAAATCACAGGAATACCACCACGAGTCACAGCCGCGAGACGCCTGCGCCTGTGCTGCCACCGACTCAACAGCAAGCACCCGCGCCACGTCCCAGTCCAGCTGATCACCGGCCAGCTTGATTTTCAGGTGCGTCAATTCGTCGGCCAGAATCCACTCCCCCAGTGTCACGGGAAGCGAATCGGCAGGACGCGAGACAACGTCTGCTTCGGTCAGCGGATCGAGTGCCCCCACGAGGTGATACAACGGCAGAGATTCTGCCGGAGATCTCAGCGTGTAACGGTCGAGGTATTCGCCGGCGAAGCGGGAATCCAGATATGCGCTGAGGTCTCGCCCACAATACTCCGCCGTCAGCAAATCAAAACTATTTTTCCCATGTGCCCGACCATAGGCATCATGAATCGCAGCGTCAAAAGGGCTGGCGGCAACGAGCTGTGCCAGTGGAGGGATCGCTTCCGCGAACCCAAGACTCCGAGGGACTTCCACTGCCAGTTGCCCCATCAGGTGGTGCAGCTGCAGCGAAAGCTCGAGAGGATGCCCGGGGTCAAACTCATCCCGCTGCAAACGCTCTGAGAGTGCCTTTGCGAATGCGAGCATCGCCCGCTCGGTCTGGTCCGGGGCCAGTTCCGCTGAAGGCCAGGCCCACACGTTGCCACAGGGCATGCTGCCACGTCCCTCGGCAGTCCGACCACCACGCGTCACAATGCGCAACTGCACGTTGATCAACCAGCCACTGCTCACCACTCGGCCACCGAACTTAAGCGCCGCGCGATAGGGCACCGGCTCGAATTCCACCGCAGCACTGCAGTTCACGATATCAGTCGGCAGCGACGTTCCCATCGGCTCAGCGCTCCTCAGGAAGATTCAGACAAGTCACGGTGCAGGAGCGGCTGTGCAGACAAATTCCAGCCGTGCACTGACCTTGCCGTCCACCGATACTCGCCCCCGAAGATAGAACGCGTTTGAAACACGCTCCGTCAACTCCACATCAATCTCGATGGTTTCACCTGGTCGGAGCATTCGGCGGAACTGCACGTTATTCACCCGCGTAACCACCGGAACTTCGTTGGCCCCAGTAGGTACCAGACGCGAGATCAGCACCGCGCCAGCCTGAAAACAGGCTTCACACTGAAGCACCCCGGGGAATACCGGAAAATTCGGGTAATGTCCCTGAAACACCGGCAACTGTTCGCTCAGATGTTTCCGAGCCACGATCCGGCTGGACGAAATCTCTGTGACCTCGTCCAGCCACAAAAACGGATCACGATGCGGTATGCACCCCTCGATTTCAGCTCTGTTCACCAGCAACCCTTTTCAGCGGAAATCCTTCAACCAAACCTCCAGGTTCAAACCTCAATCTTCAGCTCTTCAATCTTGCGGTACAAGCTTGAAAGCCCCAGTACCAGCCGGCGAGCCGCCTCTTTCTTATCGGGACACTGCCGGAGCACCCGAGTGATGTGCAGTCGTTCATAGTGCCTGAGCGCCAGACGCAGGTCATCCGTATCCGGAAGCGCAGCTGCTCCGCCAAGCAGATCCGGCGGGAGGTCTGCAGGAGTGATCTCTTCGCCCTCACACATCATCACCGCTCGCTCAATCGCGTTATCAAGCTGCCGCACATTGCCCTTCCAGTGCGCGGCCATCAGCGTGCGAATCGTGTCACTTGTCGCACCCGTTACCCGCTTACCCATCGCCTCACGATGACGAACGATGAAGTATTCAACCAATTCCGGCACGTCGTCCAGACGTTCCCGCAAAGACGGTATCCGGATCTTCACGCCATCCAGCCGGTAAAACAGATCCTCCTGGAAGTGGCCGTCCGAGACTTCCTGACTGAGCTCCTTCGAGGTTGCAGCGATGATCCTTGCATTTACCTTGACCGGACGGGATCCACCAACCGGAGTCACCTCGGAATACTCGATCGCGCGCAGAATTTCGGACTGAGTCCCGGCAGGCAGCATCGAAACTTCGTCCAGAAACACGGTGCCGCTGCCAGCCGCCACGAGTGCTCCGTCCTGCCCGTCACCCGTCCCAAACAGCTGTCCCTCCAACAGCTCAACCGGCCGCGTTCCGCAATTAATCGCCATGAACTGATCGTCACGGTTGGGACCCGCCAGATGAATCTCCCGAGCGAACAATTCCTTGCCGGTGCCAGTCTCTCCGACCAGCAGTACGTTGGAATTGGTGGCAGCAACCTTGCGGATGGTCTTCAGCAGGTCCTGCACCACCGTGCTGGAACCAACCACCTGATCAAATCCGGAGCTGCGAGCCAGATCCTTACGCAGACGCTGGTTCTCACGAAACAGGTCCTGGAACTTGAAAAGCCTCTGCATGCGCTTGACGAGTTCCTCAAAACGCACCGGCTTAACGAGGTAGTCAAATGCTCCGGCCGTGAACGCTTCAACGGCGTTCTCCACCGTTGCGTAGGCCGAAATGATCATCACAAACATCGCCGGATTAATTCGATGCAACTGACGCAACACCCGCACGCCGTCACCGTCCGGCAACTGGATGTCACAGATCCCCACATCAAAGTCGCGTTCCTGAGCTGTACGGATGGCCTCTGCTGCCGTAGGCGCTGTCCGCACCTCAAAGCCTTCACCCATCAGAAATTCCGCCAGCGTCTCTCGGATGATGGGCTCGTCTTCAACAATCAACACCGACTTACGCTGTGCAATGGTCCCGGACACTTGCTTTCACTCCAATGGTCAAATGACGCCCGCCCTGGGCAGACTGCGACTGGACTGGCCTCCATTATAACGGGAAACCGGGGAGGGACGACTGCCTCAATCGCGAACAACACGACTTCCCGGGCAAATCCGGCCATCAACCGAACAATCCCACCCAACAGCACACAGCATTCCCAAACCCAGGAATACCCGGTTAATCGAAAGCGAAGCGCAGACAAATGGGCAACAGTACCCAATCTGTGGCGACAACCGCGAGGAATACGGTCACCGCAGCCTGAAAGCCCCCCCAAGGGACAGGTCGCCGACCTTCGCAGGGCAGGGGAAATGGCACGGCTTCAGAGCATACTTGTCAGCAACAGCCGCAGTTTCCGCAGCTCTCGCAGCCTGTCCTCGCCACTCAAAGTTCGCGGGAACAGATCGATGCTCATGGTTCTACGGAAGTTATGCTGCCGCAGCAGAGTGATCAGGCGGTTGTAATCCACCTCACCAAGTCCCGCCGGCACCTGCAGTTCCGTTCGAGACGTATCCCGCAGGTGAACGTGCAGCACATGGGGGAAAACCACATCAAAGTCCACAGCACCATTCGGACGACAGATGAAATAGCTGGGATCCAGTGTAATTCCCACTCCCGGCGCAGCCTGGCAAAGCTCCACTGCGGTGTGGGGATCGTCCGTCAGCCGCCCGGCCTGGGTGAGTATCGCCAGGCGCACACCTGCTTTATGACAGATGCCCTGACATTCTCGAAGCCGGTCCACTTCCGTGTTGAAGGGTGTACCTCTGGGTGAGGATTCGATGGTGAGCTGAGCAACGCGGAGGTGCCTTGCGAGATTGACCACGCCCTCGAAGGTCGACCGGTCATTCTCGCCCTCCAGGAAAACGCTCGACGCAGCCAGTCTGGACGCATCCTTCATTTGCAAAGCGACCGACTCAGGGTCGCCAATCACTTTTGAAGGTTTCAGCTGGTCGAACCGCTCATCGAGACAGATTTCCACACTGTCGAATCCCAGCTCCTGCAGTTGAAGGCAGGCCTCGGGGAAGGAAAGATCCCACAGACTTCGTGTGGAAGCAGCCAATTGCACAGCAACACTCCAAATCTAAAGCAGCCGTTCAGACAACCCGTCAACAGCCCGGCGGACTGTATGCCGCCCCCTCCGATTTCGCAAGATCTTCCGGATTTCCGCAAATTTCGGGCATCAGTTGGAGGGATCCTGCTGGATTCAACGAATGAACTGCCGATAACACTCTCAAGGTTTGTGCCGCACACCGTGGAAACTGCACTGCGGGCAGCCGGCAATATTTCCGGGGGGGAACCAATTTATGCAGCGAACAACTGTCGCCGTTCTTTTGTCATCAGCGTTTTGTCTGCTCCTGTCCGGATGCGCCTCCACAACGCCGGAGATTCGCGGCCAGGGGCCCGGCGAGTGGGCCTCAGGCCCCACTTCCGCACCATGCCCCCATTGTCAGGGCGGCCATGGGTCGCACCTCGCGAGCGGCGGTTACTGCCCACCCGGAACCCATGCTCAGGGGAATTGCAACCTGCCTTTTGTGCCGGTGCACCGCAATTTCCACACGTACTCCGTGCCCGATGGATTGATGTATCCACCTGAAAACATGCCGCCGGCACTTTACCAGTACCCTTACTACACGCTGCGGGGTCCCACCGACTTCTTCCAGAAGTAATCTGAAAACACGCCGCTGCCACCCAGGCCGCCCGGTTAGCTGGCGGCCTGGGTGAGCTCGCGCTCGCACCCGCTGTCCGCCCTCGCTACCATTCATGCCAATGCATGGAACGCACCCCAAAAGGCGTCGACACGGAGACAGATGCAATGCACTGGTTTCAGGAATCTCTCGAAGACCGCGCGTCTTCCCTTCGGATTCCATCGACGAAACTCGCTGGCCTGCAGGGACTGATGCAGCCCGGGCCTGCTGCACCACTGCTGCTGTTCGCCATCATATCCGCACTTTGCGTCTGCCGTGCGTCCCGAGCTGATGAACCTGATCAGCCGCCCGGCGAAATTCGCATTCTCCCCATCGAGCGAGAGAAACCGCAGGCCGCCGCTGTTCGACTCAGAAACGGACTGCTGCTTAGCGGCATGGTTTCAACCGCCACCACGCTCGCCCCGACTCCTGCCAGTGGCCGCGCCGTCGACCGCACCGAACAAAAACTACTGATGTGGCAGATCCAGCAGGGTGCGCGCGAAATCCACGTCCCCAAACGCCGCGCCGATCCACCAGTCCCCGATGTCGCCGCATGGCCCGCTCAATCCTTCGCCATTCCCCGCGCCAAACAACGACGTGAGCCACGTCCACCCATCCTGCCCCAGTTGTCGACCTTTGATGAACTCGGGTTTGCTCGTGGTCGTGTGCTGCGAGCTAATGGTGAGTCCCGCGATGTCACCGCAGCCATCTCCGCTGTCAACGAACTGTACGCCGTTGTGACAAGCACGTCGCACGACTGGGAATATGCAGTGCAGATCGATGCGATTCCCCGACAACACCTGCTGAGCCTGGTCAGCCAGGCAGAGGACTATGCCGCCAATCCCACTCGCCGACTCGAACTGGCCAGGATCCTGATGCTGGCCGACCGGCTCCCGGAAGCGGGCCTGCTGCTGCAGACCGTCGCCACCGACTTTCCACAGCTGCAGGACCGCGCCACCCAACAAATTCAACAGGTGCGAGAACAACTCGCTGTGCGGATTACGAAAGCCCTGGAAGAGCGAAGTGCAGCCGGACAACATCAGCTCGCATCAAACGGAGCTCGCCTGCACCCGAAATCTGACCTGACTCCCGAAACGATAGTTCGTGTCGAGCAGATCGTTCGCAACTATGACGAAATCAACATGCGAATCGAACGGCTCAGGCAATCCCTGCCAGCCCTCGCAGCTGAAATTGCTGATCCCGACATCCGCAACTCAGCACTCGACGCGGTACGGTCTGCTCTCGCCGAACTTGACCCGGACTCCCTCTCCCGGATGGCCGCTTTTGAGCTCGTCCAGACCCAGCCGGCTGCTGACCGTCCCACACCCGAAGAACAACTTGCCATCGCACTCTCCGGATGGCTGATGGGAACCGATCAGACCCTGCAGTCGCTCCCGGATACCCTGCAAATCACCGAAGCCAGGCAACTGCTGCTTGACTTCCTGTCAGCCAGCCCTGATTCCGCACTCGAACAAAGTAACCTCACCGATCAACTCACCCAAATCACCCCGCTGACAATCGAACGCGCTGCAGCCCTGATCAATCTGCTCCCGTCACCTGCCCCAATTCCACTGGCAGCCGCGCAGAATGACTCCGGCCAGGCATTCTCACTCGAGCCCGACGCTGAGTCATTCGGAGCCATCGGAATCGTCCCGCCCGAGTACCATGAAACGCGTGCGTGGCCCCTGTTAATTGCGTTCCCGCAACCCGGCACCGATCCGGCAGTCTGGCTCCAGTGGTGGCAGGCCCAGGCCGCTATGCATGGCTGGATCGTTGCTGTTCCCCGAATCGAACTTCCGGGAAGTCCGGCGGATTCCACATGGCAGGCGTCGGCTGAACAGCACCACCGTTTCCTCAATTTCCTCCGCAAACTGAAACTCGGACTTCGCATTGACGACGATCGCCTATTCGTCGCCGGACACGGACTCGGTGGCGATGCTGCCATGGACCTCATCTGCTCCCACCCCCACATCTTCGCCGGTGTTGCCACCATCAGCAGTACAGGGCGCAAACACATCCAGTGGACAGCTGGCAACGCCATCCAGAAACCGTGGTACATCGTGCTGGGCGACGTCCATCCCCTCTGGTTCGAACGCATGCAGCTGCTCGCCGCAAAACTCTTTCGTCGCGGCGATGAAATTCCCATCAACTTCGACGTCATGTTTATCAAATACCCAAATCGCGGCGCTGAAAGCTTTTACGAGGAAGTCGATGACATTTTCCGCTGGATGAATCTGCACCGCCGGGAGAGGTTCCCCGAACAGGTCCATGCAAGACTGCTCCGCTCCACCGACACCGACTGGGGCTGGATACAGATCGAACAGCTGCCCAGCCAGTTCGCACAACTCGATCAACCCTCTGAACCGGACTCTGACGGGTTTCGCCCCGCTACGCTCACCGCCCGGTTCAGCGAACGCAATCTGCTCCGTGTCACAGCCGCCCCGGGCGACTTCAATATTTGCTTCTCACCCGATTTCCCGGGGTTCGATCCGGCACGCCCTATTCGCATCAACGATGGCCGCAAAACCCGCACGATCAATTTTGAACCCTCACTCTCCGATCTCCTCCAGCACCTCCACAAAACCGCCGATCGCAGTCGGCTCTGCTGGATGCTGATCACCCCAGAAGACAAGTAGCCCGCCACTTCAATACAACACGTGCCCCGTTCCTGACGCCCTTTCCAGCCATTCAGACAGGAATGATCCACGGCTGAAACTGCCCCGGAAAACATGATGTGTGTAAAACCTTTTCATGCACGGTCGGCAGGGAAGGGCAGAACGTCCTGAATCGCCTCGGCTCCTGTTGCCAGCATCACCAAACGATCAAATCCGAGAGCCACTCCGGAGCAGGGCGGCAGTCCTGCAAACATGGCGTCACGCAGCCGTGGCGCGCCCGGCAGAGCGTCTGCCAGGGAGTGCGAACACGAACTGCGAATTCCCTGCTGCCGCTGCTCACGCCGCAGCAATTCATCAGCGTCCGTCAGTTCCTGGTAGCCATTGCACAACTCCAGTCCGCGCACGTAGAGCTCAAAGCGTCTTGCCACCGGAGGAACTGTTTCCGCAACCACTGCCAGAGCAGCCTGGCTGGGGGGATAATCACAGAGAAACACAGGAGTCTCTTCGCCGCGGCATCCACCCAACCCGGGCTCGATCACCAAACCGAGCATCATGTTCAACAGATCATCACGCTGCAGGGTACAGTCACCTTCGGGGAGCACCACCCCGGCACTTTCGGCTGCCCTCTTTAACTCATCGTCGGTCGCCAGATACACATTCAGTCCCAAAGCTCGCTCAAATGCTTCTGCATAGGTCAGCTTCGGGAAACTCGAACGGGGCCAGGTCGGCACACAACCGCCGCTCAATCCCTGCACGGATCCAAGACAACAGCGCACAAGCTCTTCGGTGAAGGACACCTGAGCCTCCCAGCTGTCACCAATCCCATACCATTCCACCATGGTGAATTCCGGATTGTGCCGCTCGCCGAATTCACCCCGCCGAAAAACCCTCGCCACCTGATAGATGTTTCCACTCCCGGCTGCCAGCAGTCGCTTCATGAAAGCCTCCGGGGATGTCTGCAGATATCGATCGGGCTCTCCACCAACACCTGATACCCGAAAGGGTTCGATCCACGCATCGAGCACCACGTCCTGGGAAAGACAGGGTGTCTCCACTTCCAGATAACCGCGAACTGCGAAAAATTCACGAATCGACCGCAGCATTTCAGCGCGGATCTTCAGAACACTCAGCGAACAGGCCGGCTGCCAGCTGCCGCAATTCATTCCGTCAATCCCTGTCAGAACCGGAAATCCGCTCGATCACTGCACGCACAGCACTCGCCAGACGCCGAATCCCCTCCTCGATCCCCGCTTCAGACTGCACGCCAAAACTCAGCCGCATCTCACACCGCGGACGATCCAGCCACGTTGCCGGATAACACAATTCTCCCGGAACATACATCACACGGTCCACTCGCACAGCCTGCTGGAAGAGCTCGCTGTCGAAACCCGTTCGAATGATCGGCGGGAGCCGCATCCAGACGTACATGCCGCCCTCGGGACGCACCCACGTCACGCCCGGAAGTCCGGCGAATTCGAGGTCGATCGCTCTGAGCATGGCGTCACGCTTGCTCCGATAGCTTGCCACAACCGACTCAACATGCCGACGATAGCTGCCGTCACGCAATACTCGAGCAACAATGTGCTGGTTCAGGTGGGCGGAACCAAAATCCTCGTTGCCCTTGAGGTCCGAAACCGGCTTGACAAGCGTCTCCGGGAGCACCCCGAAACCCACACGAATCCCAGGTGAAAAACTCTTGGAGAAAGTCTGAGCCAAAATGACGGTCTTGCGGGAATGATCCAGTGACCAGATGCTGGGTGGTGCGTTGCCGTCGTAACGCAATTCGCGGTAGGCAGCATCTTCAAGCAGATAAATCCGTGATTCCCGCGACCATGACTCCGCCAGTTCCAGCAGTTCACTACGCCGTTCTGCAGAAACGCTGACACCGCTCGGATTCTCAAAATCACTCACCACATAGATCAACCTGACTCGCCCCAGTCGGCCTTCCGAGTGCAAACGGGCAAGGGCAGCCCTGAGCGCCTGCGGGCGCATGCCATTGCCGTCAGCCTCAACCGGAATCACCTCCGCACCGGCAGCCTGAAGAACTCCCAAAAACACAAAATAAGTCGGTGCGGCGGCCAGACAGATATCGCCGGGATCAAACAGCGCCTGCACAACCAGCGACAGCAGCTGCTGTGATCCGGTGGTGAGCATCAGCCGGGACAGAGGGAGGTCCGCAAGCCCGTCACTGCGCCCCTCCAGTTCCGCGAGATAGTTGCGGTAAATCCGCCGCAACGGCTCCGGCCCCTGCGTTGTGCCATACTGCAGGAGTCGTCGGCCGGAATCAGTATCAGCCAGCAGTCCGTCGACAGCTTCGCGAACCAATCCTGTCGGCAACGACCGTTCATCCACCAATCCGGCTGCCAGAGAAATGCAGCCGGGATTCTCCACAGCCTGCTGCATCAGATATCCAATCGCCTGATCCGCAGAACGTTGAGACCATTGGCTGAGATGTGTGGGAACGTCCATGATTTCAGAGCCCTGCAGAGAACAAGATTCCCGGGAAAAGCAGGCAGGCAACACAGGATGCAACTTATCCAGCAGCGATCAGTTTAATCGAACGGAAGCCTGGCGCGCATCAAACCCGCGGAGCCTGCTATTTGGTGCTGCGACACTTCCCATACAACAACTCTGCATGCCCATCACCCAGCATCATCGGCGGGGGGAGCGGGCAGAGCAGTCGCAGGGGGGGTGGCCTGAGCAGCCGCCTGCGCCGCGCGGGCTGCGGCTTCTTCGATGGAATCTCCCGGAATGACGGCACAGGAAACCAGCGAATCACCGTCGTCGAGCCGAATAATGCGAACACCCTGGGTATTGCGTCCAATGGTGTTAATGTCAGCCGCGCGGATACGCTGGATCTTGCCGCGGGATGTCACCATCAGCACCTGATCGTCGTCACTCACCGAAAGCACGTCGACAACGCGACCGTTACGAGCTGTGGTCTTGATATCTCTCAGCCCCTTGCCGCCACGTCGCTGACGTCGATATTTCATGTTGCTGCCCGGAGTCGCATCTTCGCCCGACTCCTCCGCTGCCTCTTCGCCAACACCTTCCTCGGCCACCAGCATTGAGCCGTCGTCGGAGGCCGGAGTTTCGTCCGGTGCGGCCTCAGCCGGGCCAAATGGTGTTCGTTTTCCGTAGCCCAGTTCACAGATGCTCAGCAGTGTGCGTTCGGAATCGGCCACGACCATACCAACAACAGTTTCGCCGCGAGTAAGCGTGATCCCTTTGACGCCTCGAGTGGCGCGGCCCATGGGACGGGCATCTTCGTGGTTGAAACGAATGGCCATCCCACCGGAGGTGGAAAGTACGAGATCCTGATCACCGGAAACGATGCGGACGTCCACCAGCGCGTCCCCGTCATCCAGCCGAATGGCAATGATGCCCCCCTTCATCGGACGGCCGTACGCGGAAAGCGATGTTTTCTTGATGATACCCTGTCGAGTTGCGATGACGAGATACTGATCGTCGGGGAAATGGCGGACATTGAAGCAGTTGGCGATGCCTTCGCCTTCTTCCAGCGTAATCAGATTGGCGAGTGCTCGACCTTTTCCGGTGCGAGGCTGAAGCGGCAGGTCGTAGACCTTAAGCCAATGCACGCGACCGCGATCGGTGAAAAACAGCAGGTAATCGTGGGTGCTGGACACGAACAAGTGGGCGATCGGATCCTCTTCATCCGTTGCAGCCCCTTTAATGCCCTTGCCACCGCGATGCTGGGCTTCGTAGACGTCAAGCGGAGTGCGTTTGATGTAGCCGCGCTGGGAGAGCGTTACGACCATGGGCTGTTCGGCAATCAGAGCCTCTTTGTCGTAATCACCCAGTTCCTCCTCGGAAATTGTTGTGCGGCGTTTATCCGGGAAGCGTGCCCGCAGTTCTTCCATGTCGCTGCGCACGAGCGCACGCAGGTGAGCTTCGTCGGAGAGCAGACGCAGGTATTCGGCGATGTTCTGCAGAAGCGTCTGGTATTCAGCGGCCAGCTTTTCGCGTTCGAGCCCGGCGAGTGAACCCAGCTGCATGGAGACAATGGCTTCGGCCTGATTGGGCGACAGAAAATATTCCGCCGCCTCACCATTTTCGGCTGTGAAGGCTGCAAAGCCGAGATCACCAAGAGCCCTTGCGACAAGCGGTGCGGGCACGCCGATCTGCTGCAGCGACTCTTTTGCCGCAGCTCGGCTGGACGCCTGGCGAATTGTCTGGATCACGCGGTCGATATCGGTCTGCGCCAGCAGCAGCCCTTCGACGGTGTGCTTGCGTTTGCGGGCTTCCCGCAGGAGAAATTCCGTGCGGCGACGGATCACGTCCACACGATGACGAATGAAGGCATCCAGCAGCATCCGCAGGGTCATCAGCTGGGGACGATTACCATCGAGAGCCAGCAGGATAACGCTGACGGTGGATTGCAGCGGCGAATATTCGAAGAGCTGATTGAGGACGACATCACGGTCGGCGTCGCGTTTCAGCACGATGTGCAGGCGCACCTGCCACGGTGGCACGTTGCGATCGGTGAGGTCCACGATTCGCGAGATGCCCTTGATGCGCTCTTCCGCCACAAGTACTTCGAGCTTTTCGCGGATGCGGTCCCGAGTCTCCATGTAGGGAATTTCAGTAACGACGATGACGTCGGAGTTCTTTTCCGTTTCGAAGTGCGTTCGGGAGCGGAGCGTGAGAGTTGAGCGGCCGGTGAGGTAGGCCTGCCGAATCCCGAGCGTGCCGCAAATGATGCCTCCCGTGGGAAAATCGGGCCCCGGAAGAACCTCAAGTATCTCTTCCAGGCCAGCGTCCGGATTGTCAATAACCCGAATCACCGCCTCGCAGACTTCCGCCATATTGTGCGGCGGAATGCTGGTTGCCATGCCCACCGCGATACCACTGGAACCATTCACCAGGAGGTTCGGAAACCGCGCCGGAAGCACAACGGGCTCGAGCCGATCATTGTCGTAAGTCGGCACGAAGTCGACGGTCTCGCGGTCGATGTCCCGCATCATCTCTGCGGAAGCCTGGGACAAGCGTGCTTCGGTGTAACGCATGGCAGCGGGGGGAAGCCCGGCGAGCGATCCGAAGTTTCCCTGCTTGTCGATGAGCACTTCGCGCATGACCCAGTCCTGAGCCATGCGAACAAGGGCCGGGTAAATGGCCTGCTCGCCGTGCGGGTGGTAGTTGCCACTGGTGTCACCGGCAATCTTGGCACATTTTTTTCTGCCGGAGCCGGGACTGAGGCTCAGGTCGTTCATCGCCACCAGAATTCTTCTCTGGGAGGGCTTCAGTCCATCCCGAACATCCGGCAGCGCACGACTGATGATTACGCTCATCGCGTAAGTCAGATAACTTGTCCGCATCTCTGCCTGGATATCCGTCCGCAGGACGCGAGGATCGGAGAGAGCCCCGGAATCATTCTGAGTACTGTCAGTTGACAATGCACTGCTCCTTGTGACCCAACCTGCCCGGAGATGCCGCTTTCAGAACACTTTTGAAACGGCGCAACACGTTTCCCGACAAGCCGTTTAGAATTCTCAACAGGGTCGAGTGATTGTAGCAGATCAGCCGCCGGACTCCAGCCACCCGCAGGAAGCGCAGCAATGCGGTCAAACCGGCCGCTTTCAGCTGCGGCGAGCTGGAACTGTTACCAGAAATTCCGTCCCCCGCGAATCCGACTGCACCAGCTCGATATCCCCCCCCAGCGAATGACGGGTGATGTGCCGGCAGACAAACAACCCGAGCCCAGTGCCGTGATCCTTGGTCGTGAAGTAAGCCTGAAAAATCTGCTTCTGTGCCTGTGATGAAATCCCGTGCCCTTCATCCCGCACTCGAATCCCAACCCGCTCCGGAAGACTTCCCTCCGCAGGAATCAGCTCCGTGGAAATCTCCATCGAAGCTCCTTCGGACATCGCATCCAGAGCATTCAGGATCAGGTTCAGCATCACCTGCACCAGCTGATCGTAAACTGTGCGAATATTTGGCAGACCGGCAGCAAATCGAGTGGTTGCGGATTTGCCTTTCCAGCGCTTGTAGTACTTCGCGATGTTGAGCGCGTCGTTGATCGCCGCGTGCACATCCACCGAAGACAACTGCTGATTTGCCGGTCGGCTGAACGTTGTCAGCTCCCGCAGCGTCCTCTGGATTCGCTGAAGCTGCCCGTCCACCAGCTCCAGTCGCTCACGGACGTATTCGTCCGTGTTCTTCCGCCCCAGCATCTGCACAATCGAGCTGATGGAAGCCAGCGGATTGCCGACTTCGTGAGCGATCCCGGCTGCCAGCAGACCGAAGGCCGCCTGCTTCTCCTGCTGCACCAGCATTGCCTGCGATTCCTGCAACTCACGCGTCCGAGTAGCGATTCGGCGTTCCAGATGCTGCTGGTTGGATTTGAGTTCTTCATTCAGCAGAGCCAGACGCTGGCCGGATTTCTTGAGCAGTCCGGTGAGTGAGATGATGGCCCATGCGGCCCAGCCCAGAAATACGAGCGTCAGCAGCACCGTCACCACCTGATGATGGCGTTGTTCCGGGCTTACCATTGACGCCCCCTGCACCCGCTCGCCCAGCAGTCCCAGCAGAATGTAACTGATTGAATGCAGGCAGAAGGTGGAAAATGTGAGCGACGGGGAATGACGAATGGCGCACACCAGCAGCGACAGAAAATAGTAGAACCGAAACGGACTGCTCAGACCCTCGTCAAAATGACACAGCAGCCCAATAAACAGCGCCTCCATCACCGATATGCCAAGGCGGTAGTTGGTGAGCAGAAGTTTGCCGCGCCAGCTGGCCAGAGTATCCACGAGGGCGTAGGCGGCCCCCAGTGCGAGCATCGCGTTGAGTTCCCGCGGACTGCCGCTCTGAGAACCGAAATTCACATATAATGCCCCCACACACAATCCGAACCAGCGAATCCGGACAGTGATCGACTCCGCCTCCAGTTCCCGCCCCACCGGGTCGAACAGCCTCGCGGCAGCAGCCACACGGAGACTGGATGGCAGCCGAAAGATTCCGGAAGGAGTGTCCTGGCCGGGCCGGGCACCGGAGTGGTTGGATTGAAGAGAACTCATGGGGCGATGCTAATCCCAGGTTTGTTGTTGACCGTGCCTCAGCCGCGGCTTCGCGTTTCAGAAGTTCTGGCGACCGCGGAGGGCGTCGGCGAGCATTTCACGGTTGGCAAACTCCAGCACGCTGCCCGACGCAATTCCACGAGCCAGTCGAGTAATTCGCACGGGGTCATTTTGCAGCAGATTGGTGATGAACAGTGCCGTTCCATCGCCTTCAAGCGTTGGATTTGTGGCCATCACCACCTCACGAATTCCCAGTTTGCGAATGCGATGCACAAGCTGATGAATGGTCAGATCTTCGGGCCCGATGCCTTCCAGAGGTGCAATGCGGCCACCGAGCACGTGATACAGGCCGCCCCAGGCGCCGGAGGCTTCCAGCGCCACAACGTCCTTCGGCTGCTCAACCACACACACGCTCTGCTGATCCCGCCGTGGGTCCCGGCAAATCCTGCAGACCGGCTCCTCGGTCAGGTTGAAACACACGGAACACCGCCGGACCGTGGTCCGCACGTCACGAATGGCATCCGCCAGCCCCTGCGCATCGCCAGCCGGACACGAAAGGATGTAATTCGCCAGCCGCTCCGCGGATTTCCTGCCAATACCAGGTAACTTTGCGAATTCGTCAATCAAACGACCAACCGCCGGCCCATAGGGGTGTTCGGAGGGTTCCTGCTTCTGCCTGCTCATCCTGAATGATCCTGTTGGGGACGATCTCAGCCGAATCCAAGCCTGCTGAAGGCGTCCTTCATCCCGGGCATATCCATTTCTTCCGCGAGCTTCGCCATTTCTTCCGCCGCGAGATCACGTGCTCGCTGCATTGCCGAATTGAAGGCCTCCTGCGTGAGCTGCTGCAGGAGTGCCTGATTGCGGGCCTCAACCAACCACTGGTGAATCTGAACGCTCAGCACTCGAAAATCACCGGACATGCGAACAAGCACGGCATCGCCACCGCCGTAGCCCTCAACCTCCATCCGGCCAATACGTTCCTTGAGTTCTGCGACTTTTTTCTGCAGATCGCCCGCCTGCCGCGCCATGTTTGCCATACCGGCCAGGTTCTTCAACCCCTCAAACATACACCTGCTCCCTGATGACCTTTTCAAACGGACTCAAACTGCCGTCACTTCCTGCTCCGCTGCCGCTCCGGCGCGTATCACCGGAGCTTTAGTGACCTTTACCACCGTGGCCCCGAACGCATCCACGACCTGCTGCACAAAGGCATCGCGAGTCGGATCGACGTCGCCCAGCAGATTTACTGCCGGCGACTCGGCTGCTGCAGCCGTAGCACGACGATTTGCCGATGTGCCACCGGCCGAATTTCGCCCAGCCGGCGCGGATCCTGCGCCAGCCGCAGGCTCCGCCGCAACGCCCACGCCTGCCGCAGCATTCCGCGAACCGCCGACAGACCTGGAGCCTGGCGGCGACTCAGACTCCTGTGTCCCTGCAGCAGGGCGTTCTCCGCGAACCAGACGCAGCCCGATCGCGGCACTGCAGCCGGTCAGCTTCAGCACCTCCTGCTCAATTCGTGCACGGTTCTCGGGCAGATCCAGCACCCTGCGCGCGAAGTCGGCTGTATCCTCAAGAAATAACTCCAGACGCGCCGGTCCTGTCAGCTGCACCTCCCGCACCATCTTCAATCCGGCAGCGATGGTCAGGCCGCAGGCACGAATGAGTTCCGGGAGGAGTTTGTCAACCCGGTCCCTGGTGAGCACGGCTGAGGCAGGCGTCGGCTGCGATGGCAACGGCGTCGAATCAGGCTCAGTCGGGAGCGGAGCAGACACTGGGACATCCGAAGACTGCTGAACCTGCCGGGGAGCGGGTGCGGTGGCAGTGCCGGCTTCGAAGCCGGCCCCTGGGCTCGTCACCGCGGTTGCAACACCACCGACCGGCGGAGTGGTGACTGCAGGCGAATCTTCCCGGGTGATGGCTGCGGCAGCTTCCTCCCGCCGGATCTGCGACAAATCAGCAGTCAGCCGGGACTCGTCAGAGTTTTTTTTTTCCGCGGGGGCTTCACCGTTCGCAGTGGTTTCGGCGAGGGCTGGCAGACGCCCCGAGAGCAGGTCGCTGATGGCGCTGAGGTTTTCGAGAAGACTCAGCTGAACAAGTGCCATCTCCAGCACAGTGCGGGCGAAGGTACTGCGAAACATTCGCGTCTTCGCATCGGACAGGATCTGAAACGCAGCCATGACGGTGTGCATACCGAGTTTTTGGCCGTGGGCGAGCAGCTCGCTGCGGTGCCGAGAGCCAACCGCGCACAGCTGCACATTGGTGCCTCCGGAGAGCACCACCATGATGTCTCTCACACAACCGATGACCTGATCCATGAATTCGCCTGGCTGCACACCTGCCGTGAAGCAGGCATCCAGCAGACTTAGGACTTCTCCCGGCCGGTGTTCAACGATCGCCGTGAACAGTTCCAGCAGACGATCATCGCTGGCTGTCCCGAGCATGCGATGCACGTCGTCGGCAGAAACAGTGCCGTCACTGAAGGCCAGCAGCTGATCAAAGAGCGACTGACTGTCGCGCATTGAACCCCTGGCCCGGCGGGAAACGAGTTCCAGAGCATCTTCGGAGACTTCGTAGCCCTCAATCTTCGCAATCTGACGCAGTCGGTCGGCAATGGACGTCTCGGCGATGCTCGAAAAGTCAAATCGCTGGCAACGTGACAGGATTGTGTCCGGTACTTTATTGGGCTCAGTGGTGCAAAACACGAACTTGACGTTCGGCGGCGGTTCTTCCAGAGTCTTTAGAAGCGCGTTGAACGCCTCCCGAGTCAGCATGTGCACTTCGTCGATGATGTAGACTTTGAACTGTGTTCGCATGGAGCGCACGCCGACATTGGCCCGCAGCGACCGAATGTCATCGATACCGCGATTGGATGCGCCGTCGATTTCCAGCACATCCACGTCGTTGCCGGCTGAAATCCCCTGGCAGATTTCGCATTCGTTGCAGGGCACCCCGTCCACCACATGGGGGCAGTTGAGGGCTTTGGCGAGGATTCGAGCGGTGGATGTTTTACCAACACCGCGAGCGCCGGTGAACATGTAGGCGTGCGCTACCCGGCCGGCACGGATGGCATTTCTGAGCGCCCGCGCGACGTGCTCCTGCCCCACCACTTCGTCAAATGCCTGGGGCCGAAAGCGGCGGGCAAGCACAGTGTAATGAGAACCCGCGGTTGTCACTCACCACTCCGTTCTGCTGAAACAGGTAGGCTGGCTGCCGAGGAAAAATGGATCAATGGATTATTCGGGTGAACCTGTGGGCGATTGTAGGAGTTGCCGGTTCCCGGGTCCAATGAAGACGCCTGCAGGAAAAAAATCGCGGAACAACGGAATCACCCGCTGTCTTGAATTCCTCAGCTCCGCAATCCATGATGCCCCGAGCCTTCCCATGCCCCGCTGGTCGCTCCCCGTGTTCGGAGACCCCACCATGATGTCTGCCATTCGCAGCCCCCGGCTCTCGCCGCTCACACGCTCGCTCACCATCTTTGCCGCCGGCTGCTGCGTCGCCCTCTTCAGCCCCCCGCTGCCTGCTCAGAACCCCGAAGTTTCCCGCTTCACAGACTGTTCGCTGCTGGTATCACCTGACTACCCGGCGACCTGGCCGACTGCACCATTCCCACGCTTCCAGCGAATCACCGAACTCGCAATCGGCCCCCAAAGCCCCTTCAACCTCGATGTGCTGCTGATGGACGGTAACACAGGCACGCAGATGGATGTTCCTCCCCACTCCGTCCTGCGTCCTGAGCTCAAACGTGAAAAATCAGGCCCATTCGGACTGGCATGGACTCACGTCATTGAGCCATGGCAGTTCGGTGGAGAAGCCTGCATCGTCGACTGTAAGCACCTGCTGGACAAAGCCCCCAACGGCGTCAGCCCGCTCGTACAGCCAGCCGACATTGAGCGTTTCGAACAGCAGTATCGTCGGCTGCGATTCGGAGACGTTGTGCTCTTCCACAGTGGCTATTCCGACCGCTATTACCGACCGTTGCCCGAGGGTCATCGATACATCGCCGATGTCGTTGATCGCCTCGCTCCGGGCTACCCTGATCCGGGCCCGGAAACCATGGAGTTCCTGGCCACCCGCGGAGTACTCACGCTGGGCACCGACAGCGCCAGTATGGGGCCTTTGCCAAATCTCGCCGAACCCACGCACTACGCGGGACTGCGGCATGGCATGATCTGGACGGAGGGGGCCACCAATTTCGCCAGCCTGCCTCCGACTGGGGCCTTCTACATCATGCTCTCGCCCCGCCACAAGGACGGCATGTACTCCGAAACCCGCGCCTTCGCCATTACCGGCGGCACGCTCCCGCAAAAGCTGATTGACGGCATGCGAAACCGCCGCGCCGTGGATCTTTCCCCGGTACTCGATATGAAACTGCCACTCACCAACCCCGGCAGCCGCACGGGCAGGCATCGACAGACTTATGTCAAAGTTGACTTCCTCTACTCGCCGGATCTCGACCTCTGGCACCACACTCACCTCATGGATGCAACGACCGGCACCCACCTGGTTCCCCCCGCGTTCAGTCTTCCATCGGCTGGCCAGGAGATTGAATACTCGCCGGAAGTCCGCGGCTGGCTGGCGGAGTTCGAACAGCGATGGGGCCCGCGTGGCACCAGCAACCGCACTGTCGACGAGGTACCGCTCGACTGGACCTGCGGGACGGCCCGCGTGATCGATGTCCGCAATCTCGCCGACCCTCAGCCAAACTCCGACCTGCCCCGTTCCCCCCCACTCACCCCCGCCCACATCGCAGATTTTGAAAAGGCCAGCGGACCCCTGAACCCCGGCG
>JBEAUF010000430.1:0-16297 GCA_041161565.1 Planctomycetota bacterium | reverse complement strand
ATCCCAATGCCATTGGGAGCACCGCCCAGTGGCCTTAAAGTGCTCTGACACATATTGAAAAAGCAGGTGTGCGGCAGGAGGGCGAGAGCGAGGGTGGGAGAGGTGAGAAGTGAGAAGTGAGAAGTGAGAAGTGAGAGGTGAGAAGTGAGAAGTGAGAGGTGGGGAGGTGGGGGAGGCAGAAATTGAGATCAGGATCTTCGCCGTCCAATTCCAAAGGCGGCCGGAAAGTAAGTGCTCCCGATCGATTATTGTTCGCCTCTTTCAGCCCGGAGCGCGTTTGCCCGCGATTGAGCGGGCGGGCGGAAGCCCCCGGTTGCGTTTTGGCACCTTGGGGCCCGCCGTGCCGGCGGCGTAAGCAGCGCGTAGGTGGGATTCTTTACCCGCGGGCTGCCGCCCTGCGGCTCAAGCGTGGCGGCAGCCCCCGGTTGTGATTCCGCACCTTGGTGCGCGGCCCCTGGCCGTGGCGTCAGCGGTGCGTCGCCAGGGCACTTTACCCGCGGGCTGCCGCCCTGCGGCTCAAGCGCTGTCCGCGGCGTTAGCGGGGCGTTGCCACGACACTTTGCCCGCGGGCTGCCGCCCAGCGGTTCATGCGGTGGCGGTCTGCCCGGCCAGTTTGCCTTGCCTGGCGGAATTTGCCGAACCGTGCAGGCGGCGGAGGCGAAACGATCAGGGCTGGACGCCGGGTTCAACTGCTGCTGCGGCTTCGTCGCAGAGGTCGTTGTCGAGCATCATGATCTTTTGCCAGATTTTGCGGGACAGCCCATTTGTGAGTTGTTCGATGTCGTTAACTGCCTGAAGCACTACGGCGTCAGAGGTGCTTTGAGCGTAGAGGGCGGCGAGTTTGCCAACGAGGGAGAGCAGTTCGCTGCAGTAGTCCAGGTAGCGAACGAGCTGGAACGGTGTCAGCGATCGCTGGGGCGAGGACGCGGTGCGCCGGTTGAGCGGAATCACAAGCTGGCTGGGATCCTTGGTGAGCTGGTGCATGTCAATGACGTGCGAGATGGACCGCAGCTCGTGCAGAGCTGTGAGGATCCGGTGGCGTTTGATGCGGGATTCCAGCGAAAACAAAAAGAAGATGGAAGCTCCCAGCAGTACAGCCGCATTGGCACCGGCATCAAGCTCTTCCAGACCGGGATTTCCCTGAATGCGGACGTATCGGATGCCCCAGAGGATGCAGCCGAGTCCGATGCCCACGACGAACAGAGCGGCCAGCCGAATCCACAACAGACTGCCTCCGGCCCACTGCACCCGCGAGTGAGTTTCGCGAGCAATGGAGAGCACTTCGCGGCAGACGCAGCCAAGGCTGGCCTGCGGAAAACGCTCTTCAATCCGGTTGTTCAGGGTATGAAGAGTACTAATTGTCTTTTCCGGGTCGAGGCTGCGGTACATGCAGGGTCCAGTGAAATTCAGTGAAGTCCAGAAAAATCCTCTGCTTTGTGGTCAGGTTATTGCATGAATGCGGAATTTGCAAAAAGCATCAACGTCCGGAGTTGTAGGAATCCGATGAAACAAAGGGGAAGTGTCTGCCGTTATGCGATTGACGGTGGTGCCGGACGAATCAGACGTTCGGACTACAGGCACTGACATCTGTTAACCGCCTTCGGGGGAAGGCGTTGCACTCAGGGGATGCGACCTGCAGGTGGGCTGCATTGTCGAGTGGTCACGGGGGATGCAGAAATGTATTTTCGGAAGCCTGTGGTATTATTACTCGGCGGGCTGGTTACAGCCTCAGCATTTGGCTGCTCAGCCGCCAGCGTGCTGGTCTCGGATCAGCGGCCAAAGCAAGCCGTTCGCCAGTCGTCATCCGACCGTATGGTGGCCATTGGCCGGATGTTTGAGGAGCAGGGCAAGCTTGACCGTGCCGAGGCGATGTATCGTGGTGCATTGAAGAAGAACGGCCGCAGCGCAGAAGCTCGCCAACTATTGTCCGATGTTCAGGTTCGTCGCCGTTCACCGCAACCGGCGGCGGTGGCTGCCACCGGCAGGCCATTTCGCCCCATGGGGGCCCCGGCTGAAACGCCGGCCGTTGCATACCGGACGCCGAGTGCTGTGGTGAAGCCGTCTGCCACTGCGGCCACCGCAGCCGCTCGTCCCGCAGCACCGCCTGCATCCGCCACCACACCCTCCGCTGCAACGCCGGCTCCGACCCCGGCCTCGAACCCGACTGCCGCCGCCGCTGCTCAGCAGCCTATCAAACCGGTTTCCCGGCTGAAGACCGTGGCAGGTGATAGCCAGCCTGTTCAGCCGCCAACAAGCCCGGCGGTCACCCAGCCGGCTGCTCCAGCAGCCACAACTCCGACGAAGAATCCAACTTCAGGCTCGACCGCGACTCCGAGTCCGGCTCCGAGTCCGACTCCGGCTCAAGCTCAAGCCACGGCTCCGAGTCCGACACCGGCTCCGGCTGCCGCTCCTGCAGGCACCTCTCCGACAGCACCTCCGGCCGAGGCGACTCCCGTGTTGCCTTCGGCTCCTGAGGCTACTTTTCCGGAGCCGGCCGCTGCTGCACCGGGTGTGAAACTGGAGGACGTGCTGACGGCAGCCGAATCGCCGTCGGAAAACACGTCACTGCTGATTGAGGCACTGCGATCGGGTGACGCTGCAGAGACTCGCTGTTTGGCGGCCGCGCTTCTGGGTGAGTGCGACGGAAACGACCCGCTGGTGACCGGAGCACTTGAGGAGTCCGGCGGGTCAACGGATGACGTCTGTCTGCTGCTGGCCGTTGTTGACTCCCAGCTGCAGCACAGCACTGTGAATTCCTCCACGGCCGCCAATCTTGTGAAGCTGCTGCCGGGTTGCGAGCCGGCGGTGCAGGTTCAGGGTTTAACAACCCTGCGACATTTCTCCGGGATGAGCTGTCGTGAGGAGTGTGTGCAGCTGTTAACCGGGTTGCTGGAGAGTGCTCACGCTGACGTGCGTGTTGCGGCCGCCCTGACGCTGAGTGATTTCAGACCGCTGCCGGCTGAAGCCGTCAGTCGTCTTGAGAAGCTGTCTGCAGAAGACGCATCTGAGGAAGTACGAGAGTCGGCCGCGGCGTCTCTGGCCCGCGGCGTGAAGTGATCTGATTTGTCGATTGGGGGAGGCAGGGACCGGGGTCGAATTCGGCTGCGGTCGTGCGTGAACACGAGACAGTTCGAGGGGGACAGAACCATGATTCGCCAGACAGCAGGATTTCTGCTGGCCGCATTGCTGATGACTGCAACCGGCTGCAGCAGCCTGCATGACTACGTGATACAGACGGAAACAAGCATTCGCAACGGAATTCTCGCGCAGAAAGCGTGGGGCGAGTGGTCGTGGTGTTACGACGACCTCGACCATCCCATGGATTTCGCGACGGGATTCAAGGCGGGTTATCGCAACGTCGTGGGTGGCGGACAGGGCTGTCAGCCCACGCTCCCACCGCGGTGCTACTGGAAGCCCTGCTACGAGACACCATCCGGTCGTGAGAAGATCAACGCCTGGTTCGACGGTTATTCGCATGGCGCCCTCGCAGCACATCAGGACGGCATGGCGAATCTGAGTGAGCTGCCGATTTCGCCAACAGCCCGCCAGAACCTGATGACTCGCAGGGCCCCGGTGAACATGGAGAGCTTCGAGCAGCAGACAGGTGAGCCCGGGGCTGAAGAGGAGATGTTGCCGGCACCGGAAGGCGAGGATCTGGGAAGTGCCAGTGACCTGCCGATGCTGCCTGGAAGCTCCGCATCCTCGGTGCTTGACGGGCTGACTCGCGGCGGCGGTACGGGCGTGGAAAACAACTGATTCGGGCGATTTAAGCTGAAACAAACCCGTTGGAGGTTACCTGAATATGACTGTGCACATGAAAGTCAGGCGGGCTGGCAATCGTCGCTCGAACTCAGTTTGCGGTTTAACGGCCATTATGGTTTGCACCTGCCTGCTGCAGACCGGCTGCTTCTCCAACCGCAACATTGATGCCATCCCGGCATCAAGAGTGCCGGCAGATCTGCTGGCGGCGGATTCCAAGGATAAGTACAAGGATATTTCCCTGCTGCGGCTGCGGCAGGACCCACCGGAAACCTATCTGCTCGGACCCGGCGATGTCCTTGGTATCTACATCAAGGGTGTGCTTGGGGACGAAGAGCAGCTGCCACCGGTGCACTACCCTGAGGACGGAAACCGTCCACCTGCTGTGGGCTATCCGGTGCCCATTCGTGAGGATGGCACGATCGCTCTGCCGATCGTCGATGCCATCAGTGTTAACGGCATGTCGATCGTGGAAGCCACCAATGCCATTCGCATGGCATATATCTACCCGGAACCCATTCTGAAGGAGGGTGAAGAGAACATTATCGTCACTCTGATTCAGAAGCGGAAGGTCCGCGTGATGGTGATCCGCGAAGAAGCAGGCGGACAGCAGGGCGTCTCAAAACGCGGTACAGGCAAGGTGGTCGACCTGCCCGCCTACGAAAACGACGTGCTGCATGCTCTCAGTGAAACCGGCGGTATGCCCGGCACTGATGCGAAGAATGAGATCATGATCTACCGGGGGCTGTATCAGTCCGGAGTGGATGCAGACGCCATTTTGTCGCAGGTCTGCCAGTCCGATTGTGAAGATCCCTGCTTCTGCAGCGAAGCTCCGATTCCTGATCCTCCGAACGTCACGCGGATCCCGCTGCGGTTCAACCCCGCGTACCCTCCGCAGTTCGCTCAGGAAGACGTGATTCTGGACGAAGGTGATATCGTGATCATCCGCAGCCGCGACGAAGAGACATTCTTCACGGCGGGGGTTCTGGGAGGCGGCGAGTACCCACTGCCGCGTGACAAGGATCTCGATATTCTTGCTGCCATCGCTCTCGCACGCGGCCCACTGGGCAGCATCGGCACCGGAGTCGGAGCCATGGGAGGTGGCGGCGGTGGTGGTGGTGGTCGAGGCGGTGGTGGCGGCATGCAGTACTGCCAGCCATCCAAAGCCATCATCATCCGCGAACTTGCCTGCGGCGACCAGATCGCAATCAAGGTCGACCTGAACAAGGCCCTGACAAGTCCCTCAGAACGAATCCTGATCCAGCCGAAGGACGTGATTGTTCTGCAGTACACGCTCGACGAAGAAATCGGCAACGTGTTCCTGAACCTGATTCAGTTCAACTTCCTCTGGAGCCTTGGCGGCAACGGATTTGGAAACTGATTGAACTGAGTGAGCTAACGGCACTCTGAACACAAAAGCCCCGGACAGGCAGCAGCCAGTCCGGGGCTTTTTTCGTGCGGTGTACGGGGGGACTCGTACGTCAGGGGCCAGGCACCTCAGCGTCACGAGGTTCCGGCACCGGAGAGTCCTCCGCGGCGGCCGGCTTGAGGTCAGCTTCCACAGCATCATCGCCGGCCGGTACTTCGCTGACGGTTGTCGAATCTGCCTGCGAGAAGCGATTCATGCGTCGATCAAGGATTACGCGGGCAGCTTCCCGAACTTCTTCATCGCCAAGTCGGCGGAGGTTGCCGATCTGGGTGAGTGGTTCAATGGTGCGTGCGACGCGACCGATCGTGGTTTCCATCATGGCGATTTCCAGCAGCGTCCGTCGCAGCGCTTCCAGCGAACGAATGTGCAGCGACACTTCCTCCTGGAACTCATTGAGAATCTCGAAGTTCTGCACGGCTGCTGTCACCTGCTCGGTGGCAGTTGCCAGCTGCTGCTGGATGGTGAGCAGGGCCTGCAGGTTCTGTCGGGCGGTGGCAATGCGTTCGGCTTCACCGCTGAGCATTGCATTGAGTTCGTTCAGCTGACGCGCATTGTCCAGAGATGCCTGCAGCTGTTCGGAAGCGCCCAGCACATCTGTCCGCAGGGCAGCCAACCCCTGAATGCCGGCCTGTGCGTCAGGCAGTTTTTCGGAGGCAGCCACCACACTGTCGCGAAGTCCCACGAACTGGTTGAACTTCTCGGCAGCCGCGGCCACGTCATCGCTTTCGGCAATCACCCGCTGAGCCAGATCAGCCATGCGGGCAGCGCCCTCGCTGGCCTGCTCATAGTTGCCGGACGAAGCAATCAGGCGGTTCTGAAGTGCCACAATTCCCTGCAGCGAGGCGTCGGCCACTTCGGTTCCTTCAGCACCGTCGAGGATCGCCTGCTGGAGTGCTTCCATGGCCGCCAGCTGTTCACCAGCGGCAGTGGTGCGGTCTTTTCCGGCGATCAGACGGTCCTGCACCTGTGCGATCTGTTCCACAGCGGTCATGGCTTCGGCAGCCGCCGTACCTTCCTGCTTCACCGAATCGTGCAGCGCCCGAATTTCTGCGAGGCTGCCGCGCAGACCTGCGAGGTGACCGGCCTGCTGGTTGAGGCTGGTGAGCAGGTCATTGGTTTTCCCGGCTGTGCTGCCGCTGGCAACCAGCCGATTCATGCTGGATTCGGACTTTTCGAGGCGGGTCTGGATCCGGTCAAGCCGCCCCTTGAGCGGACCGACCACCAGCAGCTGAATGCCGAAGAAGACGACTCCCAGACCCATCAAAATACTCAGCCAGAGATACTGGCGAAACGCGCGAACTTCCGACGCCGAATGTCGCTGAATAGTTGTCTGATTTATGCCGTTCAAAGCTGGTACCTCCCCAACGAAATCCCGCCACTCCCGCTCACAAACCGCAAATCGGTACAGGGCCGGAACGCAACGTGCAAACCGGCAGTTATCGTCTGTATCGCCTCGCGCAGCGGCAGAATTTGCCGCATCCTGAACATTCAGCCAAAAACTCGGAATTCGATCAGCGGACTCAGACGCAGAGAACGGCCGTAGTGGTCACACCAGAACTGCCCGCGGAGATCCCTTTCCCATTTCGGCAGTTTCTGCCAGAATTGCGGCAGGGTGATTGAGGTTCCACGAAAAACACCCGAGGGAGCGGGGATTTTTGTTGACACGCCAGGGAAAGCGACGTCCTTCCAGCCGCCTGACTGATCTGCTGCATGATCAGGGCCTGGATGCGTACGCGCGGTGGGGTGATTGTGAACCCCTCGTCCGGGAGCTGGCTCGGGACCTGCCGGATTTTGATTCGGTCTGGCTGGATGCGCTGGTGCAGCGACAGCTGCTGACACCCTGGCAGGCAGCGCAGCTCCAGCTGGAGCAGCCTGGTCGGCTGATCGTCGGCGGTCGGCTGCTCCGTGAACCCCTCGGCCGGCAGACTTTTCTGGCATATGATCCCGCCGCACGCGCGCTGCAGGTGCTCCGTCAGGTCGCGGTGACGGGGGAGAGAATTTCAGGGCTGCTGGACGCTGTGCAGCGTGCCGGAGCGAGGCCACCACGCAATGTTGTTCTGCCGACTATCGCCGATGGCCAGAAATCTGCCAACAATGCGTGGCTGGCAACAGCGTGGATTCCTGGATGGGATTTTTCCGAACTGTTGGTGCGTGGAGGTCGTCTCCCGTGGGGGGCTGTTGCTGAGGCCGGGCGAGAACTGCTGCAGGCTCTGGCATGGTTTGAAGCGGCGGGGCTGCTGCATGGCGAAGTTGTGCTGAGAAACCTGCGTTTGACGCCCGCAGGCCGGATCGTGCTGGTTGATCCGTTTTCGCGAAGGCTGGGTGAGCTGCGGCCCACGGCGGGCCAGCCACTCTCACTGCGACAGTGCGAGGGGTTTGCTCCGGAACTGCTGGGAAGTACGCGCCCGGCTGATGTGCGCAGCGAACTGCATGCGGCCGGTTGCCTGCTGTGGCAATTGCTCACCGCGCGGCCACCGGTCGCAGCAGCCGATCCCGTCCGCAGAATGCTGTGGCTTCGCGATCACGATCTGCCGGATGTCCGCGGACTCGTGCCTGACTGCCCGGAGTGGATGGCGCGACTGCTGGTGTCAATGACGCGGCGGCTGCCGGAGCTGCGGCCTGCACGGATCTTGGAACTGGCGCACGCGTGGACAGCGGCGGCCCCCGCGGGACTGGGGAGCCTGCGAAGAATTGCGAGGGAATTGCCGGATCGTCGGCAGCGTCAGGCTGCCGCCCGTATCCCGCGAATTCGCCGGGGGACTTCGTTCAAGCGTCTTTCAGTGCTGCTGGCCGGCTGCGCGCTGGCTGCAGTGGGAACGCTGAGCTGGCTGCGCCCTGAACTGCTTACGCTGGCACTCAGACGCATCCCGGAATCCCGCATCACTGCCGCTCTGCCAGCCGCGGGCGAAACCGAACTCGAAGCCCTGCGGAGACGCTCGGCATCACCAGCCCCCCTGCCCGCTCCGGATTCTTCCGGAGTGATCCGTCTGGAAGCCGGGCAAGTCTGGCTGGCAGACACGCTGCGGGTCCGCGGACCGCTGAGGATTGAATCCGCAGGACGGGGCTGTGCTGTGATTCTTGTCCGCCCCGACCGCCCCTGGATCCTCCAGGCAGAAACAGTGACGTTGCAGGGCCTGCAGATTCAGCAGCAGGGTTCGGGGGGCACCGTGGATACCGGGGCCAAACCTGCCACGCAACTGGCCGCGATTCAGAGTCGTTCGCTGACGCTTGAGGACTGCGTTGTCCAGTCCCCATCGGCAGCCGATGAATTCTCCGGTGTTTCGTGGTATGAGCCACCTGGTTTTCGTGGCGGAGAAATCGCAGTTCGGCATTCCGTGTTCGCCGGTGGAGGGTACGGGCTGGCCATGAATCAGCCCCCACGATTACTGGCACTGCAAAACGTCCTGTTTGCCTGCCGCGGCGGCGGGATGCTCTGCGAAGTTGCGGATGCCGAACGCACAGCCTGGACAGCACAGCTGAGCCATGTCACGCAGCGGTTCGGTTTTAGCGTGGCGGACTTTGTTGTTCATGACGGTGGCAGGGACGGTCCGCAGCAGCTGGTTGCTGAGCTGATCTGTGAGGAATCAGCGTTTGAACCACGGATGGCCGTTGTCAGGGTGCGACCAGCCGAGGGCTGGACATCGGCGGCCATGCAGGTGCGGCTTTCCGCGGAGCCTGATTCCGGAGGCATCCCGGCGGTGGTCCCCCCGGAAACGGAGCCAGCGGTGTATATCGACAGAAATCTGGGGCAACCGGCCGCTCTGCCCGAAGCTCAGGTCCCCAACCCGCAGCTGCTGTATGCAGATCTGGAATTTGCGGACGGGGGTTCAGGGCTGTGGGGTGCAGCAGAGCTGGTGGACTTTGAAGGCCCGCGGCTGAGTGAATCGATGCCGGGTTGCGATGTGCAGAGCCTGCCGTTGCTTGTCAGGCCCGAATAAAAAACGCCCGGTCGCGGAACGACCGGGCGCTGGATGTTTGCTGAGGGGGCGGACCTGTGGACGTGTGTCCGAGGTTTGCCCGAATCGCAGTTTGACTACTTAGGGGCTTCTTCGGAGGCGCCTTCTTTGGGGGCTTCTGCCGGAGCTTCAGCAGGAGCAGCGGGGGCTTCTGCCGGCGCTTCGGCAGGGGCTTCTGCGGGAGCAGCAGGAGCTTCAGCCGGCGCTTCGGCAGGAGCAGCAGGAGCACCACCACCGGTCACTGAACCAGCGGCTTCGCCGCCAGCCGGTGCACCGCCGCCGGCCTGTTCGCCGCCGGTACAGCCGAGGGTAACGGAAACACATGCCAGCAGCACCAGCATGCCGAGAGAACGAACGAATTTCATGAGACCCAGCCTTTCAAAAGACGGTGACAGCAGGGCACAAACGACGGAACCCCCCGTTCCGTTACCCCTGTCCCTGCAGTTAAGCTACGAGAAAGCTTGCGAAATGCAATCAGGGGAGACCCGAAAAATACACCAGTTTCAGGATTGGTTAGTGGATCCCTGCCCGCGGACCGGGGAATTGCAAAAATTGGGAATGTCCGGCGATCGGAAGTTCCGCGACCGCCCTAAAATGGGGGGGACAGAGCAGATTTGCGTGCGGAATTACAACAGGAGCGGAGTGGATGACGGGTGATTTGGATGGTGTGCCGAGGCCGGACGCGGAGGCCGACTCCCTGTTTTCCCCAAAGGAAAAGGTCAGAAAATTCCCCACAACCCCTGGTGTTTACCTGATGAAGGACTCGCAGGGTCGAGTGATTTACGTAGGGAAGGCTGTGAATCTGCGGAATCGTGCGTCCAGCTACTTCACGGCGGCAGCGGAAGTTGACCGCCGCACTGCTGAACTCGTCACTGAAATCGCGGACCTGGATTACATTGAGGCCGAGAGCGAGGTGGATGCGCTGCTGATGGAGGCGCGTCTGATCAAGGACATTCAGCCGCGTTACAACAGCCTGCTGAAGGATGACAAAACGTTTCCCTACCTGCAGATTACGACTCGCGAAGATTTTCCGCGGGTGGAATTTACTCGGCAGCCGGAGACGAGCGGGGTGAAGCTGTACGGGCCATTCACCAGTGCCGGTCAGTTGCGAGGCACGATTGCGGTGCTGCAGAAAATTTTCCGTTTTCGCACCTGCAGTCTGGATATCGAAGAGCACGACGAACGCTGGCGCTGGTTTCGCCCCTGCCTGCTGGCATCCATCAACCAGTGCACCGCTCCCTGCAATCTGCGGATCAGTCGGGAGGACTATCGGGAGGATATTCGCAGGCTGCGGCTGTTTCTTGACGGTGGCCGTTCCGGCCTGCTGAAGGAGCTGGAAGCGGACATGAAGCAGGCTTCGCGGGAGCTCAAGTTTGAGAAGGCAGCTCGCATTCGCGATGAGATCAAGGCCCTGGAAAATCTGAATCTGCGGGGGGATCTTGAAAGTCACGCGCAGCCGGAGGTGTTTTACACGGACCCGCGTAAAGGTCTTGCAGGGCTTAAGAAAGTGCTGGGTCTGGCTGAGGTGCCGCGTCGCATCGAGGGCGTCGACATTGCACATCTGCAGGGCAGCGACACAGTTGCCAGTCTGGTGCAGTTCATCGACGGCCTGCCGTTCAAACCGGGATACAAGCGGTTTCAGATTCGTACGGTGGAGGGCGTGGATGACTTTGCTTCGATGCGCGAAGTGATTACGCGGCGTTTTCGTCGCTTGTCGGACGACGGTGAAGCTTTTCCGGATCTGCTGATGATCGATGGCGGCAAGGGACAGCTGAATGCCGTGATGGAAACGTTTCAGCTGCTGGGTATCACGCCACCGCGAACGGTTTCGCTGGCGAAGCGTGAGGAGGAAATCTATTTGCCAGGCGAGTCCGAGCCGATTCGGCTGAGTCGCCATGCGTGGGCGTTGCGGCTGCTGCAGTATGTGCGGGACGAAGCCCACCGCTTTGCTCAGCATTATCACCACATGCTGCGACGCCGTTCGTCTCTTGGCGATTCTGCGGGCGGAAACAAACGGACAGGTCGGCGAGGTGGAAAAGGTCGATCGCGGGGATCCGGGTCTCAGCCTTCCGGGGACGATAAGTAATTCTGCGGTTTGACCGCGGGATCCGGGCCGCGGTGGCCGACCGATTCCACGAATTTCTCCAGCAGTCAGTTTCCGGAGCTGTCCTGGCATGAAAAACTCTCCCTGGCAGCGACTCTCGGCCCGTCTGCAGGATCGCATTCGCGAAGCCATCATTCGTCGGCACAAGCGGAGTGGAGTGGTGCTGTTCAGCGACACGACGCTGCGGGATGGCGAACAGATGCCGGGGGCAACGCTGGAGCCCCACGAAAAGCTCCGCATCGCCAAAGCCCTCGAACAGGCCGGAGTACACTCGCTGGATGCTGGTTTCCCGGCCAGCTCCGCGGCCGATGTCGAAGCGATTCGTCTGATGATCGGTACGGTGACCGGACCAGTACTCACCGGCCTCTGCCGCACGGTTCGCAGCGACGTGGACGCAGCAGACGAAGCGCTCCACGGCAACCCGGTGCATAAACGCGGCGTCAGCCTGTTCTGCGGAACCAGTCCGCTGCATCGACAATACAAGCTCCAGAAAAGTCGCGCGGAAATCCTCAGAATCATCACCGACACGGTGAGTTACGCAACCGAAAAATTCCGCATCGTTGCGTTCAGTCCGGAAGATGCCAGCCGCACTGAGATTGATTTTCTTTGTCAGTGCTACCGTGAGGCGATTGATGCGGGAGCCACGACGATTGGGTTTCCGGACACAGTCGGGCTACTGACACCGGAAAAGGCTCGCGGCTTTATTCGGGCTGTTCAGGATAGTGTCCCCAATCTTGATCGCGCCCTGCTCGCAGTGCACTTTCACAACGACCTTGGATTGGCCGTGGCCAACACCCTTGCGGCGATCGCTGAGGGAGCGAACGTGGTGCAGTGCACGGTCAACGGAATCGGCGAACGCGCTGGAAATGCGTCGCTTGAAGAAGTCGTCATGGCGCTTACGCTGCATTCAGACCAGTACGGCCGAACGCATCGCATCGACACCACGCGACTCGCACCACTCTGCCAGCTGGTGGCCGAGCTGACGGGCGTGATGATTCCGCGGATGAAACCTGTGGGCGGCGCCAATATTTTTGCGACGGAAGCGGGCATCCATCAGGATGGACTGCTGAAAAACCCCGACACCTACCTGCCGTTTCGTCCGGAGACCGTGGGCGGCGGTGAAATCAGTCTGGTGCTTGGGCGGCACAGCGGTCGCCGCGCGGTGGCTCACAGACTGCAGTGCCTGGGAATTCCACATGACGACAATTTTACTGCCGCAGTCGCAGAACGCATCAAGCTGCTGCCCAAAGGGGCCGTGGTTGACGACGAGCTGCTGCAAAAAATTGCCGCCGCAGTCACTTCAGCTCGATAAAGCCGTCTTCTTCCGAACCGCGATCACCCTCCGCGGAATAATCCAGCCGGCCTTTGGCTGCATCCTGGGTAATCTTCAGCTTGTAGGTCTCGCCATCCTGCGCCGTGCCGGTGCCTTCGTAGCCACCGGCGGTCGGCGTGAGGGAGATGCTGCTGAGTTCCAGCCGCTGACTCACCTCGGCCTCGACTTTGGGCTGCTTCCACGTGCCGGGCGTTTCTGACGCACAGCCGGCCAGCAGGAGGTTGCAGAGCAGAGCGAAGGCGGGGAGCAGGGAAGCTTTCACGGGGGTGTTCCGGAGAGTTGTGGAAGGGGCGGACGGCGTGGGAGCAGGTGCCGCTGAAGATGGCTCAGAATAATAACTGAACAACCCGCTGCAGGCCAGCCGGAGCGATCTGCATTGCCTTCCGGGAAGGACGGGAGGCGGTGCGGAGTGTGGGGTGGCGGCCGGGTTCCAACAAATTTCCTCGATTCCCCCCCACTGACTCCGGTTTTGCTGTACAATTCTGCCTTTTGCCGATACCGGACTTTGCCCTGCGTACGAAACGACTCGGATCTCTGCCCTAACCCTGAATTTTGCCCGCAATGACTGTCTCCGACCCTGTCGTCGCCCGCGAAGCCTCTCGTCGGCGTACATTTGCTATTATTTCGCACCCTGACGCGGGCAAAACCACGCTCACGGAAAAGCTGCTGCTCTACGGTGGCTGCATCGAAGCGGCGGGGGCTGTACGCGGCCGCAAGAACCAGCGGGGAGCCACATCAGACTGGATGGAGCTGGAACGTCAGCGCGGAATTTCCGTCAGTTCCACGGTGCTGGCGTTTGAATTCGACGGCGTGCAGATCAACCTGCTGGATACGCCCGGACACAAGGACTTCAGCGAAGACACGTACCGAACGCTGGTCGCCGCTGACTGCGCCGTGATGGTTCTCGACCTTGCCAACGGCGTCGAAAGCCAGACGGAAAAGCTGTTCAACGTCTGTCGGCTGCGAAAGATCCCGGTGATCACGTTTGTCAACAAGGTGGACCGGCCCGGCAAAGCCACCCTCGAATTGCTGGAAGACATCGAAACCAAACTGGGGATCGTCCCGGTGCCCGTGAACTGGCCCCTGGGCACGGGATTTGACTTCCGCGGCGTGATCCAGCTGGATACTCGCGATGCCTGCATCTTCGAAACTCGGGACAACGTCCATCGCATCGCGGCCCGCATTCAGCCGCTGGCCGAAATCTCCGCCGCATCCATGCCCGACGGCATCGTGCCCCAGGCTCAGGAAGAAGTCGAACTGCTGGCCGAAGCCGGCGCCGCCTGGGACCACTCCCGGTTTCTCAAAGGTGAAATCACGCCCGTCTTCTTCGGCAGTGCACTCACCAACTACGGGGTGGAACAGTTCCTGCGCGGCTTCCTCAAATACTGCCCTCCACCCCGCGATCGCATCAGCGAAACCGGGCCGATTCCCGCAACCCGCCCGGAATTCTCCGGGTTCGTCTTCAAGATTCAGGCCAATCTCGACCCGCGACACCGCGACCGCATCGCATTCGTCCGTGTCTGCTCAGGACTCTTCCGACGCGACATGGAAGTCTTCCATCCCCGCACCGGCCGACGCATTCGCATCAAACGTGCCCATAAGCTCTTCGGGCAGGAACGCGAGACGATGGACGAAGCCTTCCCGGGTGACATCATCGGACTGGTTAACCCCGGCGAATTTCTGCTCGGAGACACCATCTGCGAAGGCCCCCCGGTCGCCTTCGAACCGCTCCCCCAGTTCTCGCCGGAATTCTTCGCCACCATGGTCTGTACCGACACCGGTCGCCGCAAACAATTCGAACGCGGCCTCTCCCAGCTCCTCGAAGAAGGCGCCATCCAGGTCTTCCAGACCCCCAACACGGCCGTTCGCCAGACCGTCCTCGCCGCCGTCGGTGAACTCCAGTTCGACGTCGTCCGGTTCAGGCTGCAGTCCGAATACGATACCGAAACGGAAGTCCGCTGGCTGAACTACAAGGTCGCTCGCTGGGTGGTCCCCAAAACCACCTCCAGCCGCGAACTGCAGCTGCTGTCCTCTGCCCGCGAAGTCATTGACCAGTACGGTCAGCGTGCAGTGCTCTTCCAGTCCGAATGGGAAGCCCTGCACTGCCAGAAACAAAACCCCGACTGGGACTTCCTCACCATGCGATTCCGCACCACTCAGTCCTGATCCCGCTCAGTCTCCAATCCCCGAACCCCTGCCTCCGATCCCCGCTGTGTGCTCGTCTTTCAAAGAGTGCCGGCGGGAGCCAGCCACTGGAAACAGTTCCATGTCCACCGAATTCTACGAGAACCCGCTCATCACCCGCTATGCGTCCCGCGATATGGCCGCAATCTGGTCGGCTCGCAATCGCCATTCCACCTGGCGCAGGCTCTGGATCGCACTCGCCGAATGCCAGCGTGAACTCGGACTGGCCATCACGGCCGAACAGATCCAGCAGATGCAGGCCACGGTCGACCAGATTGATTTCACTGTCGCGGACCGCTACGAGCGTCAGCTGCGGCACGATGTGATGGCCCACGTCTATGCGTGGGGCGACCAGATTCCCGCCGCTCGCCCCATCATCCACCTGGGCGCCACCAGCTGCTACGTCACCGATAACTCCGAACTGATCCTCATGCGCGACAGCCTCCTGCTGCTCCGCAAACGTCTGGTGCAGGTCATTGATCAGCTGGCACGCTTTGCCGCCGCCTGGCGCAGCCTGCCCTGCCTTGGCTTCACCCACCTGCAGCCAGCTCAGCCCACCACCGTTGGCAAACGCGCAGCACTCTGGTGCTGGGACCTGCTCCTCGACCTCGAAGAACTCGAACACCGCCTCCAGACGCTCCGCTTCCGCGGCGTCAAAGGCACCACCGGAACACAGGCCTCCTTCCTGACGCTGTTCCACGGTGACCATGCCAAAGTGGAAACGCTTGATCGCATGGTCACCGCCCGCATGGGCTTCTCCGCTGCCCACGCTGTCACCGGACAAACCTATTCCCGCAAGTCCGATTCGCAGGTGATGAGCTTCCTCAATGGACTTGCACAGTCCTGCCACAAGGCCGGCAACGACATCCGCATCCTCCAGCACCGCAAGGAAGTCGAAGAACCCTTCGAAAAATCCCAGATCGGCTCGTCGGCCATGGCCTACAAACGCAATCCCATGCGCAGCGAACGCATGTGCTCACTGGCTCGCTTCGTCAGCAGCCAGCAGGCCGGAGTTGACGCGACGATGGCCACCCAGTGGCTCGAACGATCGCTCGATGACAGCGCCATCCGCCGACTCGCGCTCCCACAGGCCTTCCTCGCCACCGACGCCTGCCTGATCCTCTACCGCAACATTACAGACGGTATGGTCGTCTACCCCAAAGTCATCGCTGCACAGCTGCAGGCCGAGCTGCCGTTTATGGCCACCGAGGAAATCCTGATGGCCGGCGTCCAGGCCGGCGGCGACCGCCAGGAACTCCACGAAGTCATCCGCACACACAGCCAGGCCGCCGCCGAACAGGTCAAACGCGAAGGACGCCCCAATGACCTCATCGAACGCCTCCAGGCCGACGCCGCCTTCCACTCCGTTAACCTCACAGGAACACTCGACGCCGCACGATTCGTCGGTCGCGCCCCCGAACAGGTCGATGCCCTGATCGCCGAATATGTCGAACCGATGCGGACAAAACACAGGGATTTACTCACCGGTGCCGCGGACTCCGTCCACGTCTGACTCCACCCAGCCCAACAAT
>JBEAUF010000422.1:0-10564 GCA_041161565.1 Planctomycetota bacterium | reverse complement strand
TGCTGAGCAAGATTGTTCTGCTCAACGTAGGGAAGCAGGTGGGCGAGCCATGAAGGTTCGTCCAGTCCCGGTTCACCGCCGCGGTTGTTGACTACGGCTTCGCGGCGGTAGAGCACCAGTCGGGCTGGCGGAAGTCGCTGGTGTGCGTCGTGGAAATTGTGCAGCCCAATTGCCAGCTGTCTGAGGTTGTTGCTGCACTGAGACATCCGCGCGGCCGAACGTGCCTGCTGTACCGCAGGCAGCAACAGCCCAATCAGCACGGCGATGATCGCAATCACCACGAGCAGCTCAATCAGGGTAAAGCCGTCTCGCCTGCTGTTTTGTCGAATACTGTGTCCGCGCATCAGGTCCTCCTTCGATTTATGGTCCTGCCACTGTGTCATCGGGAAACCGACCATGACTTAACTACCTGCCCGGAGCCAGGCTGCAGCAAAATTCGCCATTTCCTGCGGAACACTTCGTGTATCTTACCACGAGTGCCGGGATGAATGAAATCCGGCAGTAAAGAGAGCAAAAGTTATACCGAAATGCCCCCAGATGCGGGAGATTCGTGCGGGCTGCAGAAAATTCCTGCGTGGCCGGTGCTTTTTCCGCAGGTTGGTTCATCCGCTCCAGCGCTGTCTGCGTTGAGATCCTGCGGATAGACCCGCGTTTCCTGCCCTGGATCACAACAGCCAGTGACGTATACTTGCACCAGCCATTATCAGCTTCCTCCCCAGCGAAGGAATTCCGCCATGTTGCCCTGCAGTCGGCGTTTCGGGCCGCTCCTGACTCGCCTGGCCGTGCTCTTCACAGCCCTGTTCTGCCTCTGTTGCGCCACGGGGATGGCGGACGAGGCCGGTGCTGGGGCGCCTGCGGCGGCACCGGTACCGTTCGGACGCTTCCTGACACTCCCCGCTCCACTCACCGAAAGTTCCCTCACAGGCCTCCAGAACACCCTTGTGTCACTCCGCGATCGCGCCGCCGCCGAATCCCGTCCGGCAGTGCTTGTGCTGGAAATTCCTTCAGGCTCCAGTCGCCCCGGGCTGGTCCGCGATCTGCTGAACCTGCTGATGTCGGCCGAATACTCCGCAGTGCGGCTCGCCGCCTGGATCCCCGCTCCGACCAGCGGCAACCATGCTGCCATCGCGCTGGCCTGTCACGAGATCATTCTGCATCCCGAAGCTTCTCTGGGCGATCTGGGGCGTGGTCAGCCGCTTGCCGCCGATGATCAGCCGTTCTACCTGACGCTGGCGGACAGCCGCCGCAATCCGGGTTTGTCGCGCGGCATCATCCGAGCGATGCTGGATAATGCGTCGGGTCTGTACCGTGTACGGGTCCGGGATGCGGCTGGTGCAGAACAAACGCGATTCCTCGCCGGAGATGAACTGCAGGCACTCCGCCAGCAGCCTGTCGAAATACTTGAGGCCGCCATCATTCGTGAGTCCGGCAATCCGGCCCAGCTCACAGCCGATGACTGCGTTCGCTTTGGGATTCTGGCGCAGCGTTCGGCGAAGAATCGTCCGGAGGTCGCTGCCCTGCTGCGGCTGCCCCAGGAAGCGCTTCGCGAAAATTCCACCGCCACTCCTCGCTCCGCTCGCCTGATTCAGATTCACGGTGCGATTGGCATGGCCATGGGCGACTTCGCCCGCCGTGAAATCCGCAGGGCCCGGGCTGAAAAGGTCGGTGTGCTGATTGTGGAAATTGATTCCCCTGGTGGCTCCAAGGAAATCGCCGAGGACCTCGCGCTGCAGCTTTCAGATATCCCGCCTGAAGAAATGCAGACGGTCGCGTGGATTCCCCGGCGGGCACTCAGCGGAGGTGCACTGATTGCCTTCGGCTGTGAACAGGTGGTCCTCCATCCGGATGCTCAGATTGGCGATATCGGAGTCATCGGCCAGATTGCTCCGGGAGGCCAGTTCGAACGGGCCCCGGAAAAAATCGTCAGCCCATTTCTGGAATTCGCCGCCACTCTGGCCCGTAAACGCGGTCGCCCTCCCGCGCTGCTGCAGGCCATGATCGATCGGGACCTCGAGGTCTTCCAGGCAACCAGCAAAAAGACTGGAGCGATGACATGGATGAGCGACCCTGAGCTGCAGGCACAGGCCGAAGAGTGGGTCAAAGGTCCGCTCGTTCCCGAAACCCGCAAAGGAGTGCTGCTCACGCTCGGAGGCCGCCGCGCCAGCGAACTGCGATTGGCGGAACCGCCGTGCCAGGATCTCACCGAGCTGCGTCAGCGACTGGGCCTGCCCCCCGAAGTGCTCCTGCCGCCCGTTCAGAAAACCTGGGTGGACGGACTTGTGGCCTTTCTGAATTCCAGCTTTGGTGCGTTCCTGCTCGTCACCATCGGAATCCTCGGAGTGTATATCGAGGCCCACATGCCGTCCGGGCTGTTCGCAATTCCCTCGCTGATCTGCTTCTCGCTGTTTTTCTGGAGCCGCTTTCTGGGTGGTACTGCCGGCTCCCTCGAGCTCGTGCTGTTCCTGCTTGGACTGGGGTTGCTCGCCGTGGAAATGTTTCTGATCCCGGGCTTCGGTGTTTTCGGCGTCTCCGGCATTCTGCTGACCCTCGCGTCCCTCGTGATGGCCAGCCAGACATTCTCAGGCATCTCCACAACGAGGGCCTTCGAGGAGACGGTTAACAGCCTGACTTCCATACTCGGAGCCGTTATGACTGTGGTGGTCGCTGCCATCCTGCTCAATCGCTTCCTGCCCTCGATTCCCTTCTTCAATCGCCTGATCCTTGCCCCCCCAGGGACCCCCGGGTACGAAGGCCCGCGGCTGAACCCCGCTCTGCTCGCCGCACAGGGTGGAGGTGGCCCAATTGTGCTCGGCGAATCCGGCGTGACCCTTTCCAGCCTCCGCCCCTCCGGTCGCGTCCAGTTCGGTGATCGCTATGTCAACGTCGTGAGTGAAGGTGGCTGGATTGACGTCGGTGTGACTGTGGATGTTGTGGAAGTCGCCGGTAACCGCATCGTCGTTCGCGCCAGCCCGAAGGCTGCAGAGACATAAGGCAGACGAGAGGCTGGAGACTGGAGACGGTTGGCGGTAAACTATGTCCGGCCCTGCAGCCTCCAGCCATCTGCTTACAAATCCATCCTGCAGCCTCCAGCCATGTCCGACCCAGTCCCCTCCGAACACGCTGCTCCTGCTGCTGACGCTGCTCCGTCGGCCGACCGCGCGAAACTTGAGTTGCTGGTTCAGCGGAGCCAGAACATCATGGCTCACGGCTGGATGATTCGGACGTTTATCAAGCACTGTGATGAGGTCGAGGATTTTCCGGAGCTGAACGAAATGGCGCGGACGATCTTCGACGTCTTTCGCGCCGTCGAAACTCAGGTCAACGACCCCGTCGCCTATTTCCGTACGATCCGCAAGAAGATCGGAAAGCTCGAGGAGGCTGCGGAACAGTTTCGCAAGGACGCGTGGCACGCTTCCACTCACACCAATTTTCAGCAGTGTGCCATTGCCGCAGCTTTTCTTGGTCAGCAGCTCCGGGAAATGTTAAACGAGGCCGAACAGATCATTCCCCGGCCCGCCCCGCCGAAGATCAACCTGCCCGGCAGAACTGACAGCACCTGAGCTGCAAATCATCTGGACCCGCTGCGGGATTTCGATGACACTGCGGAAGTGACTGATCTTTCGATCCACCAACTGCCCTGCTCTCATCGCCCGTTCCCATGAAACGCCTCTTCGACGTCACGGCTTCCGCTCTGGCCCTGCTCGTGCTCTCGCCTCTGCTCGCCGCTGCTGCCGTCGCGGTGCGTCTGAGCAGTCCAGGGCCGGTGCTCTATCGGGCCCGTCGAATCGGTCGCCACGGCGTTCCATTCACCATGTTCAAGTTCCGTACCATGCACGTGGCGAATACGCAGGGCAGCGTGATTACTTCCAGCAGCGATGCCCGTGTCTTCCCGCTCGGACGTCTGCTCCGAGCACTCAAAATTGATGAACTGCCGCAGCTGTGGAATGTGCTCCGTGGTGAGATGTCCATTGTTGGGCCGCGGCCGGAAGACCCCAAAATCGTGGCCGATCACTACGATCAGCTGGGCCACGAAACCCTCACCGTCCTCCCCGGACTCACCTGCCCCGGCAGCGTCCATTTCTATACCCATGGTGAACAACTTGTTGACGACGGAGATCCCGAAACTGCCTATGTCCGCCGGTTACTCCCCATCAAGCTGGCTCTGGATGTGATCTACGTTCGACAGATGTCTCTGTGGTATGACCTGCGACTGATCGCCCGCACCGCCTGGACCATCCTGCAGATTGCCGTCGGCAGGCGAAATTTCCCGGAACCCATGGAAATGGCCGCCGCTCTGCAGCTGCGAAATGGGACGATGAACGCACCGGTGACGGAATGATGCCCGCCGGAGACCATTGAACCGGCCGAGCGCTTCCGGGGGTCACGTGAGCTGATGGCGATCGGCCGGTGTTGGGAAGGTAGATGTTGGTAATCAGAAGTGAGAAGTTCCGGGGCTGCGTCATGGCTGCGGAAACGCGGGTGGTTCCTGCTTCTCACTTCTCACTTCTCACTTCTCACTTCTCACGTCCCGCCATCTTCCGTCCACCGTGTGCCCCACGTGTGCGGCTGAATCAGACACGAACTGCGCGTCGTGTGGCGGCCGCTGGTACCGCCCGTGAATTGTCGCCATTCGGGCTGAAACCACCGCTGCAATTCAGCGCTCCACATCTCGAGGCCGGCACCGAGTTTCCGTTGTTGGAAGTGCTGGCAGGATCGGTGGTCACTTCCGTCGCAAGTTCAGGGCCCCACCGCGTTGCTGCTTACCCGCGAAACACGTCCACACCTTTCCATTCCCCCGGCAGGATCCCTGTTGGATCCACCTGCAGCCAGCGTTTCAGTACCGCGGCGTAGACTTCGCGGAAGTCCACGGTGAATTGCAGGTCTCCGTCCTGCAATGCGTTCAGATCCGGCGACGGGCCGTGCAGACCGGCCTGGACGGCAGGGCCTGCAAGGAACACTGGACCGGCAGTGCCATGATCGGTGCCCGCGCTGGCGTTCTCTCCAACGCGTCGACCAAATTCGCTGAATGCCAGCACGGTCACCCGGTCCGCATCGCCGGATTCCTGCAGTTCATTCAGCAGTGCCTGCACGGAGTCTCCCAGCTGTCGCAGCAGACTGCGGTGTGCATCCGGCTGCTGGGCGTGAGTATCGAAGCCGGCAAGAGTGGTGTAGTACAGGGACGTGTCGAGACCTGAACGGATCAGCTTTGAAATGTTCTTCAAACGTTCACCGAGGGGTGAGCGGGGCCAGACGACCGAGGAATCCGCAGCCTTCGCGGCCACAGCGGCCAGCCGGTCACTGGCAGTGATCGCTGCACTGGTGCTGCTCTGCACAAAGCTGAGCAGGCCACCGTCAGTGGCGCCGGGGGCGTCTGCTGCAGGGGTGTCCGACGGAGCTTCTGCGAGCGACTGCAGAGCAGCGCGAAACCGCGGATCGTCCGTACCTCGCAGCCGAAAATCCTCCAGCGAATCCACCGAAGGCACCCGCACCCGCCGCGACAGCAGTGCCAGCGGCAGTTTGTCGGCTCCCAGATGCATCGCCTGAGGATCCGTGCCGGCGGGCGATTTCTCCAGCCAGCGTCCCAGCCAGCCATCGACGCGGCCTTCATTCCGGCGGCGGCAGGTGTGCCAGATATCCATCGACTCGAAGTGCGAACGATTCGGGTTCGGATAGCCCACACCCTGCACAATCGCCAGTCGACCACTTTCCAGCAGTTCAGCGAAGCCGGTCAGTGCCGGATGGAAACCCCAGTGATCATCAATCGACAACACGTCCGCACGTCCAATCGCCAGCTCCGGCCGCAGCTGCCGATAAACCGGATCCGTCGCCGGGACCACTGTGTTCAGCCCGTCATTGCCGCCCTGCAGCTCAATCACAACCAGCACACGCCCTGGCTTCGCCAGACGCGAAGACGCCAGCAATGGATACGGAGCACCCGCGGCCAGTGCGATGGCCAGCGAACCGGATGCGGTTTGAGCAAGAAAGCGGCGGCGATGGAGTGACATGGTGACGGTCCGAAGCGTGACGAAGGAGAACCGGAGGCAGCAGGGCACAGGCAGAAAACGGAACTGCTGTGTGTTGTAACCTGTTGCAAATCACAGTGACAAAGGAAAACTTGTCGAATGGGTGGGCATGCGGGAGGGCGAAGCCGGGATGGCGAAATGGATCGATGATGGAGTTGCTCTTAACCACAGAGTCCACAGAGTTTCGTAGAGAAACACACAGAATGCAGCAAGACTGTCTGCAATACGGGCGGCAGAAATGTTTGTTGTATTTGCGCCTCGGATTGTCTCAAACATCCCGCTCACGCTGCACCACCGAATCCTCGAAAACACCGTTCTGAGATCCTTTGAGCTGAAATACCAGGCCGCGATTCGATCCATGATGGGATGGGACTTCGCACTGCTGCAGGGTCGAGCATGTTGTCGGGGCAGGAGTCAGGCACTCCAAACGCATCAGCCTGCATCACCCCAGCTGAAACTCCGGCAGCGTGCATAACGCATGGAGCCCGGCGGTCAGTGCCGCGTCCGTGCCTGGTCGCAGCAGTGCGGCGATGCTTTCGAGTGCCGCTGGAGGTGGCGGGACAGCGAACAGCAGCAGCTGGAGTTCTTCAAGGATCTGTTCGGGTGTGCGGAGGTTTCGGGCGGCGAGGTATTCGCGGAGCGAGGTGCGGCCGAAGCGGGCACCGGGGACGGAAAGCAGGGCACGCACAAGGTTGCTGCGACCAAGCAGTGTGGAACTGTTGATCCACGTGCGGCCGCCGTCCCAGCCTTTGACACTGGGAGGATAAAACAATCCCTGACCAAGCTGTTGCAGGGTCGTCGCGAGTGCCACTGTGTTGGTGGAACCATTGAGGGATCGCAGCAGACCGATTGCCAGTTCCACCGGGGAACGCACACGGCGACCTCGACTCTCCGGTGCAAAAAACAGGCGGCTGGTGAGCATTGTTCGCAGCAGCGGTCGGAGCTCCAGACCCGAGTCACGAAACTGGCGTGCCAGCGGTGCACACAGAACAGTCGGATCAGTGGGTTCGTCCATGACGAAGAATCGCAGCAGCTTTTCCGTCAGGAATTCGGGTGCTGAAGGCTGTTCCAGCACGATTCGCACCGCGTCTTCACCCCCAAACACTCCGGCTTTGCCCAGAAACTGTTTTTCGCCACTGTCGTGCTGGTAACGGTTGAAACGATATTCGCCGCGGCGGACTTCCCAGCCGGTGAAGCAGCGGGCAATTTCGCGGATGTCCTGTTCCGTATAACGGCCCTCTCCCAGACAAAACAGTTCCATCAGCTCCCGCGCATAGTTTTCGTTGGGGTGGGCTTTGCGGCTGGAGGCGGCGTCGAGATACAGCAGCATCGCGGGATCGCGGGAAACCTCCTGCACCAGCTCTTCAAAGCGACCGCATGCCAGTCGTCGCAGGAGCTGGTTTTGAGCCAGCATCAGGGCCGGATCCGTGACTTTGTCGGCACCCGTGGCGAAATGGCCGTGCCAGAAAAGTGTCAGCTTTTCAAGCAGCTGGCAGGGGGTGGCGAGCATGCGGTAGAGCCACCATGCCGAGAGGGGCTGGACATTGCCGGCAGCAATTGCAGATGATGCCAGCACCGACATTTCTGTCTGAAAATCCCCGGGCTCGGCAGCGGACAAAAGCTGATCCACAGCCTCAGTCGGGGACACACTGACAGCAGCTTCCAGCTGGTCGCGGTCGGCGCCGAATCCTGCGCGGCGAAACAGGTGTGCAGCGGCGCTCAGATCCCACGCACCGTCCCGGCCGGGTTCGAAGGGCTCCCAGGCTGCTTCGGGCATCAGGTCACTTCGCATCCGCGGATACTCCTTCTGCCACTGCGGTATGCAGGTTCAATTTCAGCTGCAGCGAATCGGCGGCAGGAGTGAGGCTGGCAGTTGCGCCGCTGAACCAGCTGAGCAGCTGCAGGAACAAATCAAACTCCGCATCGGCTTCTTCGCGAGTCTGCCCCTTGCTGAGCATGTTGCCCGAGACGATGGTGTCGCGATTGTCATTGAATACCTGCCGCAGCACAGGAATGCTCAGGTCGGCCGCCGCATTGGCTTTCGGTGACGCTTTGGCGGGGGCCTTCAGCAGCGCTTCCGCGAGCTGTGTGGAAGAGGCCAGAATCACACGGTTGCCCTGAAAGGCGATTGTCGGAGAAAAGTTGTAAACAATCGGAATCGGTGCGGCTGTGGTGGTGGCGGAGGGTTTGGGGGCCAGATAGCGGGCCGTGATCAGTTCCGCATTTTCCAGCTTCTGCATGTCCAGCTCCAGCTGCGGCTGGCCCTGCTGAGCACCCACAATATTTCCGAAACCGACGACACTCTGAAAGATCCGCCGCAGCTCAGGACGCATGGTGTCGGGATCCTTCAGAGTCAGCAGCAGGGCGAAGGATGGGAGTCGAATGGCGGGCGCCGGAGTGATGCGGGTGAAGTCCTGGCGAGCGGCCAGCAGCAGCATTTCCGGTTCGATGGCGCCCAGCACTTCTTCGCCGAAATCCCGGCCCGCAAAGATTGTTCCCAGATTGGATTCCGCTTCGGCCATGCGATCGTTGATCTGCTCACTGAACAGGTCACCTGCCCGCAGCCACATCTCTGAGACGTTGCGGTACATGCCGATGGTCCCGACCGTTTCCGGGACTTCGGGAACGTCGGGCACACGACCGGCTGCCTGCGGACCAAAATACCATTCCCGCTGTTCAGGGACCCATCCGGCGTCGAACGGTGTGGTCACCCGCAGTTGCAGGCCCGCAGCCGCAGCACGCAGGTCCGCCCTCGCCCACTCAGCCCGGCCAAGGACACTCTGCAGGCCTCCCAGCAGCAGTTCAGCGACAGGGTTGTCGATTCGCTCCGTGAATATGCCCCGGCCCGCGCGCTTGGCGCTCTGCAGAGCGTCCCGAACCGCGACCAGCCCAATCCAGGCGCGCACAGCATCCGCAGGGGCCTCCTGCGAGATTGCCGCGCGGAAGGCCGGGACGGCCGCGAGCGGTTGCTGCGGGGGAGCGGGATTGCTGGTGTTGTTGCTGCTGTCGGCAGGCGACGCAGCGGTTGGCAGATCGAGTATGCGGTCGAGCAGTTTTCGGCCGGCGTCTGCTGTACTGGCCGCGACCAGCCATTCACCAACGACCGCTGCTCCGCCCTGCGGCAGTCGATACACCGGAATGTCCCGGTAGGTGTCCAGCTTTCGAATTTCATTACCCCCCAGACGCGTCAGTTCCAGCAGCTTCAGACGGACTTCCTGCATCAGGTCCGCGTCTCTGCCGCGAACCAGCAACACCGCGCTGCGATCCGATGCGTCGAATGCGAAGTAGATGCCTTTGGCTGTGACGGCAGTGAGCGTTTCTCGCCACGGTTTGCCGAACTGAAGTTCCAGAAAATTGCGGGCGGTGAGCACTCCTGTCATGCCGGGACCGCGAAGTGCCTGCTTCCATGCTTCCAACTGCTGAAACCGCTCGGCAACCGGGTGCTCAAAAAGAGTTCTGAGGAGCGTTGCGGGGTCACGGATTTCCACATAAGCCGCTGTGGTGCCGGGAAAGACGTCCGCCGCCGTGAATTCGGCAACTGGAAGATCCTCAGCATCCTGCGCACTGGTTACGGTGGAGAAGACCACCATGGCAGCAATGCAAGTAAAAACCACCAGGATTTGCAACAGTTTGTGGGGATTTTTTGAACGCATGGTCGGGTCCGGAAAAGGTATGCATGAACAGCACGGCGGTATTCGCGTGAACTGTCGGTTTCCTTGTTGGCAGGCGTTCAGGAGCAGGAATTCTGCCATGAAAGCAGGAAGCGGGCAAGTCGTGCTGTTCTGTGCTGCGAAGACAGCACGCATTCTGCAGAAATGCGAATTGGGGAAGACAAGCCGACTTCCACAGGCCGAGCGAAATGCTGCCAATTGAGGAACGGGATTTGTCAGCGATGACACCTTCAGCATTCGCTCGAATTCAATCGTCTCCCGCTGCGCCACCGGCAACATTCCTCGGGCCGCAGATTACCGGGATCCGGCCCATTGGCTTTGACGTTCTCTGCATCCCGGGAAAAGGCTGCCCACGACCCGGGCGGGCCGGGCCGCCAAACTCTGGTCCGCGCCGTAAGCCTTCGCCTGGGTTTTGCGGAGCGGCGAGGATTGGGGCAGTGCTCGCCAAAGGGATGCGGCTCAGCAGGAGCTTCGCCTCGGGTTGGCGAAACGGCGCGAGGAAGGAGTTGCTCTTCGCCACAGAGAACAAAGTGTTTCTCAGAGAAACCCGCAGAACTCAGCAAGACTGTCAACAAGACAGGCGGCAGAAATGTGTAATGTCTTTCCCCTCGGTTTTTGATTCTTTCGCCTTCCGGCTCCACTCTTTGCCAGAAAGTCAATGCCATGGCGCGGAATGCCCTGGCAGCATTGCGCACCGCAGGTGCGCGTGCGCAGTCGCGTTGCGAGTACGTGTCCAGCGGCGTTGACCCGCGGACTGCCGTCCGGCAGCCATTTCTCACTCACAATGCGGAATCGAAGGTGCAGGGGGATGTAAATACCACCGTTCTGTGATCTCTGTCCCGGCACCCCTGCACCCCTGCACCCCTGCAC
>JBEAUF010000224.1:0-5786 GCA_041161565.1 Planctomycetota bacterium | reverse complement strand
GGGTACGGAGGAGGGGGTTCCGGAACTGGATTCGCAGGATTCGTGGTACGGCGCTGGCTGGCAGGTGCGTCATGTCAACGGGGGCAGCGGCATGAATTTCTGGCACGCGGGGCGATTAACCGGAACTTCAGCGCTGCTGGTGCGACGCTGGGACAACCGAGCCTGGGCGGTGCTCTTCAACACGGACACTGGCAACAGTGGCAGGCCCTGTGCAGATCTGATTGACAGAGACCTGCACCGAGCGGTTTCTGAAGCGCTGGACAGCGCGGCTCGATAGTCCCAGCGCGGTTCGGCAAAATCTGCCGAAGTACCTGTTTCTGTCATTCTGATCAGTAGTTGGCTTCGGCAGCATTGGTCCATACGACGTAAGAATCAGAGTTTTCCGAACGCTGTTCAGGCGGGTCGGAGTATGAGTATCCCGGAAAAGCCGATAAACTGCGACAACGGGGCCGTCTGCAAGGACCGGAGCCGGCCGTCTGCGTCATCCGCTGGTTTCGGGACACAACATCAGGTGAATGAACCCGCCAACAACTTCGCGCCGCAGCGACTTTCGTCGATGTCCTTCGTCGGATATTTGCTGATGACGCTGCTGACAGCGATCAATGACAGCCTGTTTCGCTGGCTGGTGGTGCCTATCGCACGGGAACAGAGCATTCGGCAGTTTGGCTGGTCCGAGCGGGACGCAGAGTCGCTCGTGACATCACTCGGCCTTGGCGCTTTCATGCTGCCGTTTGTGGTGTTCGCCCCGTGGGCTGGCTGGATGTCTGATCGTTTCAGCAAGCGTTCCTCCATCATCTGGCTGAAGCTTGCCGAGGTGCTGCTTGTGGCCTTGGGGATACTCTCCATCAGCTTTGGCAACATCACGCTGATGTTCCTGATCCTGTTCCTGATTGGTGCTCAGGCAACTCTGATTGGTACCGCCAAGCTGGGGATCATTCCGGAGATCGTGCGGCGGACGGATATTTCTGCGGCCAACGGCTGGTCGGGCCTGGCCACGCTGGTGGGTGCGATTGTCGGTACGGTGGCCGGTTACGCGCTTGCTGATGTAACGCTCCGTGATCGCCAGCATGGTCTGTTGCTGTCCGCCGTGGCTCTGATTGGCACTGCGGTTGTGGGGACCGTCGGCGCCTGGCTGACCCAGCATGTTCGGGCGGCCAGTCCCGCGGTGCGGTTTCAGTGGAATCTCGTCGCCGATTCGTGGCGCGATATCCGCATCATTTTGCGGGATCGGGCTATACTGCGGGTGACGCTGGGGGTGATTTTTTTCTGGAGCCTCGCGGCGATGGCTCAAATGACCATCGACGCTTTTGTTCGTAAGGAACTGGCCGACAACCTGGTCAAGGCGAATCCCAGTCCTTTTATGGCCCTGCTGGTGCTTGGCGTCGGTGCAGGCAGTCTGCTTGCCGGCTGGTGGTCCAGTGGTCGAGTGGAACTGGGGATGGTGCCTTTCGGCGCTCTGCTGATGGGAATCGCCTGCATCCTGCTGTACTACTCCAGCGATTCTCCAACACTCACCGGCGTGTTGCTGGTCTTTATCGGGCTGGGTGGTGGTCTGTTCAATGTGCCGCTGCAGGCATGGCTTCAGGAGCGAGTGCCGCATACGCAGCTGGGAGCGGTTCTGGCGGCCTGCCAGCAGCTCACTGCCATCGGCATGCTGCTCGTTTCCGGACTCTTCTGGCTGATGCGTGGCCCTTTGCAGCTCAGCGGCGCCCAGATCTTCCTGATTTCCGGGCTGATGATCATTCCCATCGTGGTTTACGCAGTCTGTATTCTCCCTCAGGCCACCATCCGCTTTTTCGTCTGGCTGCTCAGCCGCTTCGTCTATCGTGTTCGCACCTACGGCATTGACAACATTCCCGAACAGGGCCCCGGATTGCTTGTGGCAAACCATGTTTCCTGGATCGACGGTGTGCTGATCCTGCTGGCCAGCTCGCGCCCGATCCGGATGCTGGCGTATGCCGATTATGTTGAGGGGCGATTCCTTGGCAGTCTCGCGAAGCTGTTTGGGATCATCCCCATTCGCAGCGGCGACGGCCCGCGGGCGCTCATCCGCTCCCTTTCCACCGCTGCATCCGCTTTGCAGAACGGTGAACTGGTGTGCATCTTCGCGGAGGGCGCGATTACGCGGACGGGCCAGCTGATGAAGTTCGAACGGGGCCTGCTGCGGATCCTCAGGGACGCGCCGGCTCCCATTATCCCCGTCTGCCTCGATGAACTCTGGGGCAGCGTTTTCAGCTACGAAGGTGGCCGATTTCTCTGGAAGAAACCACGCCACTGGCCGTATCCTGTATCGATTTCCTTCGGCAGTCCCATCACAGGTGTGCAGGATGTGGATCTGGTTCGCTCCGCGGTCCTCGAACTGCACGCTCAGTCTCTGCTCCTTCGAAAGGAACGCAGCATGATTCCGGCGCTTCGCCTGATTCGTCAGTGTCGTCTGTCGTGGAAGCGACCCAAGGTCTCGGATTCTTCGGGCGCCAGCCTTACCGGTGGCCGACTGCTCATGGCGGCACTCGCCTTTCGTCGTCTGCTGTCTCAGCGAGTGCTCCAGCGAGGCACTCCGCATGTGGGCGTCCTTGTGCCTCCGTCCGTCGGCGGAGTGCTCGCCAACACCTCACTGGCACTCGCCGGACGCGTGGCCGTTAATCTGAATTACACGCTGAGCGATGAGCTGCTGAACTACTGCATTCGCGAAGCCGGCATTCGCCAGGTGATCACCAGCCGCGCCTTCGTCGAAAAGAAACCCGTTCAGCTGAATGCGGAATTGGTATTCCTCGAAGATCTGAAACAGCAGATCAGCGGCATGGACAAAGCCATCGCCTTCATTCAGGGGGCACTCACCCCGCTGCGGCTGCTCTCCCGCATCCTTCAGCTCCATCGCGTCCGCGCTGATGATCTGCTCACTATCATCTTCACCTCCGGTTCCACCGGTGAACCCAAAGGTGTGATGCTCTCGCAGAACAACATCGCCTCCAACCTCGACGCCGTCAATCAACTGCTCAGACTGCGCACCGAAGATGTGCTCCTCGGTGTGCTCCCGTTCTTCCATTCCTTTGGCTACACGGTCACGATGTGGCTGCCGCTGTGTACGGAGCCGGCCGGTGTCTATCACTTTAACCCGCTCGACGCTCGCACTGTCGGTACTTTGACCCAAAAACACAGCTGCACAATCATCGCCGCCACGCCAACCTTCCTCCGCAATTACCTCAAACGCTGCACGGTTGAGGAAATGAAAACCATGAACCTCGTGATCGTCGGCGCTGAAAAAATGCCCGATGATCTGCGGGACGCCTTCCGGGAGAAGTTCGGCTTCGAACCGATTGAAGGTTACGGGACCACGGAAATGTCCCCGGTGGCTTCCTTCAACGTTCCACCCTCCCGCATGGACAGTGCTGCCGACCCTGCTTCCGGACTGCGCCACGGAACGGTTGGTCGCGCGATTCCAGGAGTGGCCGCGGCCGTGTTTAACCCGGACACCGGCGCAAAGCTCGGAGCAAACCAGGAAGGACTGCTCAAAATCAAGGGCCCCAATATCATGCTGGGGTATCTCAACCAGCCCGGCAAAACCGCCGAACTCATGACCGATGGCTGGTACAACAGCGGTGATATGGCAGTGATCGACGATGACGGTTTCATTCGCATCACCGGCCGCATGAGCCGCTTCTCAAAAATCGGCGGAGAAATGGTACCCCACATCCTCGTCGAACAGGAAATCGCCAAAGTGCTCGAAGAAGACGCTGGCGAGGATGGCGGCATTCAGTGTGCCGTGACCTCCGTGGCTGACCCCCGCAAGGGCGAACGGCTTGTTGTGCTCCACAAGCCCATGCGCAAGACCGTTCGGGAAATCACAGACCGGCTTCAGGCTGCCGGACTCCCCAACCTCTTCATCCCTTCAGCCGAAGGCTTTGTGGAGGTCGATCAGATCCCGCTGCTTGGTACCGGCAAGCTGGATCTGCGTGGCATCAAGCAGCTCGCCGAACAGAAAATGAAGGATCGCGGCTGAACCATCGCCACCTCCTTCAAGGATCAATCCCTATGAAATTCGCCCTCGTGATTCCCGATGGCGCCGCTGACGAGCCTCAGCCGGAACTCAATGGCCGCTCACCACTCGAAGCGGCCCACATTCCACAGATGGACGAAGTCGCTCGACTCGGTCAGGTCGGACGCACCAACAACGTCCCCGATTCTCTGCCCTCCGGCAGCGATGTGGGTACGATGAGCCTCTTCGGCTACAGCCCCCTCCGCTTCCACTCCGGACGCGCCCCGCTCGAAGCCGCCGCTCAGGGTATCGAACTCGCCCCCGGTGACTGGGCCGTTCGCTGCAATCTCGTGAATATCGAAAATGACCGCATGGTAAGTTTTACCGCGGGCCAGTATCCCAGCAGCTCCGCCCGGCAGCTGCTTGAACTCCTGCAGCACGATCAATGCGGTGATAGAAACTGGAAATTTCATCCGGGCGTCAGTTATCGCAACCTGCTGATCCACCGCTCACGCGGCAATCCGGCTCCGTTCTCCGCGGATACCCTCTCCACGCCGCCCCACGACATCACTGACCAGATCGTCACCCCCCACCTGCCCACGGGCCCCGGCAGCGATCAGCTCAGACAACTCATGGACCGCAGCCGCCAGCTGTTCGCGGATGCTCCCGCCAACCGCGAACGCATCGCTGCCGGACAACTCCCCGCCACCCAGATCTGGCTCTGGGGACTCGGCAGTCGCCCCAGCCTGCTCCCGTTTCAGGAACGCTTTGGACTCCGCGGGGCCGTGATCACCGCCGTTGACCTGCTTCGCGGCATCGGGCGTCTCCTCGGCTGGCAAATCATCGATGTTCCCGGTGCCACCGGCTACCTCGATACCGACTACGCCGCCAAAGGACGCGCCGCCATCGAGGTACTCGCCAGACCTGATGTGGACTTCATCGTCGTGCACGTCGAAGCCACTGACGAGGCCTCGCACGAAGGCAACGTGTCTGAAAAGGTCCACGCCCTCGAGGAAATCGATCGAAAAATCGTCGGCCCGCTCCACGAATGGCTCAAAAAACAGGGGGATTATCGCCTGCTGATTTGCCCCGATCACCCCACATTTCTCCGCACTCGCACGCACAGCCACGGAGACTGCCCTTTCGCATGGTGTGGCACAGGTATTCCTCAGGCTGGTTTTTCTGCATATGGCGAATCGGAATCCGCTCGCTCGTCGCTGCTCTTTCCCAGTGGCTGGGACCTGATGGAGCACTTCACCGGACGACTGCCGCTGCCCCCGCCGGGCTGCTGATCCACGATGGTCAGGCCAGCCCTGCAACTGGAACAAAACCGCCAAATCCCCGCCATTACCCGCCGTGTTCGGCAGGATTGACCGTTAATTCCCGGCCAAAACCAGCGATTTTACGCTGTTCAGGGGGTCTCTTTCTGGACTCGAAACACGCAACCTGTCATGCTAAGCGGTTTCCTGTGCAGAAGGATACAATCCATACCCGGCAACCCTGGCGTCTCCCTGATCTGGTGAGCCTTATGTCTGTAGACATCCGCAGCATGATCAAATTCGCTGGCTTCTTTGGTCGCCGCCTGTCGGCGGCTGCCGTCCCCGCTCTGCTGCTCCTGAACACCGCATCCGCATTTTCACAGGATGCCCCCGCCGCCCCTGCCAATCCTGCTGCCGTGGCCACTCCGGCTGACCCTGCTGCTCAACCCGCCGCAGCCCCGCAAAATCCCCCGCAACCTGCTCCGCAGCCCGCCAACGCCGCACCCGTCGCCGCCGACTGCCTTCAGCAGGTGCTCGACGAACAGAAAAAA
>JBEAUF010000382.1:0-3394 GCA_041161565.1 Planctomycetota bacterium | reverse complement strand
GCTTAGCGCGTTCTCACTTCTCACTTCTCACTTCTCACTTCTCACTTCTGAGTTCTGACTTCTCCGCTCTCGCCAGAGCACTTTACCCGCGGGCTGCCGCCCTGCGGCTCATGCGCGTTCTCACTTCTCACTTCTCCACTCTCGCCAGGGCTCTTTACCCGCGGGCTGCCGCCCGGCGGCTCATGCGCGTTCTCACTTCTCACTTCTCACTTCTCCGCTCTCGCCAGGGCTCTTTCCCCGCGGGCTCCCGCCCTGCGGCTCATGTGCGTCCCCGCCCGGCGGCTCATACGTTTCCGCCTCGCGGCCGCAGAACTGGGAATACAAGAGCTCCGGGAAGTCTGCGCAATTTGCATCAGTTTCAATCCGGCAGTTAACGCCGAAAAGGGGCGGTTGCGGCTGCCGAAGGTGATCGGTGACCGGTCAGAACTGCCTGGACCTGCTCGGTTGGTGTTGACCGGATCGGGTGAATCCGCAGAATTCCCAAAACTTCTCTCAAGCCGCAGCAGTTTCCTCCTCTCTCACCCCGCATCCGCGGGTACTGCGGCTCAGGTCCACATCCCGCCTGACCTCCTCTCTCTCTACAGGTGCTCGCGTGAAACCCATTCTTCCAGCCCTCGTTGCCGCGGCACTCGCGGGAATTTGGTCCGGTTCCTGCGAAGCCCAGTACAGCCAGCCGATTGTTGGCATGGCTGGATCCGGCTATCCGGCGACCGGTTATCCCCCTGCAGGCTACGCAGCTGGATATCCGAGTATGCAGCACCAGGGGTTTCCCGGGAGCGGCACCGGGGCCTACACCATGCAGCCTCGGGTATTCTCGCAGATGCCGCCCGTGCAGTACCGGCCGCGGCTGACTTCGATGGCCGTGTTTCAGGACGGCGCTGTGCCGATTCCCGATGACACGACCGTGACGCCGAACCACAGTGGCGGCACGCAGCCGGAAACCGTGGCTCCCGGTTCTTCGGTTCCCGGAGCGGTCGAGCCGATGCTGTCGGCCCCGTCCACGGCCCAGGCGACGGATGCCTGCTGCGGGGTGCCGTTGATGACCAGTCCCGGAGTACCGGCGGCGACCACATGGAATGCATTCTCGCCGCCCTTCACGACGGACCCATTCCTTGCCGGTCCCCAGGCACTGCAGCAACCGCAGCAACCGACGGTCCCGCAGGGGCTGTACAGTTACGGCGCCAACGGTCCTGCTCCCTACCGCTTCGGCTGGAACAATCAGATCGATTTCGCATGGATGCCATCTTCCAGCCTTTCAGATCCGACGCAGGGTGACTTTCAGTCCTTCGGAATCGACTACGGGCTGACTCACACATCGCAGCTGCCCAGCGGCTGTGTGCTGAACTGGACCAACCAGTTTGGCTACCGCAGTCTGGATGGCGGGCGTGGGGCCTTTGATCTTCCTTCCAGCCTGTTCCGGTTTGGTTTTGACATTGAGCTGGAAACGCAGTCTGCCGGTCCGGCCAGCCTGAGTTTTGCGATTACGCCATCGATCAATACGGATTTTGATGCTGATCCCTGGGACGAAGGCTTTCAGCTGGACGGTCGCGGTATTCTGCTGTTCCGCCTTGATCCCTACTGGACCCTGGGATTGGGAGCGATGTACTGGGATCGTTTGAACGACCGCGTGCTGCCCTGGGCCGGTCTGATTTACCGTGACGATTACTGGGAATGGCAGCTCATGTACCCGGAGACTCGCGTGAGTCTGTTCCTGGGCAACGAGCGACTGTGGGCGAAGTGGCTGTATTTCCGCGCGGAGTACCATGTGGAATCATGGGGCGTGCAGCGGGATAACGGCGGCGTGCTGCAGGACACGCAGTTCGAAGTTTCCGACTACCGACTGCTGGGCGGTTTCCGCATGGACGCCGGCTTCTACAGCTGGTTTCTGGAAGCCGGGGCAGTGCTGGACCGCAATCTTGAATACGGTACGGCACCGGCCACGACCGGCATTGATTCGGGATTTATTGGCCAGATTGGTCTGCGGTTCTGAGCTGGACCGGCAGCAGGAAGTTTTCGCATGTCTTCAACAATCGCAGTGGTGCTGGCGGCTGGTCGCAGCACCCGCATGAAGTCTGACGTTCCCAAGGTGCTGCATCCGGTCTGCGGCCGGCCGATGATTGAGTATGTGCTGGATGCAGCGCGTGCAGCAGGAGCGGTGAAGCTGGTCGTCGTGGTCGGCCATCGCTCCGACCTCGTCCGCGCCGCACTCAGCAGCCACAGTGACGTGGTCTTCGCTGAACAGACCGAGCAGAAGGGAACGGGGCACGCGGTGATGGTGTGCGAAGCAGCGCTCGCCGAACACACCGGCCCTGTGCTGATCCTCGCCGGCGATACTCCGCTGCTGCGCGGAGAATCACTGAAAGCCCTGCTGGACCGCCGTGAGGAACTGCGGGCGTCCTGCGTGATTGGCACCGCCCGCACGCAGAACAACGAAGGGCTTGGACGCATCGTCCGTGACAGTGATGGACGGTTCCTGAAAATTGTGGAACAGAAGGACGCCTCAGCCGCCGAACGTCAGATCACAGAAATCAACACCGGCTGCTACGCCTTCAGCACTCCACAACTGCTGCAGTCGCTGCGGAGCATCCGTCCCAATAACAGTCAGGGCGAGTACTATCTGACGGACTGTCCGCGAGTCCTCATGGACGCCGGCCAAACTGTCGAAGCCACCTGCAGCCTGACGCTGGAAGAGGCACTGGGCGTCAACACCAGAACTCAGCTGGCAGAGGTTCGCGGCACGATTCAGCAGGCCATTCTCAAACAGCTCATGCTGGATGGTGTTACGATTGAAGACCCGGCACAGACGAGCATTGAGTACGGGGTGGTTATCGGACGTGACACCGTGATTCGGCCGTTCACAGTGATCGAACGCGGGGCCGTGATTGGCGAACACCAGATCATCGGCCCGTTTGCCCATCTTCGCGGCACAGGCTGATCACCTGCCGACCGTCCGCAGCGTCACCAGCCGATCCGCGGGGTTCTCCGTCAGCAACAGCGTACGAAAGTGATATTCCTGGGGCTGCCCGTTGCTGTGCAGCTGCAGGCCGGCCGGAGACTCACGCAGCATGTCAGGCCTGTCGGTGAAGTCGAAAATCTGCCGACCATTGGCGGCACACTGCAGGCGATCCCCTGTCACCAACACCTCCAGCTGATTCCATTCCCCCCGCAGCTCAGCCTCATTGCCCGGCCCCACAGGCACCACTCGGTTACGCCGGTGCGCATCCCAGATGCCCCAGTCGTGACAGAACATCACCAGTGGTCCCCGAAAACCGAATGAATTGTCGCCGACGTCGGTGAAGCGTTCGCCAAGGATGGCGACAGCAGAATGCATGGTGGAGTGCTTTGGGCTGAGCGTCTGGCGGACTTCAAACAGCAGCCGAAAATTACGCAGCGG
>JBEAUF010000351.1:0-4048 GCA_041161565.1 Planctomycetota bacterium | reverse complement strand
CATGAGCCGCCGGGCGGGAGCCCGCGGGTAAAGAGCCCTGGCTACGCGATGCTCACGCCGCGGCCACGGGCGCGCACCAAGGTGCCGAATCGCAACCCGGGGGCTGCCGCCACACATGAGCCGCAGGGCGGCAGCCCGCGGGTAAAGAGCCCGGGCTATGCGCTGCTGACGCCGCGGGAAGGGGCGGGGCACCAGGGTGCCGAATCGCAACCGGGGGCTTCCGCCACACATGAGCCGCCGGGCGGCAGCCCGCGGGTAAAGTGCCCTGGCTACGCGATGCTGACGCCGCGGCCACGGGTACGCACCAGGGTGCCGGAACGCAACCGGGGGCTTCCGCCCGTCCGCTCAGGAGTTGGCAGGCGCGGGCACCAGGGTGCCAGAATCGCAACCGGGGGCTTCCGCCCGTCCGCTCAGTTATCAGCGCGTTGGATCCAGCCTGTGGCTTCGGCATGGAGATCGGGTTGGGGAGCAGTGGCGGTGGAGCTGGCGAAATACCAGCGTTCGATGCGTTCGATGGAGCTGGCCAGTTCGCTGGCGGCGGTCCCGGGCAGGCTGGATTTCTGCTGGATATCGCGGAGTAGTGAGAGGACGGAGAAGGGGGTGATTTCTGCGGGAAGTTGCCAGCGAGGACCGGTGGTGGAGATGGTCCGGGCTGGGCGACGCAGGAAGTGCCAGGCGGCGCCGGCTATGGCAGCGGTGAGCAGGAGGGCGATGGCCCACGCGGAGCGGTTGCTGGCGGGCTGATCCCAGGATTGCTGGAGTGTGACAGTTTGCTCCACAGCTTCGAGGTCGGCGTCATTGAACCGCTGGAAGAGCAGTTCCTTTGGTTCGATTCGGGCGGAGGCGAAGCGGAATGAGCGGGTTTGGTCAGCGGTGCGTTCGCGGCGATCTGTTAGTGAGACGGTCCAGAGTCTTTCTGAGAGGACGGCGGGTTCGCGAGCTGCGTCATCGAATTTGGAGACAGAAAGTTTGTTGTCTTCGATATTTGCGATTTCGAAGTCATCGAATTTGAGTTCGACAAGTTGTTCGAGTTCCGGGATGAGTCCGCGGCCGACGGCTTTGATTTCGAGGAGCAATTTTCCGGAGGTAGCCTCGCGTTCGTCGAGAGTCTGGGTGATTGTGAGTTCTTCAACAGGCCGCGCATCACCGGCAGCTGGGGCGCAATCGAGGGGAACAGTGGCGGATTCGACGGGGAGTACGACGTAGCCGGTGGTGTCGAGGAAGTCGAGGTCAATGCGTACGGGTGGGAGGCGATCAATTTCGGGGCCTCTGGCTTTGAGCAGCAGGTAGGCATACGGGGTCACTCGCCAGCCCGCTTCGGGATCCGGCCGTGACTGGATGGATTCGGGTTCGAAGGTGACAGAGAGGACTTCGAAGTGTTCATCGAGAGCGGCGCGGGCGGCTTTTTCGAATTTATCGCGGTAGTTTTCGTTGGGGCGGCCGTTGTTGTAGTAGTAGCCGCCTCCGGAGTTCTGGTTCTGGAGGTAGCGGGAGAAGCCGCCGGATTCGCGTTCGATGGCGGCGGAGTGTCGCAGGGAAACGAGGACTCCGAAGGGGGTGTTGTGTCCAACGCGGACGGAGCCATCGACGACGGCCTGCAGCTGGATTTCCTGCACGAGGTCGCTGTAGTAGTCAAAGACCTGTTTCGCTTCACGGGCCTGAGGGCGTTCGCCGGCGAGTCGGAGTCCTTCGCGGACGTAGCGAAATTTGACTGATGGATTGACAGTGCTCATGCGGGTGAACAGATCATTGGCGAACATATCGAGGTGTCGATCGCGAACTTCGGCGGGGAGGTTCTGCAGGGCTTCTGCGATGAGCGGAATTTGTTCGGGTATGGCTACGCGTTCTTCGGTGATGCGGTCGAGTGAGGCGTCACCGAGGGCGGCATAGAACCAGGTGTTGAAGGCATCGACGCTGAATTTGTCCTGATCGAGTTGCTGGACGGTTTCGGAGTAGGCGGTTGCGGCATCGCGGAGTGCGGAGAGGGCTTCGCGGCGGCGATCGACGAATTCGGAGGATTTGGCGAGGTCATTCTGGTAGTTGTTGCGGTCGTGCAGAAGTGCGCCCTGTACGGAGAGCAGTTGCCAGCTGCGGGGTTTCTGGGCGAGTGCGGTGGCGCACAGTCCGAGGGCGGATTCGTAGCCGCGGAGTACTTCAGCTTCGATTTCAGCTTTTTTGCGGTTGGTACCTGCGGCCTGTTGAACCTGGGGGTCGCGCCAGACGGTGCTGAGGGCATTGCGCATGCCGTTGAGCAGCATGGCGAGTGTTTCGGGGCGAACGAGCTGAAGGTCTCCGAAGACGGCTTCGAGGTCCTGTTGCTGGTAGACTTCTGCGGAGCTGTGAACTTTGGTGAAGGCGGTTGCCAGCCATTCTTCGTTGACGCCATCGAGGTTGAGGGCGCGGATGCGTTTGACCCATCCGGCAAGTTCCTGCAGGTTGCGTTTTTGCTGGCTGCGGGTGAGTGGGATGGCATTGAGGCGTTCGTTGTAGCCGAACGAGAACATATAGGGATTGGTGCGGCGGCGTTCGTTGTTGGGATCGTTGTTTTCGGACCAGGTGGAGAGAAATGTTTCGACCAGACCGCGGGCTTCATCCGGGTGGGTTTTGGCGAGCTGTTCAATCCAGGGAAAGGCGAGAGTTTCTTCCTTGACTTTGAGGTGCAGCTGGGCGGATGCGGAGGCGAAGGTGGGGGCGAAGCCTGGTTCGAGGAACGCGAGCCAGCGATCGTTGGGGCGTGCATCGAGCAGTTTTCCGGAGGGAATGGGGCGAGGCATGCCGTTTTGCATTTGCATCTGGCGCATTTGTTCGGCGGGATCCTGCTGCCAGAAGAAGTTGCCGAACTGGTCCCGCTGCATGCGTGGTCCGCGTGAGGTGCTGGGGTCCCAGGCGGCGGAGTAGCTGGCTTCGCGGAGCCAGTTGACGAGCAGCAGGTGGAGGACGGGACGCCAGGATTCGGTGTTGTCACCGGCGTGGGTGAGTAGTGCTTCGACGGCTGTTTGCTGGAGCAGCAGTGTTTGCAGGCGTTCATCGGGATCCTGGGACTGCTCGCCCATATTTCTGGCGGCGGCGGAGCCGATGCCGGTGAGTATTCTGCGGCCGCGTTCCGGCTCGCCGGTGAAACTTTCAGCCAGCCATTTTTCTCCGAGCTCCCGACGGAGCTGGGGGACCAGCTGCACGGCTCGGCGGAGTGCTGACTGTTGAATCTGTTCCTGCTGAGCGGCAGTCAGCGGCTGTGGCTGGCTGGCAGCGGTGGTAGTTGCGGGAGGAGCCGGGGGCACAGCGGCGGTGGGGCTCGGAGCAGCGGGTGCGGGCGGTTGCGGGGGCACTGCGAGGATTGCCTGCACGGCGGTCCATGCCTGTTCAAGTCGCTGGCGATCGGGTTTTTGCTGATGCAGGCTGACGAGCACCTGAGACTGGAGGTCAAGGTTCTGCAGCTCGGCGGCGGCGACGGATGTTTCGAGAGGCGGGAGGAAGCTGAGGCAGTCTTCGAGGCGACCTGCGGCCAGCAGGATGCCAGCGGCGACCTGGCTGGTGAGGCGGCGACCGGGGGTGTCGACCTGCAACCTCGCGCGGAGGGTTTCCGCGAGTACTGAGGGGGACTCGCCTTCTTCGGAGGCACTGGCAGCCAGAGCACCGAGCTGGCTGGCGCGGGCATCGGAAATGGTGGTTGCGGGGCAGAGTTCGGCGATTTCAACGAGGTCTGCGGCACGGACCTGGTTGCGTTCGCCAATCACCTGACCCATGCGATTTTTGGGGGCTGTGGCCGGACCCTGCTGGAGTGACTGGAGCAGGCGGTCGTAGACGCGTTCGCGGTCGGTTTCAGAGAACGATTGCAGTGTGCTGCGAACGACATTCCAGTCACCGAGGGTGACGGAGTGCCGGAGCGTGTTGAGTGCGGCACGGAACGCGAGGAAGTCTGTGCGGGCTTTGGCGGCAGCAGCTGCGCGTTCGGCTGCGGCGGGCTCGTTATTGGGTGGCGTGTTCGGGTCCGGGGGTGGGTTGGCGGGCGTGTTTGGGGGTTGAGGGGCAGCGGGGGGTTGGGAGCTGG
>JBEAUF010000284.1:0-2528 GCA_041161565.1 Planctomycetota bacterium | reverse complement strand
AGAACCTCCGAGGATTCTCGGGGGTTCCTGAATTCACACCGCGTTTTCAGCGGCTGCCGAAACGGAGAGGCTGAATGCGAACCCTCGGTACCCGTAAGGGCACTCCGGTTTTCAAGACCGGGTTGCACTTTTCACAAACGCCAACTCAGCCGGGAGTTACGCAAAATCACCACAACCGAGGTGCCCGTATTGGTGCCGAGCTCTCGGGGGCGTCACTTTTGGGCCCGGGGGCATTCTTCTGGTACCAAAGAAGGACAGGTTTTCCAGTAAATATCTGCTTTCCTCTTCTGGAAAATGTGCAATAATTGGAAATCAGAAGCCAGTTTTCCAGATCAATTCAATTTTCCAGATACGGAAAGTCATTTTCTTCTGGAAATCCACATCTGACAGAAATCGACGACGGGTAGTGCGCCATGCTCAATGAATCGGAGATGCGAAAGAAATTTGCCGATGGGTTCGACTTCCCGCCGTTAAAGATCCGTCTGAGCGAAAGGGATGCCCTGCTGCAAAAAGGCGATGACCTGGACGCCATCCTTGATGTCTCTGCCGATGATCAAACATTTGAGTTCGCCGCCGAGTTCAAGTCCCGAAACTCTCCTCGTATCTTTGAAGAATCACTCACTGTCATCCAGAGGGCCGCCCAGCGACGACAGATGCTGCCAATTTTGGTAGTTCCGTACCTGCGAGAAAGCCAGCTCGAAGAGCTTCAGCAACGGAAACTGAGTGGTATTGATCTGTCAGGCAACGGTATCGTCACGATTCCTGGAAGGATACTCGTCTATCGCACGGGAGCACAGAATAAGTTTCCGGACTCGACACCAGCGAAGTATGCGTACCGGGGAGCCACATCGCTGGTTGCCAGAGCATTTCTGTGCCGGGCAGCGTACGAATCCCTGGCTGACATAAAAACTGAGATCGAGACACGCGGTGGCAGCGTCGTCATATCCACGATCTCTAAGGCGATAAAACGAATGGAGTCCGACTTGATCGTAGACCGCACCGAGGCAGGAATTCGATTACGGCAACCGGACAAATTGCTGAAACAGCTTGCGGAGAGTTACAGTAGTCCCAGGATCAGCAAAACAATGACGCTGCGAATCAACAGCCCCCCGCGCAACGCCGCGGGACAACAGCCGACAGAAAAACTGGCATTGGAGAATCTCTTCCTGCCCAACAATCGCATGGTGTTGAGCGGCGTTTCATCAATTGAGAAGTACGCGGTCATGGGGCGGCTGGAATGGCCAGTCATTTACACTCCGAATATTGACAAGCTGGTCAGGATGTGGGGCGACAGCGTTGAGCCTACATCGCGTTTCGTTGACTTCGAGCTGCGTGAAACAGACGATCCCACAGTTTACTTCGACTTACGATTCAATCAGAATCTTCCTTACGCTTCACCTATTCAGGTGTTCCTCGAATGTTCTGATGGTGACAAACGGGAACAGGAAACAGCAAATCAGGTCAGAGATCTAATTCTTCGCGAACTCAAGGAATGACGATCGGTGCAACTCGATGGCTCACGACCCACTCCTGACCACACTGCTGGACCTGGACGCGGCGTTCTCTCCGCAGAAGTTGATCATCGGAGGAGGTTATGGGCTCTATCTCAAGCAACTCTACGTCAGCAACAATCCGCAGGTTCGTACACTGTTTGCCGTGAATGACTTACCGGCCGCACGGACGACCGAAGATATCGATCTGATTCTGTGTGCCGACATTGTCACAAACTCAGATTCGATGAAGGCAATTCGCGGCGCCCTGGATCGCCTGGGATTCACCGTCGTCGAAACCGCAAAGTACACGCAGTTCGTTCGGCAAATGGCGCCGGGACAAGTGAAAATTGACCTACTGGCTGCCCCACTGGGGGAATTCGCTTCCTGCGTTCCAAATGATCCCCGACGCGTAAGACCGAGACCCAGCGTTAGCCTGCACGCGAGCAAGCTCGAAGAAGCAATTGCGGTTGAGCGTCACAGCATCTCAATTCCGATTACGGGCCAGTTGTCATCCGGCCAGGCACATCAAACAGAGGTTCTAATTCCCCAGGCCTTCACCTATTTACTAATGAAGCTATGCGCGTATCGCGATCGCATGGACGACACCAACAAGGATCTTGGTCGACACCATGCGCTCGACATGTACCGTATCGTAGGTCTACTCACCGAAACGGAGGATGCTGACGTGCGAGCACTCAGCAAAGAGTTTGCTGAGCATCCGACAGTCATCGTTGCTCGCCAAATCGCGTCGACTCACTTCATTTCTCCAGACGGCATCGGTCGTCTGCGGATTCGAGAACATCGCCTTTACAATGAGAAAATGGATCTCGACCGTTTTAGTTCAGAACTCCAACAACTCCTCGCTGGATCTCAATAACGAAGCTGCTCGTCCGACACCGGATACTCGGTGCGGTGTAAGCGTCCGACAAATCCATTCTTGTCAGGGTCTGTAGTCTGGATCCCGGTGTCCTCCGGTTTCCCGATTCCCCCTGATGAGGTGGTCCATGAGCAGGTTGGAGCAGTTGTGGCGTGAGC
>JBEAUF010000283.1:0-4437 GCA_041161565.1 Planctomycetota bacterium | reverse complement strand
CCGCCGCGAAAAGTTTGAGCCAACATGCTGGTAACCTGTTTCTGTGTGGTCTGACAAGCTTGTCCGACGCAGCGGTGCAGAGTCTGAGTGAGCACCAGGGGGCGCTGCACCTCGATGGACTGACCAGCCTGTCTGATGCCGCCGCGGAAAGTTTGAGTCGACATGTGGGTGACCTGTTTCTGTGTGGTCTGACAAGCTTGTCCGACTCAGCGATGCAGAGCCTGAGCAAGCATGACGGTGCGCTGCACCTCGATGGACTGACCAGCCTGTCTGATGCCGCTGCGGAAAGTTTGAGTCGACATGCTGATGACCTGTTTCTGAGTGGTCTGGCAAGCTTGTCCGACTCAGCGATGCAGAGCCTGAGCAAGCATGACTTTGCGTTGCACCTCAATGGACTGACCAGCCTGTCCGATGCGGCCGCGGAGAGCCTGAGCCGATATGAGGGAGATATATACATCCATGGTTTGACCAGCCTTTCTGACGCGGCTGCGGAAAGCCTCGCGAGTAATTGGAACTGCTGTTTTCGAAATCCGAATACTCCCTGGCGGGGACTTCGCTGGCAGATCACCAGGTGATCGAGTGTCAGTGAACGATTCTGTGGGAACGCAGGCATTCGTCATGGTTTGGAGGCCCAGACTGGGATGGCGAAACGATGTAAACAAGGGCAAATTGGGAGGTTTCAGTTCCGCCTGCCAGTTGAAATCCCACGGCCGGATCGAGTCACGAAAACGCCCGGTGGCGTGCGGCCGATGTCAATCGGCCGGTGCGGCCCTGGTGAGCTCCGGCTGCGGTGTTGGCCGCGCGGGCACGCACCGTTACCCGGGATTGACATCCCCCGCACGCCCTATAACGGGGGGCGGAGTCCGAAAGACGACTTCCGGTATTCTTAACACCGTTTCACCATCCCAGCCTCGCCCTCCCAAGTCTTCACTCGTCTTTTCACAGAATTTCAGAGAAAGCCAATGCCATTGGGCTCCCGCCACACATGAGCCGCAGGGCGGCAGCCGCGGGTAAAGTGCCCTGCCAGCGCAACGCCAAAACCCTCCAGCGCGCGCACCACGGTGCAAATCCCAACCGGGGGCTCCCGCCCGTCCGCTCCGGGGGGCATTTTGCGATCCACCGACTTTGTTTGCACTCCGAGCGACAGCAGCGATCCGGCAGAGGTCGTTCAGGGATTGGCTCAGTACCAAACCCTTTCATCGGTCTGATTCAGGCAGGTATCCGCCCGTAACTACGGTTCCAGCACCAGCACCCGAAAGTCTGCCCTGCACTGGCCAGCGCATGTGTTATCGGCAATATGCATCTCAAGAACTCCGGGCTGTGCGTCAGGAGCGGCCGTGATGGTGATCCTGAATGCGTCCAAATGGAGTTTCCGCAGCGGAGCGAATTCAGCTGAGGCTGCGAACTTCGTTCCTTCGTCAAAGGTGGGGGCCGTGATCGTTACTCCCTGCCTGCTGTACGACCGGTTTCCCTGCAGCAGGGACTTTTCGAAGAATGGCTTACCATCGCGCATCTCGGCAAGGCTCAGGCCTCCGCCACGGGTGATTCCGACGGTGCACTGGGTTGAGAACAAAACTTCCTTTGTCTCCCCGGGCTTCAAAGTCACCAGCGGAATGATGTCCAACTGTTTTTGAGGAGACGACTGTTTTTTCGTGGTTGCCGAGCCGTCTTCGTGGGCACTCGAGATCGCCAGGAATGAAGCCGTCGGAAGGATCAGCAGGGAAAGCAGAACAGCCAGTTGTCGCATGGAGGCATTCCTTTCAATTGTGGGGTGTTATGACCACGAACTCGTCACATTTGTTGATCGAATGAATCCGTCGCAAACGACTTATAACTTAATCCTGCCTTGCGGGCGTCGTCAATTGACGTTTTTTTAATGGTGCGTTTCGCAGCAAATCCGTGCTGGAAACCAGTCTGGGTTTCCGGTGCCATTCTGAGGCACAATGTTCAGTCCTGCCGCGATTTCTGTGGCGCACGCTGGGTTCGCAGGACTTCGAGTTGCCAAGCATAGCCCGTAAGACAGTGGGCTTGTAAAATTACGACAAACGTCGCACCACCAGTCAGCACCAGAATTCCCTGACCGGAAGCCATCGCCAACCAGGCAGCGACGTGCAGTGGAAGCAGCAGGTATGCAAGGTAAGTGAAGATCCTGAATGCGGGTGGATGGTCGCTGGCAATGAGGATGCCGACGGACAGAAATGCAGCGGCAACAGCTGCTGTGGCAGCAGCGAGCCAGGCGTTATTTGGGGTGAACCCATTGATGAATATGGTCGCAGCCCAGCAGCCGCCAGCGAAGGCGATCAGGAAGCTGGATCCTGCGAGTGCTTTTCGCTCTGAATGATAGCGGGCCCACAGCGGATGTTGCGACAGGCCGAGATCTGCTGGTTGCTCTCGGCAATCTTCCGGGGGGTGATAGGGATTGATTTCAGATGGATTCAACGGGTGATTTCCTGATGCCGGGGGTCAGGAACTGTGGCATGATCGACAAACGTACCATTGGGGCCCGAATCGGACCACGATCGTATTCGCGTCACTCAATAACAGGAGTTGCATCGTTTATCAGCCGTACCGTGAATGCGGTGAAGTTTAACACCATCCCGGCCCACTTTGAATCTTCTTTTGTCTTCCGCGGACGGTTACCGCTTTCGGTGTCGCGCTGCACTGGAAACCTCTGCTGTGAACCTGCGAAGTGGCGAAATGCGGAAGCCCTTCGTTCGGGTAAACTGACGGCGCAGTCATGCCAATCAGCCAGGAACAAACACGTTCGCAATGTCCTGCTGACTCGATATGACGAATCCGTCCCCGATCCTGTCCGTATTTCCCGGAACAGCTGTGCTGCATCCGTGCACGAACGAAAGCGGGCCTGGTGAGCGGCGCCGGCGGAGTTGTGATCCGTTCGGTGCATTACGACAGAATCTGACTGAGCACGCGTCCGTGAACATCGGTCAGTCGAAAATCGCGGCCACCGAAGCGGTATGTGAGTGCCTCATGGTCGACGCCGAGAACATGCAGGACTGTGGCCCAGAGATCGTAGACCGTGGTGACGTTTTCTACGGCGTGATAGCCCAGTTCGTCAGTTGCACCGAGGCTTGTGCCGCCACGAATTCCGCCACCCGCAAGCCAGACGCTGAAGCCGAACGGATTGTGATCCCGGCCGTCACTGCCCTGCGCGAATGGCGTGCGGCCGAATTCACCGGCCCACACAATCACTGTCTCCTCAAACAATCCTCGCTGCTTCAAATCCTGAATCAGACCGACGATCGGCTGGTCCACCTGTTGAGCCATTTCAGCATGCCCCGTCTTCAATCCTCCGTGCTGATCCCACGGGTTGCCAATCTGGCCGGGATCTGCCGGGCGTGGCAGACATGTCAGCTCCACAAATCGCACACCGCGTTCCACCATTCTCCTCGCCAGCAGACATTGCTCGCCGTAGGCCACCGTTTCCTTCACCGGTGAATCCATCCCATAAAGACGCCGGGTCGCTGCGGTTTCCTGGGAGAGGTCAACGAGTTCCGGCACGGCGGTCTGCATGCGAAAGGCCGTTTCGTAATTCCGAATGGCCGACTCCAGCTGCTCATTCGAGCCGCGTTGCGCCAGCAGCCCACGATCCACCTGTTCAATGAACTGCAGTCGACGACGCTGCCGATTCGCAGATTCCCGCGGACGAATGTTCGGCAGTGGTTCAGGCTGTCCGGGGTCGATCAGCGAAGCCTGATGCACGGCCGGCAGAAAACCGTTGCCGTAAATGCCGATGCCCCCCAGTGGCGAACCTCCGCTTGCCAGCACCACATAACCCGGAAGATTCTCGTTCTCGCTTCCCAGTCCATAACTGCACCACGCACCGGCACTGGGGTAGCCTGCAAGCGAGAATCCTGTATGCAGAAAATAATTGCCCTGCGCATGTTGAACGGCATCCGATAGGCGAGCGAAACACGAACAACTGACATACGGTGCTTGACTACCGTATGACTCAACGTAAAACTCAATCCTTCGTGCCAACGAAACTCGATTTGCAGTCATCCAGCATCGCAAAGGACTATGTGGCACACGTTGCCTTTACCTGTCGTCATTGCCAGCAAGAGACCTACGCATCATTCTCAGACACAGCCAAACCATTGGCTTGTAGGGTTTGTCGCAGGGCCAACATCGTGGTATTGCATATGAAAACTAGTCCGCCTTCCCAGCCGTCCAAGCTCTCCAAACAGGTTCACAAGTGCTTTTCAGACGAAATAGAAAATCTGAAGAAAGCCCTCTCCTCGCAGGAAAGTGGTCTCAAGCCTCCCGTTAGCGACGCATATCTCGCAGGCATGATCGAGGTAAGCGTCCGACAAATCCATTCTTGTCAGGGTCTGTAGTCTGGATCCCGGTGTCCTCCGGTTTCCCGATTCCCCCTGATGAGGTGGTCCATGAGCAGGTTGGAGCAGTTGTGGCGTGAGC
>JBEAUF010000262.1:0-47863 GCA_041161565.1 Planctomycetota bacterium | reverse complement strand
CGCGATGGCAAACGCGATGAGCCGCAGGGCGGAAGCAATACTGAGCCGCAGGGCGGCAGCCCGCGGGTAAAGAGCCCTGCCAACGCACCGCTGACGCCGCGGCCAGGGGCGCGCACCAAGGTGCGAAATCGCAACCGGGGGCTTCCGCCCGTCCGCTCAGAATGCTGCTGACGCCGCAGGCAGGGGCGCGCACCAAGGTGCGAAATCGCAACCGGGGGCTTCCGCCCGTCCGCTCATCATGCTGCTGACGCCGCGGACAGGGGGGCGCACGAGGGTGCGAAACGCAACCGGGGGCTTCCGCCCGCCCGCTCATCATGCTGCTGACGCCGCGGGCGGGGGTGCGCACCAGGGTGCGAAACGCAACCGGGGGCTTCCGCCCAATGGCAGTCACTTTGGCTTTTTTGTGGGTGGATTTCCGCTCTTCTTTTTCTCTTTTTGGCTTTCATTCTGCATGAATTTGGTGGACTTCTGCCGTCGGGGGTGTGCTTTGCGTTTGTAGCTGCGGCCAGGGCGATTCGGCAGCTTGTCCTTCGACGCTATTTGCAGGGCTGCATCGTAGCGGAGTTGCCATTCTGAAGACGTGCAAGGTGGCTGGTGCAGAAGGAAACTGGAGAATGTGTACCACACCTCCGTGAAGCTCAGACGACGTGGTGGCAGCTTCGCAACTTCTGCGGCCTGACGACGAAAATGAATCACAAGGTTGTAGGCCACCACTGAAGTCAGCAGTTCTTTCTTCACCATGTCGACGCTTCGACATCTCAGATTCTCCAGCAACATGGTGACTTTCAGGTCACGAATATCATGTTCCACATCGTAACGCCGTCGGTAATACTCAGCCGCTTGCTCGGCACTGATCTCAAGCGTGGTCACAAGGTACAGTGATTCACCGTTGTCGAGCTTGACCTCGTGCAAAAACACGTCCACACGGGCATACGCCGGAAGGTCTGGATTGGTGGCGCGATCTTTATCTGAAGGAGGCCACGTCAGACGATACGTCGCTGTCGAAGATGTCTCTTCGATGAGTGTTGCCATGCGGCGCATGGACTTGAACCGTGGCTTTGACAGACGGAACAGAATCTGATGGCCCTGACCGGTCATCGAAAACGCTACACTGAAAATTCCGAATCCTGCATCCGCACAAACCAGGGAGTTTGGAGGAATGCGCCTGGCAAGGTTGGCTGCCAGTTTTGCTTCAGAAGTATTGCCGTCGCCGTACATTGCACCGATTTCAGGTGGCAGCGCAACGCCGCTCTGAACTTCATGCGCGACCAGCATCAACATGACGGGCCAGACAGTCTCTCCGTGTTGATTGACGGCAGGGGGAAAGACCTTGCGCAGTTCCGCGGTCGGGCTGAGGGTCATTGTCGTGCCATCAATGTTGAAGGCTCTCCGGTTGCCGAACCACGAGGGAGTCTGCTGAATGAAGGACTCGCAGACTCGCATTGAGAAATGCTCGACAACTTCCAGCGGCAGCCGTTTTCTTGCATCGCTGTAGGCTCCGGATGTCTTCGAGAGTGTCTGTTCTCGAACGCGTTTGTTATCCGGCAGCAGTTGCCGGCAGTTGCTCAGCACGTCCTTAACGACTTGATGGTTCGCTTTGCCTTTTCCCAATCTCTGCAGAATTAACAGCCAGAGGGTAATGGTGGTTGTAAAGACTGTGGCAGGCCCGGTCGGGGCCATGAGTTCAAGCTCATCGGCCGGGATGATGGCTCTGAGCATTTCGATTGCCGCGGTCAGCTCAGAGTCGGACAAGATGCAGTCGTCGGCAGTCACATCAACCATGATTTGGCACCTGACATTTAGGCAGTTGGTGGGGTTTTCTCCTGCCTGGCGCAAATGTTGTGCCAAGAATCGTTGTGTTGGACAAGTTTTCTAAAGTGACTGCCATTGGGCTTCCGCCCGTCCGCTCAATCGCGCCAGGGCCGCGCACCAGGGTGCGAATCGCAACTGTGGGCTTCCGCCCCACATGAGCCGCAGGGCGGCCCCACATGAGCCGCAGGGCGGGAGCCCGCGGGTAAAGAGCCCTGGCAACGCACTGCTGACGCCGCGGGCAGGGGCGCGCACCAGGGTGCGAAGGCGTCACCGGGGGCTTCCGCCCGTCCGCTCAATCGCGCAAGGGCCGCGCACCAGGGTGCGAAATCGCAACCGGGGGCTTCCGCCCGTCCGCTCAATCGCGGCAGGGCCGCGCACCGGGGTGCGAAATCTGCACCGGGGGCTTCCGCCCGACCGCTCAGGAGGTCGCGTGAACGGCCTTCTACTCCCCGGCCAGCTGCTGTTCAAGGCCCCGTATGCTGCGGAACTGCGGGCTCAGCACGATCCGAGTCAGTGCTGCGCTGATGCGGTAGTTGTTCTGTTCGAGCGCCAGCCGCATGTCGTTCAGCAGGGGTTCGTCGGACAGCTGCACGGAACGACCAAGAGCGTAGCCCAGCAGTCGACGGCAGAAGGTATCCAGAAAATCCCGGCGACGGGTGTGCAGCAGATAATCGCGAAGTCCATCCAGGCCTGTGATGGCGGTGCCATCGGGGAGTACTGCTGCGGCGTCAATGGGCTGGTTCTGGCTGTCACGTTCGCGTCGACGTCCGATCGTATCGAACTGCTCCAGTGAAAAACCAAAGGGATCGATGCGGGCATGGCATTTCGAGCACGCCGGGTCACTGCTGTGGACCTCAATCAACTGCCGCTCGGTCATGCCGGCGGGTGTTGTTTCGGGGAGTACCGGAACGCCTTTGGGTGGTTTGGGCAGACGATCGCCCAGCAGGAATTCAGAGACCCAGTTGCCCCGCAGAATGGGGCTCGTGCGCGAAGCGCCGGACTGTTTGGCCAGAGTGGAGGCCATGGCGAGGATGCCGCCCCGGGCGTGGGACTTCACGCCTTCCACCTTCCGCCATTCCGCACCCTCAATGCCCGGGATGCCGTAGAACGCTGCCAGTCGCTCATTGACGAAGGTGTGGTCTGCGTCCAGCAGACTCAGTACGGAACCGTCACTTCGCAGCAGATCTTCAAAGAAGCGAATCGTCTCTTCATACATATCTCCGCGAAGCCCGGCAAATTCCGGGAATGCCTGCTCGCTCTTTTCATCCAGCTGGTCGAAGTCACGCACGTGCAGCCACTGGCAGCCGAACTCCACCGCCATGCGACGAATGCGAGCATCGGCCAGCATGCGCCGGAGCTGACTGCGGAGTTCGTCATCATTCGTCAGACGACCACTGTTGGCCGCTTCCAGCAGAGGTTGGTCCGGGATTGATGACCACAGGAAGAAACTCAGTCGGCTGGCAAGTTCGTGCGGTGACACGGGTGCGGGTGAATTGCCCGGAGCTGCCGTTTCGATGCGATAAAGAAACTGTGGCGAGGCAAGCACTCGGGCCAGCGTCATGCGTACGGCATCTTCGTGACTCAGCTCCGTCTCACGCAGCTGCTGGTAGAAGCCGCGAAGCATCTGCTGCTCGGTGTCACTCAGAGGACGCCGCCACGCGCGGCCGGCCAGATCCAGAATGGCCTGCAAATGCAGCGGCTCAGCATCCCGCAGCTGCTGCCGGAACTTTTCTGCACCCGCCATGATGCCTTCCCGCATGGGCGTGAAGGCGCTCGGGTCGGCATCCTGTGTGGCGAACTGCCAGAGCTGTTCGTAGGCGTCGACGAGTGCGAAGGCAGAACGGCTCACGCAGTGCAGGTCGTTCCAGAGCTGATCCAGTTCACGGGTTTCTTCTTCGCTGAGAATCAGCCGCCGCAGCTGGTCGTCTTCCCGGTAATACAGCGTGAGCGTCACTACTTCGTCCACAGGCACGATGCGGGTGTAACACAGGGCAGCGGGGAAGAGTTCCCGGAAACTGTTGAAGTCACCCAGAACGCGCTGCTGAGCGGGGCTGTCGGGAAGTGTCAGGATCGGGGCCGCGAAGGCCGGCGGTGCTTCACCGTCAGACCACCGCGCTTTGCCCTGACCCGGCTTCGCTCCGGCTGCCGCAGCACCGCTGAGATTCGCCGGACGTTCCTGCAGGAGCTGCATCTGCACACTTCCGTCACTGCTGCCTTCCGGATGCAGTGTGGCATCCGCAACCAGTTCACAGCCGGCCACGAGTTCCGCGGGGACTCGAATTTCGAACAGTGCCGGGGCCTGCAGGCAGAGATCGGTCGGAGCAGTGCTGGCGCCGGCCGGATGGGTTCCAAACAGCGCCGGATCGGGGCCGGGCAAGTCCGCGCCGGGGGTCGGTGCGGCGGCAATCAGTTCAGGCAGTTGATGCCACAGTTCGACGAGCAGCGGGCCGCTCAGCTGTGTGAGCTGCTGCAGGAGCTGAGCGTCGGGTGTGTCGGGGGCGGGAGAGCTGGCTCCGTTCAGCAGTTGCTGCAGCTGTTCGGCAAGACGCGTTTTCTCCGCCGGATCCTCCGTGTCCAGCCAGGCGGCCAGCAGAGAGCCTGGCGGAATGATGCTGGCCGGATCGGTTGCGGAGTCGGGTTCACTGAAGAAATGCCAGACATCCGCGGTGCCCCGGCTGTCCGCATGCGGGTTGCCGGCCAGAAGGTCACCGGAGACGTCAGCTGCGAGGTCCCATTTGACGCCGGGCTGGTCAGCGACCGGCGGACCAGTGATGCTCAGGTCGATGGACGTGAGGTCACACGCGTGGTTGCCGTCGCGCGGGGAAATCACGAGTGCTGCGACGTCGCCTTTGCGGAGCCGCACGGCTTCGAACGGACCGAAGGGGGCATTGTCAGGACCGTCGGCAGTGCCGGACGCCAGACGTCGTCGAGCACTCCCGCGACGGACTTCGAGAATCCATGCGACACCGTTGCCGCAGGCCATGTGGGCCCGCTGCACACGGCCCTGGAGCAGGTAGAGACCGTCGGCGGGTGATTTCCAGCCGACGATGACGCGGCGATTCGGTGCCGGATGCACGGCCACGCTGTGCGGGGCGAGGTCTCCCGGGACCCGGACAGGCGTGTCGGATGAGTTGGCAAGAATGCTCAGAGCATCCGCGGCGATCCAGCCCTTCACGAATTCATGATTCTCGATGCGTTCCAGCTTCTGCTGCAGATGGCCGTCGATGGTGACCGGGCCGCCGGCAACGCCGAGATATCCCAGCCAGGCTGTGAGCAGTGTTGGGGGAATGTTGTGGCGGGAGGCGATCTCGGAGATGTCGGGAGCCGTATTGGCATCCGCCGGAACCGCAGCAAACTCGGCGATCGCAGCGAGGCAGGCGGAGGCGGTTTGTCGGAGCTGCTGACGGTGCTCTTCCAGCAGCCTGAAGGCCGCTCGCACATCCCGCAGGGGCAGGTCGGGCCTGCCCGGTGCGGTGAATCGCGGGTTCTGCCAGAGTGCATAATCGCCGACGTTGCCGTCTCCGGCGTCAGCAGCCGCGAGATACATCGTCACCAGCCCCTGATCATCGGCCGCGGGGACTGCGAGTTTCAGCGAGGTGCGGGACTGGAGCGGATTCAGCGGGACCTGCCATGCCGGCGGTCCGCCGCGCTTGCCAATATGGCCGATCGTGGAAAACTGCCAGAGCGACTGTTGCCAGCCGGCAATGAACCGCACGAACTCAGCCGCGTCTTCCGGCGTGGCGGACTGCCAGAGTTGTTGCAGGGGTTGCAGCAGCCGTGATTGTGAAGGGGTCTGCAGAGTCTGCCAGAGACGTTCCAGATAACGCTGGCTCAAACCGCTGGTCCGGGCAAGTTCGCTGAAGGACAGCGTGCCGGTGGTGAGTGCTTCACGGTTTTTGAGCAGTGCGGTGAAGTAGCGTTCGAGTGGCAGGCGGCCACCGCCGTTCGTTTCAAATTGAATGCCCTGCAGATTTACGGCCGTCCCGCCGCCGCTTTCTGAATACCGCGCGTAGAAGCTGCGGATGGCGGCCAGCTTTTCATCGGTCCAGTCGCGCTGGGTGGTGGAGGGGGAGAATTCGATGCGATCCGGAAGCAGCATTGCGTGAGCGGAAATGCCGCGGGCCGCATCGAGATACTTCTGAATGAGTGCCGGGGACATCACCAGCGCGTTGCCGACGTTGGTAAAGCCTTCACCCGCGGCACTGTCCACCGGAAACTCCCGTGCAGGCTGCAGGTCGACTTTTGTGAGGTCGGCAACTGACCAGTTGAATTCGGCATTGTTCAGTCGTCGCAGAACCACAGGGCCGGGGTCGCCGGCATTTGCCAGCGCATCCGCATCCAGCAGGGCCCGCACCCAGTTGCGAAGCGCGGTCTTTTGTGCAGCCGTGGGCTGATGCTCAGCCTCCGTCGGAGGCATCTCGCCGTCATCCAGCACCTCCACAACTCGCTGCCACGGAATGACATCCCCGCGAATGTCGGTGACGGAATGGAAGCGTTCGAGGTCCAGGTCGCCCTGCTGTTCAGCCGTGGAGTGGCAGCCGAGACAGTACTTCTGCAGCACACCCAGTTGTGTTTGGCGGAATTGCTGTTCGAGCGACGCGAAATCCTGCGCTGGCTGAGCGCTGCCGGAGGAACAGAACAGGAGCCACACAGGCAGGGATATGGCGACAGTCAGCACAGGGCGCATTGGAGAATCTCCCGGAATCGCGCAGAAGGAAGGTCGCCGCAGATTCTATCAGCCTGTTCAGGCAGAAAACAGCCCCGCAGTACCTGAGCGGTCGGGCGGAAGCCCCCGGTTACGCCTCCGCACCCTGGTGCGCCCCCCTGCCGCGATTGAGCGGTCGGGCGGAAGCCCCCGGTAACGCCCCCGCACCCTGGTGCGCCCTCCTGCCGCGATTGAGCGGACGGGCGGAAGCCCCCGGTTACGATTTCGCACCCTGGTGCGCCCCCCCTGCTGCGACGTTAGCAGTGCGTTGCCAGGTCTCTTTACCCGCGGGCTGCCGCCCTGCGGCTCATACGTGGCGGAAGCCCCCGGTTACGCCTCCGCACCCTGGCGCGCGCCTTTGTCGCGACGTTAGCAGTGCGTTGCCAGGGCACTTTACCCGCGGGCTGCCGCCCTGCGGCTCATCGCGTGGCCGCCAGGCGGCTCATGCGCGTGGCCGCCCGGCGGCTCATGCGTGACTGAGAGCCAGCCGCTGATCTGACCGATAGTGTTTGTTCCGGGTCTTGTGTATTCTCCGGGCATCATCCAGCGCATCGAATCTCCCTGCACACGAAATTCCTCCGATGTCCGATGCACAAACCTGCCGCTTTGCGACGGAAATGGAAGTTTCTGACAGTCCCTTTCCCGGTGATGCTCGCTACCAGCGGGTGCCGGGGGCGGATGGCACTCCGCTGGCCCTGGCGGGGGGCATGGGAATTGTCTACCGCGCGCGGGATACGCTGCTGGGAATCGACGTCGCCATCAAGCGCATGCGGCGGTATCTGCCATGGGATGCGGATGCTCAGAAACGGTTTATCAAGGAAGCGCGGACGCAGATTCGGCTGAACCATCCGCATATTGTGCGGCTGTACACAATCAACGAAGACCACTGTGGTCCGTGGATCGTGCTGGAATGGGTTGAAGGCCTGAGTCTGCAGACGCTGTCAGAAGGCGGCACACGGCCGACGGTGGAAGACGCGGTGACGTGGACGCTGCAGATCGCCGGAGCACTGCACTATGCACACTCCATGGGCCTTGTGCACAGAGACGTGAAGCCCGGCAATATCCTGCTCCGCTCCTCCGATCGCCAGCCACTGCTCACGGACTTCGGTCTGGTGGTGGACAGGCGACTTTCGCAGAGCGTTTCCGGAGTCTCAGCGCCCGGCATTGTCGTCGGGACCATCGACTTTATGGCCCCCGAACAGGCAGCCGGCTCGATCACTCTGGACCATCGTGCCGATCAGTGGGCACTGGGGGCCACTCTGGGCTGGCTGCTGACCGGTAAGACCATGCGAGTCCTGCGGGAGCGGGATTTGCCAAAGCACCTGCGCGATGTGGTGCTGCAGGCGACGGAAGAGCATCCGCAGGATCGGTTCAGGGATTTGCAGGAGTTTGCGGCGGCGTTGAGGCGTGTTACGGAGGATCGGTCCGCGCCGGTCCCCGCGGCGAAAGGAGTCTCCGGTCCCGACGAACCACCGTCGCCGGTGCTCGGCAGTCGCTGGGCGGACCTCGTCCGGGAAATTCAGGAGAAGGTCTCGCAGCAGCACGCACTGGCTCGGGAACTGCTTGTCGGCCAGCGCTACGCGGAAGCCGCCGCAGCTCTGGAAGACATTCCTGAGCAGCAGCGACATCTCAGAGATGACCAGCTGTACCGTGAGTGTGTGAGTCTGCGTGAGCAGGTGCGGGGGCTGGATTTCGAAATTGACAGCGCGGTGACGGCACTGCGGTTTGATGGACTCCAGGAGAAAGTGCTGCAGCTGCAGAAATTGCAGACCTGGCGGAAGGATCTGGAGGATCTGCTGAAGACGCTGCCAACGGCTTCCGCAGCGGGTTCCGCGCCGTTGTCAGCACCCTTTGACGCACAAACCGCCACGGCCGCTCAGACGGCACTCGCCAAAACTCTGAAGCAGCCGGAAGTCTGGACGAACAGTGTGGGTATGCGATTTCGCCCGATTCCAGCCGGGACTTTTTCACGGGTCACCATCACGAAGCCTTTCTGGCTGGGCGCTTATCAGGTGACGCAGAGCCAATGGCAGAAAGTCATGGGTACGACGCCCTGGAAGGGACAGTCGTATGTGCATGAAGGACCCGACGTGGCGGCATCTTATGTATCCTGGGACGATGCGACGGAATTCTGCAGGCGACTGAGCAAAGCCGAACAGCGGCGTTATCGATTGCCGACGGAGGCGGAGTGGGAATGGGCATGTCGGGCGGGCACCACAACGCTCTACAGTTTCGGCGATGCCGAGGGGGCACTCGGGGAGCATGCCTGGTTCAGTGGCAATGCGTGGGACAAAAACGAGAAGTACGCCCATCGCACCGGACTGAAACGCTCAAACCCGTTCGGACTGTTCGATGTTCATGGGAACGTCTGGGAATGGTGCAGCGACTGGCATGGCAGAATTGATTTCATCAACACGCCCACCACGGATCCTCAGGGAGCCTCCGTGGGTTCTGCCCGCGTCCTCCGTGGTGGTTCGTGGGATGGACTGCCAACCGCCCTGCGTTCGTCGTTTCGCTTCTGTGGCAACCCGGCTGACCGGGATGGTTACACGGGGTGCCGGGTTGTGGTGGAGCTGTGGTAGGCGGGGCGACTGACAGTGCGGCAGATGTCGGCAAACAGGCCTCGCTGCTCTGTCAGCTCAGCTGCTTTTCGGGGCCGGAGAGAGCAGGGAAACGGCGACGAGTGTGATAAATCCGAGTGGAATTGTGAGGATTCCGGGCTGGCTGAAGGGGACGATGGCGAGTGCTGCGTCGAGTCCATAGACCCGCGAATACGCTTCGCCGCTCAGCAGGATCCAGGCCATGGAAGAGACCATGCCCACGGAGATGGCGGCCACGATCCCCTGCCTGGTGACTCGCGGCCAGAACAGGATCATCACCAGCGACGGCAGATTGGCTGAGGCAGCAACGCTGAATGCCCAGCCGACGAGGAAGGTGGGGTTCATTTTCTGAAACAGGATTCCCAGTGCGATGGCAGCAGCCCCGACGCAGACGGAAGAGATTTTTGCCATTCTGACTTTTTCGGAGTCATTCATTTTGACGCGGAAAACGCTGCCCAGCAGGTCATGCGTCACCGCGCCGGCGGCTGCCAGAATCAGACCGCTCACAGTGCCCAGCACCGTCGTAAAGGCGATGGCGGAAATGGCGGCAAACAGCCAGGTGTTCATGCCTTTTGCCAGCAGCGGTGCGGACATGTTTTCATCGCTCACGTCCAGCTCACCGCTGGTCATCGCACCCAGTCCGAGGTACAGGGTGAGCACGTAGAACACGCCGATGCTGGCGATGCCAACGATCGTGCTCCGGCGGGCGCTGGCGGCGTCCTTCACGGTGTAGTAGCGAATCAGAATGTGCGGGAGCGAAGCGGTGCCGCAGAACAGGGCCAGCATCAGCGAGAGAAAGTTGAGCTTATCCGTGAATTTCTCGCTGCGAATTCCGCGGAACGTTGGATGTTCACCTGGCCGCAGCACCTCACCCCCGGGCGTTGGTTTGGGGTAGTACACCGTGGTCTCACTCCCGTCTCCATGCACGAGCTTTTCGCTGCGCCACAGGACGACCGTACTGTCCTGGAGAGTCCGCAGAAAGCCGACGGCGGTGAGCGGTCCTGTCTCGCGGATGTCTCCCGGCAGCGACTGCACGTAGCCCACGGGATGCAGCTCCGGTTCACCTTTTTTTACCCCCTTCGGGCGACCATTGACCAGTCGCTTGCCGTCGGCCGTTTTGGTCATGGTCTGAGCTTCGTGGAGGATCCAGTCGGCGGTCTCTTCGTTGCTTGTGCGGCGAGCCAGCCAGACACTGGTTGTGCCTCCGGATTCCAGTCGCACGAAACGCTCCTTCGCCTTCTCCCAGCCGTCACTGGGCGGCAGAATGCGAACGTCGGTGAGTGGTCCCAGAGTTCCGTCGTTGTCGGCAAAATCACCGGCCAAAATCCGCAATTCGGCGAAACGATGTCCGTCAGCACCTCCGTCGGCAACTTTCAGTCCGCGGTCAAGAATCATCCACGTGAGCACCGCGCTGAACACCACCAGCAGCGCGCCTTTCAGAAACTGGACCCACGTCGTGGACACCATGCCGGCGGTGACCACGATCAGGATCACGACAGTTCCCACCATCACCACACCGACCCACTGATCAAACCCCAGCAGCGGTGTGACGAGCGCCCCTGCGCCCACCATTTGAGGTATCAGATAGAACACGCTGACCACAAGCGTGCTGATGCCGGCAGCCAGCCGAATGCCAGGCGACTGAAAGCGGGCATCCAGAGCATCCGCGAAGGTGAATTTCCCCAGCTGCTTCATGGGTTCCGCCACCACAAACAACGCCACAATCCAGCCGGCGAGGTACCCAATTGAGTACAGGAAGCCGTCGTAGCCGTAAAAGGCGATCATGCCGCAGATGCCCAGGAACGAAGCAGCCGACAAATAGTCCCCGGCAAAGGCCACGCCATTCACAAACCACGGAATTTGCCCGTGAGCCGCAAAATAGCCCTCAGCAGACTTCGCCCTCCGCCCCAGCCAGAAACTCAAGCCCAGCGTGAAACCCACAAATACGAGAAAGATTGCGATCGCCAGACCAGAAGACTCGTAAATCATCACGCACCGTTCGGGGATTGAAAGTTAAGGCTCATGGCTTTCAGTGATGAGCCTGTCGCCCAACCACTGCTGACGGGTAAAGGTTGTTAATCGCCAGTTTCATTCGTGTTGCTGCGGAGAAATCCATAGACGGCCGACAGGAGTACCGCGCCAAAAATGAGTGCGAATCCGTACAGCACAGCGGCATTCACGCCGGACAGCAGCACTGTTTCCATCCGTTCCGGTGCGAACGCATTGAGGCCGACAAAGCCGGCGTAGAAGGCGAGATACACGAAGAACAGAGTCAGGCCGGAGCGGGAGGCTTTGATGTTCATGGGAGGCCGTTGGGAAAGTTGGGAGTGTGGGCGGTCCGGAGACGTGGGCCGTGACGAGCGGCAGCGGGCCGGGCCGGGCTCAGGCTGCGGTCTGACAAACGTTAAACGTAAGGAGCTGCGAGGCGGAACTGGGGGCGTTCTTCCAGCCATTTCGCGATACGGTCTGTTCGGGACAGAGCGACGGGCAGGAAATCCAGCGCCTGCTGGAGGCGATCATTGGGTTCAGCACAGCTGAATCGCAGGAATCCAGCACCCGCGGCCCCGAAGCACTCGCCTCCCAGACAGGCCACTCCGAAGTGATCATCGGCACCTTCGAGCAGGTACAGGGCGAGTCCGTGGCTGGTGATGCCGAGTTGATTGCAGACCGGGCGGATGCAGGGGAAGACGTAGAAGGTGGCTGTGGGGTCGAGGGTGACAAAACCGGGGATGCGGTTCAGACCTTCAGTCAGCAGCACGACTTTTTCGCGGAACCGGAGCATGGTTTCGTCGCGTTCGCGGGAGTCCTGATCGAGAGCAGCGCAACCGGCGAGCTGCACGAGGGGCGGGGTGCAGGAAAGTGTTGTGTTGATCATCTTGCCGATGGCGTCGGTGATTTCCCGTGACGAGGCACAGAAGCCCAGCCGCCAGCCGCTCATCGAATAGGACTTGCTGAACGTATAGGCGGCCACGCACTGGTCCAGCATGCCTGGCTGAGCGAGCAGCGAATGGTGTCGGCCCTTCCAGACCATGTGGCAGTATGGTTCGTCACTGAAAACAGCCACGTTGCGCCCGCGGATCAGATCAGCGATGTCACGCAGGTCCTGTTCGGTGGTGATGCCGCCGGTGGGGTTGTGCGGGGAATTGAGAAAGATGGCCCGGGGGGAGGGATCTGTGTTCAGAAAATCTTCGATGTCAGAGACCTGGGGACGGAACTGAGTTTCCTGGCGGAGTGGTTTGAGTACGGCGCGAGCACCGCGGCGCTGGATGTTGGGGATGTAGGTTGGGAAATGCGGGCTGAAGACCAGGCAGCCGTCGCCGGGATTCAGGAATGCCTCACAGAAGAACTGTTCAAACACCTTGGCCCCCGGGCCGGCGGCGATGTTTTCGCTGGCCACCGGAATCGCGAATTCCCGCTTCAGAAATCGGGCCGCCGCATCACGGAATTCGGGGATTCCGGGCGATGGGCAGTAATGTGACTGATTGTCACGAATGGCCTGCAGTCCGGAGGCGATGGCGGAAGCTGTGCTGTTGAAGGGGCTGTCGCCGATTTCAAGTTCCACGACATCCTTGCCGGCGGCTTTGAGCTTTTTGGCGGCTGCGAGCACCGTGAAGGCGGTTTCGACGTTCAGAGAGCGGGCGAATTCGCTGAGTTGGGCGGTCATGTGTATCTCGTGGGGAAAAATACAGGGGATCCGGCTGAAGACCCCAATTAGGGCAGATTAGCTGGCAGGAATCAAATGAATCCGCGAGATTCTGCCAACATGGCGGCCAGCTATGCGTATATTCTCAGGGTCCGGCATTCCGCCCCCCCGGCGCCCCGCCCATCAGACATACTCGAAATACTCCATCCCCATGATCGAAACCCGGAACCTCACCAAACGCTACGGCAACCTGATCGCCGCCAATGACATCACGCTGCGGCTGGATCAGGGGGATGTCTTCGGATTCATCGGCCCCAATGGTTCCGGCAAAACCACCACCATGCGCATGATCGCCACACTGCTGGCACCCGATCACGGCGAAGCCTACGTCTGTGGCAAATCCATCTATACCGATCAGGAAGAAATCCGGCGGCTGGTGGGCTTCATGCCCGACTTCTTCGGTGTTTATGATGACATGACCGTGATTGAGTACCTGGAATTCTTCGCCGCTGCCTACCGCATCGACGGCAGCCGGCGTCGCAAAGTCGTCGAAGAAAAACTGGAACTCGTCGATATGGCATTCAAACGAGACGCCATGGTCAACGAACTCTCCCGCGGACAAACTCAGCGCATCGGACTCGCTCGCACCCTGCTGCACGATCCGGAAGTCCTGCTCCTCGACGAACCCGCCAGCGGGCTTGACCCCCGAGCTCGTATCGAAATCCGCGGACTCCTCCGCCGACTCGGCGAAATGAAAAAAACCGTGATCGTCAGCAGCCATATCCTGCCGGAACTGGCTGATGTCTGCACACGCGTCGGCATGATCGAAAAAGGTCACATGATCGTCGATGGCAATGTCGCCGAAGTGATGCGCAAAGCCCGACAGCGAATCCTCCTGCAGATCCGCGTCCGCGAACGCACCGATCAGGCCGCAAAACTCCTCGAACAACTCGATTGCGTCGAACAGGTCGCCATCACCAAAGACCAAACCCTCGAAACAACCCTGAAACCCTCCGTGGAAGACTACAGCAGCATTCCCGCAGCCCTGATTCAGGCCGGCTTCGCACTGATGCTCTTCCGCGAAGAAGAAGTCAACCTCGAAACCGCCTTCCTGCAGCTCACTCGCGGACTCGTCCAGTAACGCCAGCCACTGTCACCAGGCCAAACCAGCCTCCCGCAGCAGCCTGCGAGTTGCATCGTGGGCCTCCATCACCCAGCTCTCAATCTGCGACGGCTCCGGAGAATACTCCAGCTCAATCGACATTCCACCCGTGTACCCCAGCTTCCGTATCTGCTCCAGATACGGACCAAATGGCACCACGCCACGCCCCGGCGGCAGGTCTCCGTGACGGACTCCGTCGCAGTCCGAAATGTGAATGTGAATCGCGCGCCCCGACAGCCGCTGCAATTCCTCAGCACCCACCTTTGCCAGATGCAGATGCGAAATGTCGATGTTGGCCCGCAGGGCCGGATGCCCGGCATCGTCCAAAAATCGCACCATCGAATCCACGCTGTTCACCAGCGACAACGCAAAGGGCTCAAGCTCCAGAGCAATCTGCAGTCCCAGATCGGCCGCATAGTCCGAGAGCCGACGGCAGTTCTCCACGCCCGTCCGCCACTGCTCAGCCGGTGGAATCACCTCCTGATTCCAAATGTATTCCCCCAGCACCAGCAGCAGGTTGTCCGCTTCCAGCTCGTAACATAAATCCAGGTATTTCCGGCAACGATCCAGATGAAATCGCTGCACCGAGGGATTGAAATCCACCAGCCCCGTGGCCACACAACAGACCGACAGGATCGGCAGTCCGGCACGCGCACATTCCCGACGAATCAACTGTCGCTCACGCACGTCGATGTCCAGCGGATCCGCGAAAATGTCAATCGTGTCAAATCCGATCTCCCGCGTCCGCCGAATGCCCCACGCAGTATCACGCCCCGCCTGTGCCCACGCACTGTTGATCAAACCCAGCCGCATGAACCGCTCCCGCTTTGACTTTTTGAACCCGGACACCAGCCGACACAGGTGAACAGATTATTCAGGATCGGCTGCTCAGGCAAATGGGCGGGCTGCCGCCACCGATTCTCTGAAACATCGCGCGGGCGGTTTCAGCATCCACCCCAAACCTCCTGAACCCCCTGAATATTCTCGTTCCCCCGCCTGAATCCGCTCTTCCTGCCGCTGAATCCCGCCTCAATCCCACTCTTTTTTTTCAAAGCACCCAAAACTCGTCTTTTCTGTAAAGCGGAAATCCACTATCTAAAGGCTTGCGCTGTCGCAGATTCTCCGTCGATTCGGAGATGCAGGGAGGTTTTCGGCGCAAGGGGAGGGAATCCCATGCAGCTTATGATTGGCAAAATACTCGTTCTGACTGGTGTTATCAGTCTTGGTTCCGGCATTGCGTACGTCACTTTCCAGCGTATGCCAGCCGACGATCGCGCCGCAGCCGGCGATCAGCTTGCCAAAGCCATCGATGTGGCTGAACGCAGCGGCGCGACGCCGCCCCAGGATGTCCAAAACCAGGATGTCCCAAACACAGAGGCTGCAGACAGCGACAGCCAAAGCCCCTTCGCGCTCAGTGAGCCGACCGCAGAGGATTCAGCTGCGGAAATCGCTGATTCAGCCGAGGCCGTTCCGGCTGCCGAATCCCGCACCGCCTTTCTCTTCGAAGTCCCCGAAAACGCAAATACCGTCACTCCGGTCAGCTTCACGACTCCCGCCACTGACGAGAAATCAGTCGCAGGCGACGAGGCTGAAGCTGTCGCAATCGCTGATGCCCCCACCGGCGCGCAGCCGGCACCAAAGGACGAAAAATCCTCACGCGAGTCCCTGCTGTTTTTTGGCGCTGGAGAAGCCGCAGGTGCTGCGTCAAAATCAAATCCTCGCAGCAGCGGAGGAAGCACCTCGCGCACAGGTGCTGCGTCCGGCGTTGCAGACCTGACCGCGCCCGGCAGCTCCGATGCCGCCGAGGCATCAGTTGCCCTTGACCCAACCGGTGCCGGAAGTCTCGCTGCTGACGCAGACGCCCCGGCCCAGACACCACCACAGCCCCGGACCAGAAACGCTGCCTCGCCCGCAGACAGCCTGTTTTTTTCCGGCAATCCAGCAGGCGGAAAACAGCCCGCCTCTGCAAAGTCCAGCACAAAGTCCACTGCCAGGACTGCTTCCACGGCCGCCAAAGACCCACTGCTCTCGCGGTCCTCGCAAACGCCTGCGCGAACTGCGGCCACGGGTGTCGCACGCCTCGACGGCGAGCCACAGCCGCGCCCCAGGTCCTCCACGGCCGGTACAGCGATGCTGGACCCAACTGATAGTCCCCGGCCGGAGGCGCCCGCAGCTCCCGCCGAAGCAGTCGCGGCAGGGGAAGCTGCAGCTGAACCCTTCTTTCCTGCGCTCGAGGAACCGGCGGTTGAGAGTTCTGCGGGGGCGGCTCCCAGCCCGTCTGAGGACCTGCCGTTTATGCGGTCCTTTGATGACGATGCGGAGTCTGAGCCAGCCACGCTGCCCGCCGCTGATTCTGGTAACGATGCCGGTTTGCCCGCTGCAGACAGCAAAACACCCGAGAAACCTTTCAATCCCTTCGAGCCGGTGGATTCTGCGGCCACAGCCACTCCCGCGGCTTCTCCGCAACCCGCACCTGCCAAACCTGCAGCATCCATCGCCACTCCGCCGCTGCCGGCGGCAGACGAATCTGCTGCAGCGTCAGGCAGCGTTTCGACACCCCGACCGACTGCTAATCCGCAGCCCCCCACACCACCAATCGCTGCCCCCTCGGCGGCTGAATCCAACCCGCCGGAGCCGCTGTTCCCGGAACTCTCCGTACCGCCTGCTGTGCCAACGCTTCCGGCCGACCGACCAGCAACCGGGGCGACAGCCACGCCATCGACTGTACCCTCCGAGACTACGGTGACGCCGCCTGAAGCGACCCCGACTGGTCCCGATTTGGCCACTCCAGCGGCTCCCTCCGCGACGCCGGCACCAGCTGGCTCAGCTTTGCCTGGTGGTCAGCCGGCTGAAACCGCAGAGAACGAGGCTTCGCCCTTCGATGAGCTGCGGGCACCCATGACGCCGTCCGCGTCTGCTGATCTGCCTGTCGTCCCACTGCCCGCTGAACCTCGCCCGTTCTCTCCCGATACCGAATCTCGGACAGGATCCGAGCGGCGTGCGGTGGAAGACCTGCGGTCTCTGCCGGGGCGTTCCGGGGCTCCCACAAATTCGACTGCTGAGCCTTTTCCGATTGAACGGGGAGGTTCTCCGAGTCGCGTCCGTTCCGGCCCGGGCTTTGCACCGCCGGAACCCGCGCCGATGCCGGCCGAACCGGAACCATTTCCGCTCACCGACGAACCGTCGCAGCCGGATGCGCCCGGAGAGTCCCGGCCACTGCCGCCGTTCGAGGAGCTACCGTCGCGGACTGGTGGAGGCGGGGCAGCTTCCGTCCCCGATCGCGATTCTGATCGCGGGTCGCCACCCAGTCCCATTCGTGCCGTGGAGAAGCTCCGACCGCAGCTCACCATTGAGAAAAAATCGCCGGAGAGTGCGACAATTGGTATTGCTCATGAATACCGCATCACGGTCTCCAATGACGGCGATACCGCTGCCCGCGATGTGGTGGTTGAAGATGAGCTGAACGGCGCTGCGGAGTTCCTTTCTTCCAATCCACCGGCTGACTATGACGCGACGCGTGGAGTGATCCTCTGGACCGTGGACGAACTTCAGCCAATGGAGAGCCGCGAGATTGTCGTACGTGTTCGCCCCACAGGCGAAGGCATGCTCACGGGTACCGCGACCGTCCGGTTCCGCACCGAAGTTCGCTCGGCCACACTGATCCGCGCTCCAAAACTGCAGCTGGAAATTGACAGCCCGAAGCAGGTGCTGGTGGGCGAGGACGTGCGGCTTCGCTTCACAATTCGGAACGCCGGGAGTGGCGATGCCGCGGGTGTGCTGCTTCGCAGCGTTCTGCCCGATGCCATTCGGCATCCCGAAGGTGCCGACCTCGAATACGGCATTGATCTGCTTCGGGCCGGTGACGAACAGACGGTGGATCTGACGGTGGTCGCTGCGGAACCCGGCCGTCCGGTCCGCATCTCCGCAGAAATCAGCGCGGCCGGAATCCCTCCGGTCGTCGCCCGCAGCAACCTCTCGGTCATCGGTTCGCAACTGATCGTCGAACGGATGGGACCCGCAAAACGCTTCGTCGGCCGCCCGGCCAGATTCCAGAATGTTGTGATCAATCAGACCGACTTCGAAGCCTCTGAAGTCACGATTACAGAGGACGTTCCCGAGGGAATGCGTGTCCTCGCCGTTGGCAGTGGCGGGGAATACAACCCCAAAACGCGACGGATCACATGGCAGGTGCCGAAGATCAATGCGGGTGAACAGACCGTGCTGGAAGTCGAACTGCAGCCGGAATCCACCGGTCGCATGGAATCCGTCGTGGAAGTGCTCGAAAAGGCTGGATTCCGTTCACGCGCCGAAGAAAATACGGTGGTTGAGGTGGAAGGTCTGCACAATGTGACTGCCGACATCACCCGCCAGGATCAGCCGGTGGCCGTTGGCGAACGCTTCGGATTTACTGTCGCCGTCGACAACCGCGGCACCGCCGTTGCCCGCAACGTCGAGCTCACCATTCAGGTGCCCGCAGGCCTGCAGGTGCTGGCCGCCGGTACCCGCGATATCCCCGGCCGACTGCTCCCCGGAAACATCGTTCGCTACAGCATTGTGAGATCGCTTAAACCCGGCGAACAGCTGCCCTTCCAGGTCACCCTGCAGGGCCGCGAAGCAGTCCGCAATGCGGTGATCCAGGCCCAGCTGAAATATGACGAAATGACTCAGCCACTGATTATCTCAGAGTCCGTGACAGTGTTCGATGATCAGCCCTGATGCCCTCAGCCTCGTCGCCGGTGGATGTCACCCCCACGCGCGCTGAACCCCGGGCGGCCAACGTATGAGCCGCAGGGCGGCCAACGTATGAGCCGCAGGGCGGCCAACGTATGAGCCGCAGGGCGGCAGCCCGCGGGTAAAGTGCCCTGGCAACGCACTGCTGACGCCGCGGGCGGGGGTGCGCACCAGGGTGCGAAATCGCAACCGGGGGCTTCCGCCCGACCGCTCATGATTTCGGCAATCGCGATACCAAACACACATGAGCCGCAGGGCGGCCAACGTATGAGCCGCCTGGCGGCAGCCCGCGGGTAAAGAGCCCTGGCTACGCACTGCTAACGCCGCGGGCAGGGGTGCGCACCAGGGTGCGAAACGCAACCGGGGGCTTCCGCCCGACCGCTCATCCGTTCTTACTTCCGCGTTCTCTTCTACTCTCTACTTTCCACCCTCTCCTCTCTCGCGCAGCGTCGGGCTTCCGCCCGTCCGCTCAGGGCCTCTGTCGGATTTCGTTTCCTGATCAAGGGCTATCGAGCGGGTGTCTGAGATCCGGGTTTGGACAGCACCAGCCACAGGCCGGTGCCACCGAAGACGAAGACCAGCCCGAGAATCACGGGCAGCAGGGCGGCGGATCCGGCGGCCTGTGAACGGCCGACGCCGACCACCATCAGGAAGGCGGCGAGGAATATCAGAATTCCACCAATGAGTTTCTTGACGAGCAGCATTTCTGGGTCTCCTGCGACAGGAAGGGGCGTGTCGCAAATCCACGAGCACACTGCTTGATATTCCTCCCTGACCTGACAGTCAAGATGTGACAGCTGCGAAATTCCGAGACCTCAGGCAACCACTGACGAAGCTGACGATTCCAACGATTTTGCGGCTGGTATCAGCTGGAGAGTGCCTGGGCGAGGTCGTTGATGAGGTCTTCGGCATGTTCCAGTCCCACCGAGATTCGCACGGTTTTTTCTGTGATCCCGGCGGCGGCTCGGGCTTCCGGTGTCATCGAGGCGTGGCTCATGGTGGTTGGGAAGGAGATCAGACTTTCGATGCCACCGAGAGATTCAGCGACGTCGAAGAGTTTGGAGTTCATGCAGACACGTTCGGCTATGGGCCGACCGTCGCGGACGTCGAAGGCCAGCATGGCGCCGAAACCTGTTTGCTGGCGACGGGCGAGCTCGTGCTGAGGATGCGACTCGAGGCCCGGATAGTAGACGCGTTCCACCAGCGGGTGTGATTCGAGAAATCGGGCGATGCGCAGGGCCGAGGCTTGTTGAGCTTCCATGCGGCAGCCGAGAGTTTTCACGCCTCGCAACACGAGCCATGCATCGAAGGGGGAGCAGGCGAGTCCGAGGGCATTGCAGATCCAGGCGATGCGTTTGGCGGTTTCGGCGGAGGCGGAGACGACGCAGCCACCGACGACATCGGAGTGACCGTTGATGTATTTGGTGGTGGAGTGAACAACGATATCCACTCCAAACTCCAGCGGCCGCTGGAGGTAGGGCGAGAGGAACGTGTTGTCACAGATTGACATGGCGGAATGCTGGCGGGCGAGTGCAGTGACAGCGGCGATATCGATCACCTTCAGCAGCGGGTTGCTGGGGGTTTCGATCCAGACGGCTTTGGTATGGGGCTGGAAGGCGGCGGCAACGCGGTCGATGTGGGTCATATCAACGAAGGTGAACTGCAGGCCTTTGTCCTTGAGGAAGCGTTCGAAGAGGCGGAAGGTGCCGCCGTAGAGATCCGCGGGGGCGATCACGTGATCACCGGGCGAGAACAGGGCCATGGCACAGTGGATCGCCGACATGCCGGTGGACGTGGCGACACAGCCGGCACCGCCTTCGAGAGCTGCGATGTTTTCTTCGAGTGCTTTACGCGTGGGGTTGCTGGAGCGGGTGTAGTCGTAGCCGGAGTGTGATTCGAGTGAATTCCAGTAGAAGGTGGAGGTGGGATAAATCGGCGTGGTGACGCTGTTGTATTGCTGGTCTTTATGAACACCGCCGTGAACGCAACGAGTTTCGAAGTGCAGCGGATCGGGAGTTTCGGAGGACATAGCGGATGTACCCTGCGGGTGGCGGTGGGACTGAACTGTGGCCGCGTATTCTCACTGGCCGCGGGCGGAATACAAGGCTGTGCAGTCTGGAACGGATTCTGGTACCGCCTGGCGTCACCGCCTGCTAGAATACAGCCATAGCAGGCTCCGCTTTCTTCCCGCGGAACTGCGAACAGCCCTTCAGGAGTCCCTCCGGCGTGCCGACATTGCCCGATTACCCCCAGGATTTTCAGCAGCGTCTGCAGCAGAACAAAGCGGCGGTCGCGGGCATGCGTCAGCAGATTCGGACGCGGCGGGCGGCGGGTGAATCCGGAATCGTGTGTTCTCAGGCGCTCTCTGATTTGCTGGATAACTTTCTGCGGCGGGTGTGGGGAGGAGCGATTCGGGGTGCGCGTCCGGAACTGGCGGACGCGTTTGTACTGCTGGCTGTCGGCGGAAACGCGCGGCGTCGCCCTGCACCGTGGTCTGACGTGGACCTGCTGATGGTCATCGATTCGCGGCTGTTCGATGAGGTCAGTCCGCTGATGGCGGCCGCAGTCCGCGACTGCTGGGATGCCACCCTGCAACTGGGCAGCTCCGTACGGACTCGTGAAGAAACAGCGGAATTCGCGGGAAAGGACGTGCAGTTCGCCACGTCGCTCTGCGAAACCCGAGTGTTGCTTGGCAACCCCATGCTGGCGGAATCAACACTGCGTCAGGTTCGCAGTCAGGTCTACGACCGACAGGGGCTCGAGTGGATCCTCAAGGTGGTGGCAGCCCGTCAGGAAGAATGGCTCGCACGCGGCAACTCCGTGAATCAGCTGGAACCGGACGTGAAGAAATCGCCCGGCGGCCTCCGCGACATCCAACTGCTCAGATGGATTGCCTTTGTGCGTCACGGCAACCCTGAACCCCAGGCGCTGCAGGCGGCCGGCGACATCAGCGCTGCTGAACTCGAAGAACTCCTGCTCGCCGACGAATTCCTCACTTCACTCCGCATGGATCTGCATTTCGCCCAGAACCTCCGTCAGGACGTGCTCACTCGTGAACTCCAGCTGAAGATTTCAGGAGATCGCGGCATATCCGGCTCGGATCCGTCGCGGCCTGTGGAAGTATTCATGCAGCAGTACTTCGGGCATACGTCACAGGTCGCTGCGATCGCCAGGCGGGTTGCTGACGTGCCGCGACGACTTCCCCTGCTCACCCGTCTCCGCAATCTGCTGCTCCCAACTCGCACACCCCAGGGCTATTTGATTATTGATGGAGTGCTGCAGCTTCCACCAGCCAGACTGGCGGCGCTCGAAGGGCCGGATGAGATTCTGCAGATCTTTGTTTCCGCGGCTGAGAACAACGCAAGACTCGCACCCGAACTTCGTCGCCGCATCAGTCAGCTCGCCCCGCAGCTCCCCGAAGAACTCAGCTTCGAAATGACCGAGCAGTTCCGGGAGATTCTGCGCAATGTGGCCGGACTGTCGGGGACCATCCGTGCGATGGCAGAAACCGGAGTGCTGGACTGGCTCGTGCCGCCCTTCCGCGAAATCCGAAATCTGATGCAGTTCAATCAGTACCACAGTTTCACCGTCGACGAACACACCCTCAAAACGCTCGACGAAGTTGCCCTGCTCGCCAGCGATACCTCACCCGTAGGTTCCGCCTACAAGGAAATTCGACACCGCGCCACTTTGCATCTGGCACTCATCATGCATGATGCCGCCAAAGGTCGTGCCGGTGACCACAGCATCATCGGTGAAACGCTGGCGGGGCAGGTCGCTGAAAGACTGCAGCTGGCGGCCAACAAGAAAAGCATGCTGATGTTCCTTGTGCGACACCATCTGATCATGCCCGATCTGGCCTTCCGCCGTGATATCGCCGACCGCGGCATGCTCATGGACTTCGCGCGCCTGATCGGCGCGCCCGAGCTCCTGCGAATGCTCTACTGCCTCACCGTGGCCGACATCCGCGCCGTCGGACCCGATGTCTGGACCGACTGGAAAGGTGAACTGCTCGCCGCACTCTACGACCGCGCCAATCTGATCCTCAGCGGCCGCCCCTATAACCACCTCGAACGCGAACGCATTCAGAAAATTCGACTCGCAGCCCGACAGTCCTTCCAGCCGGCCGGTGATCAGTCCACAGCAACCGCCGAAGAATGGGCCGCCTGGGCCGACCAGCAACTCGATGCACTCCCGGCTATGTACATCATGAACCAGCAGCCATCACGGATCGCCAGAGATCTCGCGGTCATTCAGCAGCTGCCGGAACTGAAAGTGCACATCGAAGGTGGCTTTGAACCGGAAACGGAAATGGTCACCTACCGCGCCTTCGCCACAGAACGCTGCGCCAGCGGCAGCTTCCACCGCGTCGCCGGCATCCTCTCCGGTATGGGTATGGATATCCACGAAGCCCTCGTCTGCACCTCCACTCAGGGCTTCGTCATCGCCTCCTTCCGCGTCGCCGATCGGGACTTCAGCGGACTCGTGCCCGAATCCAGAATTGAAGATGTCGTCGGCGTCATCGCAGATGTGCTGCTGGCAAAACGCCACCCCGATACCGCCTTTCGCCGCAGCGGTATTCTGAGACTCACCAGACGTCGCGGTGTCATTATCCGACAGGATCCCAAAGTCGCCATCGACAACGACTGCTCACAACACTACACAGTCATCGACGTCTTCGCCACAGATACCCAGGGACTGCTCTTCACCCTCGCCAGCGCACTCCACAATCTCGGACTCACCGTCCACCTCGCCCGCATCGATACCAGCGTCGATCAGGTCGTCGACGTGTTCTATGTCCTCGACGAACACGGCAGAAAACTCGAAGACCCCGCCAAAATCGAAAACGTCCGCCGCACACTGCTCGAAGAAATCAGACTGCTCACCACGTCCTCTTCCTGAATCAGGACATGCACGAAGAATCACTCGCACGCAGCCTCCTGAAACAAACCTGCGAACTCTGCTCCCACCATAACGCACGCTCAGTCGTGGGTGTCCGAGTCTCCTGCGGACCGCTCAGCGGAGTCGAGCCAACTCAGCTGCTCGATGCCTTCGAACGACTCAAATCCACACTCCCCGCCTGCCAGTCGGCCACTCTGATCATCGACAACCCCGGACTGCCCGCAGAGTGCCGGTCCTGCAGCCACAAATTCCCCGTCGTCGACTTCCGCTTTCACTGCCCAAACTGCAGCTCCGAAAACATCCAGCTGCTCGATGGTGACTGCCTCAGAATTCTCGATGTCCAGCTGGAAATCCCGGAACCCACAAACAGCGACTCAACTGTGACGCACGGCAATCACGGCCTGCATCACATGTGATTCCCCCGGCTGCAGGGTCACTCCACAGGCGCCTGTGTTGGCTGTCTCAACACACAGCATCCCCGTCCATTCGTCGTCACCAAAATCCGGCATCCGACGGCTCTTGTCGATCCACGGATTCCAGACCACTGTCGACCTCGATCCGGACTTGCTCACCGTAATCACCCGCCGCCAACCCGGGTCCACAACACTGACCGTGTGCTCCGATTCCTGATAGATCCGATCCGTTTCACCCGTAAATTCAAGCGGTCGACCCGACGCCGCACCGTCCGACTGCCCAGGAACCTTGTTGAGGTACGGGACCGTTTCAAGCCCCAGCAACTGGACCGAATGAATGTCAGAAACCGCCAGATACGTATGCAGGGCCGCTTCAAAGGAGGCGGGGGCAGACGAACCCACGGGCAGATGCACACGCAACGAACACTTCAGCTCCCGCCCCACACGCACACGATACTCCACCTGAAACGGCGCCTCAGAGCATTCCAGACACAGATCAATCAAATCACCTTCCGCAGATGGCTCAGCCGTAACCAGCTTCCACGGCTGCTGCCGCACCACACCGTGGGCCGGCTGACTACTGTCGCTGGGATGTGCTCCAAACCACGGGAAACAAATAGGTATCCCACCGCGAATGGGCCTGCCTGGCTCAAACCACGACTTGCCGCTGACCCACAACACCGGTCGATGACCGGCAGGCTGCCAGCGCAGAACGTGCGCACCCTGCAGCATGAGTTCGGCACGGGTACCGTCGCGAGTCAGTAAACGGCGGCCCTGGAGGCCTGAGGCCAGCGCGTATTCCTCGACAGGCACGGTATGGGTGGACATTTGACCTCTCGGTAGCAACGTCAAGTGGGATGCAGATGCCCTTAATTCTGAAGCCCCCGAAAATCGGATGCAAGACCGATTCCGAGCCGGTTACGTAAACTCCAGCAGCAATTTCTGCCGCTCCGCGCCGCTCAACCCGGGAAAGCTGGGCCAGATTTTCCGATTGTGCTGAATCTGCGGGCTGGAACGGTTCGAAAACTCCACCAGCGGTCGGTGGGTTGAAGAGAGCAACACTGTCGACAGCATCACTTCCTGCTCTTCGGGTTCTGCCGGTCACCACTCCTGATCGGCGGATCCAGCGGTCAATACGGCCGCCAGGCAGCTGCCGCGAGGGGACGCACCGGGAACTGACGAAAACAGCCTGTGGGATAACCACAGGCTGTTTTCGTTTGCAGAGCACGGCCCTGTGGCCCGGACTTTCTGGTGTCCGAAATGCCGGGCGACAGCCCAATGGCATTGGCTTTCTGGTGTTTCGCGTGCTTTGGCGGACTCGCTCTCCGTTGAAAAGCCTCGACCCGATCATGAAGGGCGTGCGGTCGATGTCAATCGGCCGGTACCACCCTGGGACGCTCCTGCTGCGGCGCTGGCCGCGCGGCTACGGACCGTTACCGGGGGATTGACATCCACTGCTCGCCTTTCACACTTTTTTGCGGCGATTGAGAGAAAGCCAAATGCCAGTGGGCGGCCACCACACATGAGCCGCAGGGCGGCAGCCCGCGGGTAAAGAACCCTGCCAACACACCGCTCACGCCGCAGGCAGAGACGCACACCAGGACTCGCTCTCCTTTGAAACGCCTCGACCCGATCATGCAAGGCGTGCGGTCGATGTCAATCGGCCGGTAAGACACTGGTCTGCTCCTGCTGCGCCGCTGCCCGCGCGGTTACGGACGGACCGTTACCGGGGGATTGACATCCCCCGCACGCCCTGTAACGGGGGGCGGATTCCGAACAACGACTTCCGGTGTTCTTAACACCGTTTCACCATCCCAGCTTCGCCCGCCCGATACTGCGTCTTGTCAGAAAGCCAATGCCATTAGGCTGCCGCCCGGCGGCTCATCGCGGTTTTTCAGTGCGGTTTGTTATTGTGTTAACCAGCGCGTTACCCAGTTCCTGAGCGGTCAGTTCAGATCTTCGAGGCGGAGTGTGCCTTCTGCGAGTCGTTGCCGCAGTTCTTCGGCATCGAGTGCCTGCAGGGGGCTGATTTCGACCGTGGCGTTTTCGGGCAGCACGTGCCCGGCTTCAGCCAGCCACTCTGCGGCGATCCGCCGCAGGGCTGCCCGACAGGTCTCCACCGAGTCCGCTCCGCTGCTGTTCTTCACGGGATTGAATTCCCGCTGCCGATTGCCCTCCACAACGAGGGTTCGAGTGGCCATTGGGAGTGCATCGAAGATGAATTGTTCCAGCTTGATGGCGTTGGGGTTCGCGGAATCCGTGGGTTTTCGGAGTTGTCCGGAGGCATCGAGGAACGGCACATTTTTGCGGGCCTGGTGCAGTGGCAGTCTGTTGCCGGCAGCAGACAGGTGCTGCAGGAAGGCACGATCAAAAACGTGAATTGCGGTATTGCCTGCCCAGAAGATCCACTGCCCGGAATCGTCGACGCCGGCGGACTGTTCCGGTGTGAGTTCGCTGTATTCGATAATCTCCGCGCGACCTGCGAGTTCCACAACCACACCCATGCGTTCCGCAGGGCTTGTGCGACAGACCACGCAGGTGGTCGCCTGCGACTGTGCCTGAACATGGAAGCCCAGCAGAGCAGGATCGGCGATGATTGCGGTGGGGTTGTCCACCTGATGGTAGTACAGGTGCTCAATGCCGGCCTGTTCCAGCCAATCAAGGAGTCCGGAGCGCTGCAGGGCTCCAATGATGCCGCCGTGTCCATCCGGTGACAGCGCGACCTCCCCGGGACCGCTCAGCAGGATTTCGCCGGTGGCGGCATCGAGGGCCGGCAGACTGCCCTGCCGAAAGAAGCGGATGCTGTCTTCCGGCATTCCGAAGAATTGGCGGCTTTGAAACCAGGCCACCGTATCCGCATGAGTGGCGTCACTGGTCATTATGAGCCATGGCAGAGCCGTGGCGTGCCGTTTGCGGCGGGCGACGATCTGTTCGGCAAAGATCTGAAACAGCGTGCGCTGGCTGACGGGGCCGATGGGGTACATGCCTTTAGGCTGTTCGAATCCCAGTCGGGTGCCCTGGCCGCCGGCAACGGTGACCACGGCTGCTCGTCCGGACTGCAGGAGTTGTTCGCCGACCTGTCGGGCGATCTGCCACTGTTGCTGGTCGGCTGTTGTCTGCGGCTGCCGCACGACCTGAGAAGGGGCCTTTGCCAAAGCCACCCGGTCGGCAGCGGCGGCAGGGAGTGTGGCCGTGGACCGCAGTTCATTCAGCAGGGACAGATCAATGGACAGCAGCTGATCGAGGAGTTTTTGGCGGAGGCTGTCGGAGGATTCCCGGAGTGCCTGGAGGAGCCGAAGCTGGCCGAGTTCCTGCAGCTGCTCCTCAATGTTGCTGAGAATCTGATCAGGGCTGTTCATCCCGGCATTCCGTCTGTGTTGCATCAGGCGAATACGGCAGCACGCCGCAGGCGATCGAAAAGTCCTGCCCTCCACCCGGCCGAACTTCCCAATGCTGCGGCGTTGCCAGTCAGCTGGTTGTTTGGTCACCAGGGTGACCAGACTTCTCAGGCAGCGGCGGAATCGCGCTGGTTGAACTTGCGGTCGCCGCGGACGATTTCTTCGGTCACCACGAATTTCTGACCACGTTCGAGTTCCGGGAGTTCGAACATGAGTTCGAACATGACGTCTTCCAGAATCGCGCGGAGTCCTCGGGCACCGGTTTCGCGGGAACGGGCCAGTTTGGCGATTTCGCGAAGTGCTCCTGGAGTGAAGTCCAGTTCGCATTCTTCCATTTCGAAGAGTCGGCGGTACTGGCGGACGAGTGCATTTCGGGGCTCGGTGAGCACCTGCATGAGGGCGTCTTCGTCGAGCGGTGCGAGGGTCCCGATGACGGGGAGTCGTCCGAGAAGTTCGGGGATCAGTCCGAATTCCATGACATCTTCCACGGTTGCCTGAGCGAGCATGCTGTGGCTGGCGGCAGCATCCGCGGTTTCACTGGCGGAAGCACCGAAACCGATGACCTTCTTGCCGAGGCGACGAGAGATGATGTCTTCGAGTCCGACGAAAGTACCACCGCAGATAAACAGGATGTTGGTGGTGTCGATCTGGATGTACTGCTGCTCGGGATGTTTGCGGCCGCCCTGAGGAGGCACATTGGCGACGGTGCCTTCGAGCATTTTGAGCAGGGCCTGCTGAACACCTTCACCGGACACGTCCCGTGTGATGCTCACGTTCTGGCTGGTCTTGCCGATCTTATCAATTTCGTCGATGAAGATGATGCCTCGCTGGGCAGCTTCGATATCGAAGTCGGCAGCGTGGAGCAGTTTCAGCAGCAGGTTTTCGACGTCTTCGCCGACGTATCCGGCTTCGGTCAGAGTCGTTGCATCGCCAATGGCGAATGGAACCTGAAGGGTTTTCGCGAGGGTTCTGGCGAGCAGAGTCTTGCCGGAGCCGGTGGGTCCGATGAGCAGAATGTTGGACTTTTCGATCTCAACTTCCTCGGTCCCGACTTCGAGGTTGTGCATGAGTCGTTTGTAGTGACTGTGTACGGCGACGGAGAGGAGCTTTTTGGAGCGGGCCTGTCCGATGACGTACTGGTCAAGTTCCCTCACGATTTCGCGGGGAGTGGGAACGCGATTGAAGAGTTTGCGTGACGACCCGCGGCGGCGACGTTCCTGATCGAGGATCGACTGGCAGAGTTCGATGCACTCGCCACAGATATAAACGTCTTCCGGGCCCTCGACGAGTGGCCCTACTTCGCGGTAGTTCTTGCGGCAGAATGAACAGTTGGCGTTTCGTTTGCCCTGCTGAGCAGTCTTGCCGGAACCAAAGTCCTTGCCCGATACCATCTGTTTGCTTTCAGGATTTCTTTATCTGACCGGGAACGCTGTTTTTCGTCATGACTTCGGAGAAAAAAGTCGGGAAAAACAGTGAACCAGCAGATGCGTCATTCGCAGGAACAGAAACTCCATTCGAGTTGGCGTCCCTGCCAACCATGTTTTCGGTAATCGCCCCCTACGGCTCTTCGCTCACTTGCCCTGGATTCAAATGCGAACCGCGAATGTTTGTCGGTTTGCTCGTCTGTGCAGGCTGAACCGATTCTGCTTCTGATTCCCTGCAAACATCGCCGGTTGTCGCTGCTGTTTCGTTCAGCTCCATTCTGCGGAGACCGCGAGCGTTTCCAGCAGGACTTGCCGTTTTTCCACTGGTGGCGGTGCGTGGCGGGAGGGTGCTGAGTCGTGTTGCGAGCTGACCTTTGATCAGCCGAAATTCCCCTTCTGACAAATTGCCTCCCTGTTTCATTTCTTCGATTGCCTGCAGCATTTGCCGATCGGATTCGCCGGGATCGGCCTGCTCGATTACGCGAGTCGCCCAGCGGACTGCCAGCCAGCCGACGACGACAAGTCCCACACCGGCAGCAGCTGCCGGCCAGAATCCCGACAACCACTCCAGCGGATCAAATTCCCGTCGACGTGACAGGACATCCATTTGCATCAGCAACAGACTGGACACCAGGGTTCTCCGTGCAAACCAACACCGTGCGGATTGCCGTTTCCGCTGTATGAACACTGACAGCTTCCGGAAGCAACCGGCGTACCAAATGAGCAACCGGCGTACCAATCCGGCAACCAGCAATCTTAACCGATCTGAACCGGCAGGACAGACCGGAAATCCTGTCACTTCGGCAACTCCTGCCGGTTTGCTGCGGTTGCCGCATTGCACCGCTGTCCCGGCAGTGCAATTTTTTCAAAGCTCGGCACGGATCCGCGGGTCAGGAGAGGATGCCGGTGACCACCGAACCGTGAATATCGGTGAGGCGGAAGTCCCGGCCCTGGTATTTCCACGTCAGTCGCGTATGGTCGACGCCCATCAGGTGCAGAATCGTCGCATTCAGATCGTGCACATGCACGCTTTCGCGGACGATGTTGTAACAATAATCATCGGTCTCTCCCCAGGTTGTGCCACCGCGAATGCCGGCTCCAGCCATCAGCACCGTGAAACAGCGCGGATGATGGTCGCGGCCGTAGTTGTCCGCCGACAGACCACCCTGAGAATAAATCGTGCGACCGAATTCCCCACCCCAAACGATCAGGGTGTCCTGCAGCAGATCCCGCATTTTCAGGTCATGAATCAACGCGGCAGTGGCCTGGTCGGTGTCGCGGCACTGCCCCCGAATCGCATTCGGCAGCCCGCCGTGGTGGTCCCAGCCCATGTGGAACAGCTGGATAAATCTCACGTCCCGCTCCGCCAGTCGCCGTGCGAGCAGACAATTGGCGGCGTAGGAACCGGGACGCATGACATCAGGACCGTACATCTCCAGCACATGCTTTGGTTCTCCGGAAGTATCCACCAGATCCGGAACACTGGCCTGCATGCGAAAAGCCATTTCGTACTGTGCAATGCGGGTCTGAATTTCAGGATCGCCAAGGTCATCCGACTGCCGCTGATTGAGCTGTCGCAGACGATCCAGCGTCCTGCGACGGTCCGCAGTTGTCACTCCCGGCGGGTTGGACAGGTAGAGCACCGGGTCGCCCGAGTTTCTGAAACGCACACCCTGATGCTTTGACGGCAGAAATCCAGCCCCCCAGAGGCGGTCGTAGAGCGGCTGGTCATCCGGACGTCCGGAACCGAAGGACGTCAGCACCACATAAGCCGGCAAACTCTGATTGTCACTCCCCAGACCATAGCTGGCCCAGGCACCGATGCTGGGACGCCCCGCCAGCTGCGAACCCGTCTGACAGAACGTAATCGCCGGATCATGATTGATCGCCTCTGTGTGCATCGTGCGGATCATGCACCAGTCGTCTGCCAGCGATGACATGCGAGGCATGAGTTCACTGAACCACATGCCACTTTCACCGTGCTTTGAAAAGCGAAAGATGCTGGGGGCCACCGGAAATGTCGCCTGCCCCGATGTCATCGTCGTCAGCCGCTGCCCCTGGCGAATCGACTCCGGCAGATTTTCACCCCGCCGCGATTCCATCTGCGGTTTGGGGTCAAACAGATCCATCTGCGACGGTGCACCCGACTGGAACAAATAGATAATCCGCTTTGCTTTCGCCACCGGATGCTGGTGCTGGTGCTGGTGCGCAACCGGAAACTTTGCGGCCTGAGTGTGCTGGCCGAGGAGCGAACTGAGCGCGGCAACACCGAGGCCCCCGGCGGTCTGCAGACAGGCACGCCGGGTATGGGCCGCTGACGGAAAGAATGGCTGCATGAAAGCACTCCGGAGGCTGTCTGGACAGGACTGCTGGCGTTCAGGGTGAATGCGGGGACTGTATTCTGATCACTACCCGCGGCCGACGCAAAGCCAGAGACCACTCCCGCAGCCTTCCAAACGCAGAATTCCCGGTGACCCATGGATGTAATTTTCCGCGGGTAACACGGCGGAACAGAGGCAGACGGACGGATGCCAGACGGTTGGGGACGAGCGATGGGGGAGGGAGAAAGTAGAAAGTAGAAAGTAGGAAGTTGGAAGGTGGAAGGTGGAAGGTGGAAGTGAGAAGTGAGAAGTGAGAAGTGAGAAGTGAGAAGTGAGAAGTGTGGGGTGTGGAGAGACACGTGGGGGAACGCGGTGGGAAGAGCACTGAGGGTAAAGTGCCCTCCAACGCAATGACAACGCCGCAGGCCAGCGTGCGCACCAGGGTGCGGAGGCGTAACCGGGGGCTTCCGCCCGACCGCTCATCCGTTCTTACTTCCGTGTTCTCCTCTACTCTTTACTTTCCACTCTCTACTCTCTCGCGCAGCGTCGAGTTCCCGCCCGCCCGCTCGGTTGGGATCTACGGCTGTCGCCGTTGGGGATCGCTGAAAGCGAGTTTCGTTTCACTTTTCAGCACTGAGCCATGCGAGGATGTCGGCCATTTCCTGCGCTGTGAGTTGGGCGGCGAGACCGGAGGGCATCAGGGATTTGGTATCGCGGGTTTGGGATTCAATGTCCGCGATCGGTATCCGGTGTCGTTCACCGTTGGCGGCTGCGAGTACCAGTTCGGTTTCGGTTTCGGATTCCACAAGGCCAATCAGGGTTTGACCGCTGGTGGTGACAACAATCCGCGTTTGGTACTGCGGTTCAATGCGGCGGTCGGGGTTAGCGATGGATTCGAAGAGTTGTTCCGGGGAGGAGCGTCGTCCGATGCTGGCGAGGTCCGGACCGATGCGGCGACCGGAGGGATCGGGCTGATGACATTTGGCACACTGCAGATGTGGAGCCATCTGAAAGAGTGACCTGCCGCGTTCCGGATTGCCGGTGAGATTGGCGATATCAGCGAAGACCGCCTGCGGACTGAGCCGTCGCTGGCGTTCTGTGGGCTTCAGGTGGGCCTCGAACAGACTGGAGTTAATCGTGTCCATAGTGCCAGCAAGCGTTTTCACCAGCGGTCTCAGGGGTTCCGGGAGCTGGGTGCCGGCTGCTGCATCGGGGCGCCGGGCGGCCATCCGAGCAAGCGGGAGGACAACATGGCGGAGATTGAATTCGGTATTTGCCTGAAATTCCGATGTGGGGCTGATGTTCGCATCGGCTGGGGTGGGCTGAGCAGTATTCTGCGGCCGCTGGGCTTCACGGAGGTGCTCCGTGAGCATCTGCCGGAGGACAGCAATTGCAGCTTCCTCGCCGGTGGGCAGCAGTGCTGTCTCGCGAGGCGCGTCAGTGTTGCTCGGCTTTGACGGCAGTTGTGCGATCCAGTCTGCCAACAGGGCAATCCCGGCGAAGTCCACTTCGCGTGAACCGATATGCGGCATGCGTCCGACCGATGCAGAAGCGACGCGATACAGCAGGGTGCTCCGGTGAGGACTGCCGGGTGCAATCAGGCGTGCATCGGTGATGCCGAAGCTGCCTTTGGCGGCGAGCGTATCAAAGAGTCCCGTGTCGGCATCAGCATCGTGGCTGCGCATGGACAGAGTCACTCCGGTGCCGGCATTCGGCTGATGGCAGTGGGCGCAGTTGGCATGCAGCCACGAGCGGGCGCGATCGGCGAGGGGTGCGGTAGCGTCGCGGGTGAGTGCTCTTCTGACGCAGCTTTCTGCGGGTACCTGTTCACCTTCGGGATTGCGGGGCACGGCATAGCCTTCGCGGACGAGCTGCAGCCAGGTGGAATGGTCGGTGTCGGTGACCGAGTGGAGTTGTTCGGGGGTGAAGGCGAGGGTGGTTTCGGCCCACAGGTTGTGGCACTGAAAGCATTCTGCCCGACTGTGCACTCGCCACGTGCGTCCCGGCTGGCCAGGGAGCGGCAGCTCGAGTCCGTCGGCGGGGGCCAGTTCGGCATCAGTCTGAGTCTCGTTCCAGACAAAGCTGAAGGCCTGCCAGAGTCGTCCGTCGAACTGCAGGACCTGCGTTTCGAGCCGGCGGCCGTCGAGTTCGATGGTTTTGGCGAGTACTGTACCGGCAGGGTAGTGCAGGCGGCTGTTGAACATGGCGATATCTTCGAGCGGCTGCGGGGAGGGATAGACGGTGGCCTGAGCCAGTTCGGGCAGCGCGATTGCGCGGCGGGCCGAGGCCCCGTCGTGCCATGCAGGATGCTGGATCTCAAATTCCCTCACGCCGGTGTTCCAGGCATGTTCAGCGGTGCTGGCGAACAGCCCGGTCTGGCTCAGCTGCCCCGGAAAGGCGGCTGCGGCGGCCTGACGAGCCTGCAGATCCCCAGTGGGCTGAAGCCGGAACAATGTGGTACCGGCAAGGTGGTTCACCACGAGTGGCAATCCGTCGCGGTCCGGAGAAAAGGCGATGATCCGCAGGGGAGTAGTCGCGACCAGACGCGGGCTTCCGGAACCATCCGGCGGCAGCGTCCACATGCGACCAGTAACCCAGTCGCCAAAGAGGTACTGGCCGGACAATTCCGGCAACCTGGCGGACCTGCAGACGAATCCGCCGGTGACCGAGGCGGCTTCGGAATGTGGCAGTGCGGCGAGCGGAGAGCGTACGGGGCCGGGGCCTTCCGGAAGCTGCGGCTGAATCCGTTCCGGCCCCTCGAACACGCTCCAGCCATAATTTCCACCCGACACCACCTCGTGAACGAGCTCCCACTTTTCCCAGCCGACATCGCCGGCATGCACGCGACCGGACGGAGCATCCACGGAGATTCGCCAGGGGTTACGAAAACCGAACGCCCAGATTTCCGGTTTTGCGTCGGGATGACCGAGGAATGGGTTGTCTTCCGGAATGCGATAGGGCTGGCCGGGTGCCGCGTTTCGGACGTCGATGCGGAGGATGCAGGAGAGCAGGTCGGTGAGGTTCTGACCGGTCTGGAGACCATCGGGAGGACTGGGAGCGGTGGCGTCACCGGTGCTGATGAGCAGGCAGCCGGCGTTGTCGAAGGCGAGATCGCAGCCGTTGTGACCGCCGGCGAGCCAGCTGATCAGGGGCAGCTCGGTACTGACATCGATGCGTGGAGGCGAATCCTGGGTCACCTGAAACCGCGATACTCGACTGCCATCCGTCAGCGGCTCGCCGAGTTTTGACGACAGTACCATCATGACATAGATGTAACGGTTGCGAGCGAAGTCGGGGTCAAAGGCGATGGAATAGACATCCTGCACGCCGTTGCTGCGTTCGGGGTCGAAGGATTTGAGTTCCTGTTTGAGGTCCACTGCGAGATCTGCGGCGGCGACGGATTCATCGTGCGGGAAGCTGAGGATTCGGCCGTGGAGTTCGCAGACGAAATAGCGCTGCAGCTCGGGCAGCCAGCGGACGTGCATGGGGTCCTGAAATCTGAGATTTGGAAAGGCCGGGACGGCTTCGAGGGGCAGCGGAGGTTCGGGCGAGCCGGTCAGTCGGGAAGCAGTCCATGGCTGCCGCACGGTGATTGGTGATGGTGTCTGCCAGGAGAAGGCGGTGTGGCAGGTGGGCCCGGAGAGGCTGAGCAGGAGGCACAGCCGGAGTAAGGCAGAGCGCGACAGGCGGATCATCACGGTGCTCCGATATTTCCACCGACGGGGATGGTGTCAGCTGAGTATTTCGCGGATGACGTGACCGGCCACGTCGGTGAGTCGAAAATCGCGGCCGGCGTGGCGGAACGTGAGTCGTTCGTGGTCGATGCCGAGGAGGTGCAGGAGTGTGGCGTGGAGGTCATGAATGTGCACGCGATTCTGGACGGCACGAAAGCCGAAGTCATCGGTTTCGCCCCAGGTCATGCCGCCACGAACGCCGCCACCGGCAAGCCAGGTGGTGAATCCGTAGTGGTTGTGGTCGCGTCCGGAACCATTTTCGGACGTGGGTGTGCGTCCGAATTCACCGCTCCAAAGCACCAGCGTGTCATCTAGCAGGCCGCGTTGTTTGAGATCCGTGAGCAGTGCAGCGATGGGGCGGTCAATGCTGCGGGCCAGATTGCGTGCGGCGTTGTTGTGATCGCTGTGGGTGTCCCACGGTTGCCCGTCCCCGTAATAGACCTGGGTGAAGCGAACTCCGCGTTCAGCCAGCCGCCGGGCGAGCAGACAGCCGTTGGCGAAGTGACCTTCGCCGTAGAGTTCCCGAGTGGCTTTGGATTCCTGCTGAATGTCGAACGCATCGGTGGCCGTGAACTGCATGCGAAAGGCCGTTTCCATGGCTTCCAGCCGACCTTCGAGTCGATTGTCAGGCCCGGTGCGTTCGAGGTGGCGTCGGTTGAGCTGGGTGATGAGGTCCACCTGAGCTGCCTGGGAGTCACGGTCGGCGGTGGCATTGCGGAGGAAAGGAATCAGTCGCGCGGGAGTGATATCGGAATGATTGATGTAGGTGCCCTGGTGAGAGCCGGGCAGAAAGGCGCTGGTCCAGAGAATTGAAAACCGCACAGGCTTGCCCGGACACAGCACCACGTAGGAGGGCAGATTGCGGTTTTCGGAGCCCAGTCCCCACGAGAGCCACGAGCCCATGCTGGGACGGGTGGGCAGAATTGTGCCGTTATTCATCAGCAGCAGCGCAGGACCGTGATTAGGGTTGTCCGTGAAGGTGGAACGCAGCACACAGATGTCATCGATGCAGCCGGCGGTGTGCGGGAGCAGTTCGCTGACAGGCACTGCGGACTGACCGGCAGGACGGAAGCGGAACGGAGAGGGCAGCAGTCCCGCCGTTTTACGTTCCGTGCGCAGGTCCGCTTCCGCAGGTCGCTGGCCGGCATATTTCAGAAGATCAGGTTTGGGGTCAAAGAAGTCACCCTGGAACGGGCCACCATTCATAAACAAATGAATGACTCGCCGGGCTTTCGCCGGAAAGTGGGTCCCCTGCAGATTTGCGGCCTGTGGAAAGGAAAAACCGGAGTCACCGGCGAACGCCGCAGCCAACCCCGCCACACCCGCCCCCGCACCAAGCTGCAGGGCCAGTTGCCGACGCGACAACAGAGTCGCGGGCGATGCCGCGGAAACAGGTTGATTGCTGGGGGAAGTGGGAGGCATGGAATGCGGGAGGATGGATTCCGAAGGAGGCGGGGAGAAGGGCAAGAGTATACACGGCGGTCACTGGAGATTGCCAACGGAAAGCCGTGAGATACCGCCGGGGTGGGGGCGGGAGAAGTGGGTAGTGAGAACTGAGAACGCACGTGAGCCGCCGGGCGGCAGCCCGCGGGTAAAGTGCCCCGGCAAGATTGGAGAGCGTAGACAGGAGAGAGGAGACGGAAGTGGGAAGTGGGAAGTGCGAACGCGATGAGCCGCCTGGCGGCAGCCTGCGGGTAAAGGGTACTGGTTACGCGATGCTTACGCCGTGCGCACCAAGGTGCGGGGGGCGTAACCGGGGGCTTCCGCCCGTCCGCTCAGGGCGGCAGTTGGGCCACGGGCTGCATGCGGGTTCAGCGAGATTCAGGTACAGCGGGGTGCGGCGGCTGACGGCGCCGCACTGGATGTGTCGCCCTCCGGGCTATGGGTGATTGGCGGCAGGGCTCCGGCGGCTAACGCCGCCGGCTATTGATGTGACGCCCTCCGGGCTGAAACACAAGGCGGTGCGGACACGCGATGGGCCGCAGCGATGAGTGGCCTGGCGGGAGGCTGCGCGAGAGAAGTGAGAAGTGGGAAGTGGGAAGTGAGAAGTGAGAAGTGAGAACTGAGAGGAGGAGGTTTCGCGATTTTGGAATCGCGGCGCAGTATGTATGGCCTTAGCCCGGCGGGCGGCACATAACTTGCCGGCGGCGTAAGCCGCCGGGGAACGGAGCAGATCTATCGCAGCCCGGAGGGCGACACATCCGGCGCGGTGCCGTCAGCCACCGTACCACGCCACGGCCAACGCACTGGGATCCGCGCTGTGCGGGGAGGGAGAGGGGACGGATGAGACTGATGAGACGCATGAGCGCCGGGAATAAACGGCTTGGTGCTGGGCGTTGATTGGGGTCGGTTACCGGCGCGCGGCAGGGGACTTTACCCGCGGGCTCCCGCCCGGCGGCTCATCGCGGCCGCCCGGCGGCTCATCGCGGCCGCCCGGCGGCTCAGGGACTCTGGGGTGGATTCAAGAGGCCAGTTGCTGCTGACGCCGACTTTAGCGGGAGTACACGCAAGGCCGCTTAGTGGGCATGGGCGTGGCCGTGGGCATGGTCGGCATGACCGTGACCGTGATCACCATGGCCGTGATCGTGACCGTGTCCATGATCATGTCCGTGTCCATGGTCATCTTCCGCCGGTTCTTCGGGGAATTCGGCAAGCCGGCCGAAGGCACCATTCAGTTGTGCGGAGCCGCACAGCAGGGCGATACAGGTGAGCAGGGTCACATACAGAAACTTGCCCGCATAGTTGCTGACGGACAGCCCCAGCAGGAAATGGCGGCCACCTTCGGGTGGTGCGACGGAGCCCCAGACGAGGACGGCAGCGAACATCAGCAGCAGGATTCCGAAATAGCCACCGCGGCGGAGAATCGGGAACGCTTTTGCCCAGTTCACCGCGAGACCCCAGAATGCAATCCACGCCAGCAGCGGCAGCCACGGAATGGCCACATTAATCAGGCTCAGCAGCACCTGAAGAAGTGCCTGGAGCAGCTGCAGGATGCTGGTGACAAGTTGCAAAAAGGCGTCCATGGGAATCCCTTGGGAGGCTGTAGGTGCAGACTGCAGGCCGCAGCAAAACGCTGACTGCTGGAAACTGACCACTGTCTCTGGAAAGCTTACACGACAACCGCAGTCCCGTTCCACCGACTTCCGTTTTTTCCAGGGACTGCGGCAAAATGGCTCCGGACTCAGGGAATTCCGCCCCGTTTTGTGCATTTTGGACTGCATTTTGCTCCATGAGCCGCGAGGATGCGGCGCGGGAAGACTTGCGGGGCGTCTGAACCGGTCCGGGCGGCACCGCGGGACTGGGGAGACCGTACGGAGCGATCACCTGGGGGAGAGACTGAAGATGGCCGAGCATTCGCAGCACGTGGCGGCGCGAGTAGTGGCGTTTGTTTGCGACGGGGAATCGCGGATTGAGTCTGTTTCTGCGGAACAGGGCATTTCTCAGCTGCTGACTCAGAATCAAACCCTGCTGCAAGCCCTCTCAGCTGCCCCCTCCGGCTCTGTGCCGCTCGCCGATCGCTGGGCTGAGATGGTGCAGACGGGATCTGGTTTTCAGGCTGAGGTGCTGGTGCAACTGCGGGAGGGCGAGCAGCCGGAGTCGATGATGCTGCACGCACAGCCGCTCCGGGGAGACTGCGACGCCCCGTTGTTCCTCGTAACACTCTGTGCGGGTCTGCGGGTGGTGATGTCGGGGCCGGACGAGGTGGCTCGTTGCCGTGCGGTGCTCAACACCGCAGTCGACTCCATCATCACCATCGATTCGCAGTGTCTGATTGCTTCGGTGAATCCGGCGACCACGCGGATGTTTGGTTACGACGAACGTGAGCTGCTGGGTCGGAACATTTCGATGCTGATGCCGGAACCGTGGGCATCACAGCACGACGAGTACATCCGGCGATACCTGGAGACGGGCAAGGCCAGCATCATCGGCGTGGGGCGTCAGATCACAGCGTTGCGGCAGGACGGCTCAACCTTTCTCGTGCATCTGGCGATCAGCGAATTCACCGTGCGGCAGAATCGTTTTTTCACGGGCATCGTCCGGGATCTCACGGATCTTGAGCAGGTGCAGAAGCAGCTGCTCCAGTCAGAGCGGCTGGCGGCAATCGGCCAGATGGTCACGGGCCTGGCTCATGAAAGCCGCAACGCCCTGCAGCGCGCTCAGGCGTGTCTGGACATGCTGGCACTGGACCTGCAGGACCAGCCTGAGCAGCTGGATCTGGCCCGTCGGGCCCGCACCGCTCTGCAGGATCTGCATCGGCTCTATGAAGAGGTCCGCAGCTACGCAGCGCCGATTCATCTGGAATTCCGGGAGTGTGATCTGAGCGCGGTCTGGCGGAAGGAATGGGAAAACCTCGCAGCCGCGCGACGCGAACGTCGGATTCGTCTGGTGGAAGCCGGCCCCCCCGAGATCCCTCGCTGCGAAATCGACATTCACCGCATGGAACAGGTCTTCCGCAACATCTTTGAAAATGCAATTCATGCGTGCGGCGAAGAAGGCTGCGTGACGGTGCGCTGCGCTGAAACAACACTCGAAGGCCGCCCGGCATTGTCGCTGCGAATTTCCGATAACGGGCCCGGGATGCAGCCTGAAGTCCGCGCGCGAGTGTTTGAGCCGTTCTTCACCACCAAGCAAAAAGGCACGGGCCTCGGAATGGCCATCACGCACCGCATCCTCTCTGCTCACGCCGGCCGAATTGTCGCCGGTGCGGCTGCAGAGGGCGGAGCGGAAATTCAGCTGGTGATTCCGCTGCGGAGCACCGTGCGCCGCAGTGGCTGACGATGCCCAAACGCCCAATGGCGTTGAAGTTCTCTGGAAGCCAGACGCTGCGCGAGAGAGGAGAGGGTGGAAAGTAGAGAGTAGAGGAGCACGCGAAAGTAAGAACGGATGAGCGGTCGGGCGGAAGCCCCCGGTTACGCCCTCGCACCCTGGTGCGCACCCCTTGCCCACGGCGTCAGCAGCGCGTTACCAGCACTCTTTACCCGCAGGCTGCCGCCAGGCGGCTCAGCGCGTTTTCTCACTTCTCACTTCTCACTTCTCCTCTCTCGCCAGGGCTCTTTACCCGCGGGCTGCCGCCCTGCGGCTCAGCGCGTGTCCGCCCTGCGGCTCATGTGCGTTCCCGCCCGGCGGCTCAGTGTTGTTGCCCTGCGGCTCAGTACCGTCGCCCGCCGACTCAGTTACTCCACAAACACAAACTCATTCAGATTCACCAGCAGTCTGCAGAGTGCCGGCAGGCCGTGTTGTTGAACGAAGGCTTCCAGCTGCTGTTGTTCGTCGGCTGCCGGGCGGCGGCAGGTGGCCAGCTGGAAGGCCAGAGTGACGCGGTCGCCTGGGTTTTCCGTCAGCTGCTCAACGCGCTCTGCAAAGTGACCGGCCATCACCAGATTGAAGCGGTTGTTCAGCAGCGAGAGCGCCTGCAGGGCGGTTGTGGTTTCATGGCGCCGCGGAGTGCTCTGAGAAGAATCTGCACAGTCCAGTGTCGTCATAAAGGGATCCGGCTGAGACCGCACAATAAAACGATAGATGCTGCGGCGGTGTGATTTCGGGTCGGCGGGGTTGAACTTGTGGTATTCGTAATGCGGCGAATGGTCGGTCTTTTCCAGTTCAAACAGGTAAAATCCTGGCCCGCCCATTTCCGGATTCAGCCGACCGCTCACCGCCAGCACCGCATCACGAAGTTCTTCAGCCGTGAGTCTGCGGCGGGTCATGCGTGAGAGCCAGCGGTTGTCCGCATCGATCTGCAGCTGTTCCCCAGTCGTCTGCGATGACTGTCGCCATGTGCTGCTGGTGACCAGCAATCGATGCATCGCCTTGAAGGACTGGCCGTTCCGCAGGAATTCGGCAGCCAGCCAGTCCAGCAGTTCCGGGTGAGTTGGCAGCTGGCCCATGCGGCCGAAGTCATTCGGCGAATCCACAATTGCACGGCCGAAGTGGGCCTGCCAGATGCGATTGACAATGGACCGCCATGTGAGCGGGTGATCGGGGCGCGTGATCCATTTGGCCAGCGCCGCACGGCGGTCGCCTTCGCTATGGTCGGCTGCCAGCGGAAACTGCCAGGCATCATTCCCCTGGAGCGGTACGGTGCCAGGCACCACTTCCTGACGCGGTTGCGATTCATTGCCACGGTGCAGCACGCGAATGGTCCGCGGTCGCCCCTGCGTCGGCTGGAAATTTCCCTGCGGCGTAAAGTGCGTGGCAGCGGCGTAGACCATGCGTCCCGTCGGAAGTGCTGCAAGGCCACGATCGGCCGCCGCAATCGCCTCGGCGAACGCTGTCTGCTGCTGCTGTCGTTCCTCCGTCAACAGTTCCTGCATGCGCTGCTGCAGCCGATCGCTGGCAGACTTGTAGGCAACCGCAGCGGCCGGATCGGCTGCCGCCGGCCAGATGCCGTCGGTCAGATTGGCCTGACTCCAGCGCGGACCGGCTTCGATGGAATCCAGTCCCTGCACTTTGGCGCCGGTTGCCAGGTTTTTTCCGTCGGCATCGAGCGCTTCGAGCTCAGCCAGGGAGAAGATGTAGTCGTTCGACCGCGGGGCCAGCCGCACCGCGGTGACTCGCAGCAGCCGCACATTCCCGTCCACCACCTGCGCCGCAACAGCATTCAGCCCGGGATTTGCAAAATCCGCAGCCGACTGATCCAGCACCGTGCGAAACACCGGCGGCGTCAAAGCCGCACCTGCTGCGTCGGCGACTTCAACGCGGAAACGCACGGGAAACCCAAACCCCGCACCGATGCCGCCGAACTCGTCATGGCAGGGGTGCAGCACGATGGACCGCACAGGCCGGTCTTCGCCCAGATCCACCTGCACCCATTTCTGTTCCATCGCGCTGCCGGCGATCTGACTGTGATAACCGTATTCCGGTTTTTTGGCGGGAGGTTCTGCGAGCGGTTTGAGTCGGGCGACTTCGGCTTCGAGCTCTTCCAGAGGCTTGCCACCTTCCCGCCGGATCGCAGCCTGCAGTTCATCACGCCCCCGCACCGCCGCCTGCTTTGCCTCCGTCAGCTCGCGACGCTGACGTTCCACTTCAGGGTCCGCATCCCACAACCGATCCGCCCGATCCACGGCCGCAAACACCGCCTGCAGGCCGTAATAGTGTTCCTGAGTAAACGGATCAAACTTGTGATTGTGACAGCGAGCACACTGGATGGTCAGACTGCAGAAGGCATTCAGGGTGCCGGAGACCATATCGTCGCGATCCAGATTCCGCGCCACCTGCCCGTCAAACTTTGCCTCAGGAACCTCCACGTGGCCAATAAAGTCCCACGGCCCTGCGGCAATGAATCCCAAACCCAGAATGCCGTCCGGATCACCAGGATATAACACATCACCGGCCACCTGCTCTTCCACAAACCGCCCGTAAGGCTTGTCCGTGTTGAAGGCTTTGATCACATAGTCCCGATAAGGCCATGCATTCGGCCGCAGCTTGTCCTTGTCGTAACCGCAGGTGTCGGCATAGCGGACGATGTCCAGCCAGTACCGCGCCCAGCGTTCGCCGTACTGTGGTGCTGCCAGCATCCGATCAACCAGCTGCTCGTAGGCATGCGGATCCGGATCGGCCACGAACGCTTCGACTTCTGCGGGCGTCGGTGGCAATCCCAGCAGATCAAAACTCAAACGCCGGATCAGCGTGCGACGGTCGGCCTCAGGAGCCGGCTGCAGACCCTGCCGTCGCATCGTGTCAAGCACAAATGCGTCGATAGGGTTGCGAATCCACGCAGCAGCGGCGGCATCCGACAGCGTCGGCGGAACTGCCGCCTGCAGTGGCTGGAATGACCACCAGCTGAAATCCTGAATCACGGCCGGCTGCAGCGCCACACCCTCCGGCCACCCGGCCCCGGCCGCGATCCAGCGTCGCAGCAGGTCCGTTTCCGCCGCAGTCAGCGGCTTGCCGTCCTTTGGCATCTCAGGAGGCTGGCCGTCGTGAGACAGCACTTCGTGGAGCAGCTGACTGTCGTCCGGAGCCCCGGGCTGCACCATTCCCGATCCCGCCAGCTCTGCAGCCGTCTGCAGCGAAAATTCCCCTTTGCGGTCCTCGGAATTGTGGCAGCTTAGACATTTACGCTGCAGCAGCGGCGCCACCTGAGTGCTGAACAGATCGTCTGCACACAACGCAGGCATCATGAAACCGCTGCTGCACAGAAGGCAAAACACAAGCCAACAGTTAGCGGCGCAGAGATGCATAACAGATGTCCAGTGAAACGGAAACAGCGACAGCAGGGACCGACAACACCACATAGCATGACACCCGCACCCCCTGGAACGCAAGACCCCGACCCGAAATGCACCCCGTGAGCCATGGAAAACGCAATGAAGAACACGTCAGGCCGCCGGGCGGAAGCCCAGTGGCGTTGGCTTTCTCTGAAATTCTGTGAAAAGGCGGGTGAAGACCTGGGCGGGCGAGGCTCCTGCCGAGCCGCTGAACGCTGGTCCGCGCTGTGAGAGTGGGCTTGAGTTTTCACAGGGCGACGGATGGCCGGTCCAGTGCTTGCGCAGGGCCTGCGGCTCAGCAGGAGCTTCGCCCTTCTGACGCCCCGGATACCAGAAAGCCAAGGCCATTGGGCGGCAGCCCGCGGGTAAAGGACCCTGCAACGCGACGCTCACGCCGCAGGCTGGCATGCGCACCAGGGTGCGAATCGCAACCGGGGGCTTCCGCCCGCCCGCTCAGGATTTCGGCAAACGCGATGCCAAACCCACTGAGCCGCCTGGCGGCCACGCAAATGAGCCGCCTGGCGGCAGCCTGCGGGTAAAGGCCCCTGCAACGCGACGCTCACGCCGCAGGCAGGGGCGCGCACCAGGGTGCGAATCGCAACCGGGGGCTTCCGCCCGTCCGCTCAGGATCGCGGCAAACGCGACTTCCAATCCCAGACACCGCCTTGGAACTTCTCACTTCTGATTTCTCACTTCCCACACCTCACCAACTCGCTCGCCCGCTGGCCGCGCGCACACACACCGTTACCGGGGGATTACCATCCCCCGCTCGCCCCGTCGCGGACGGGTAACGCCTGGGATGGCGAAAACAACAAAACCTAGAGGGTATTTACACCCCTTTCTCCTGCACGTGTCTTGTTAAGACGAGTGCTGAATTCCCTGTGTTTCTCTGTGAAACTCTGTGTACTCTGTGGTTGAAAAGGACCAGCATCCCCGCGCCGTTTCGCCATCCCGGGTAACGCCTCGTCGCGATGGGCAAACGCGTGAGCCGCCAGCCAGCAGACAGCGGCGGAAATTGCCGATTCCCCCGGCCGTGACGCCCACTACAGACGGCAGAACCCGAAAAGCGGTTATCCTCGGAACAATCGGTACAGTTTCACAAATTGCCGAACCGATACCACCGATAACACCGTCAGATGCGCTACTTCCAGCGGCAGCACCGTTTGGAGTCCGCCACTGGCGGCGGCAACCACGCGAAAGCAGTGGCTCACTGCAGCTTTTCCAGGAATGGATCAATGCGGATTCGGCACTCATTCAGGGCTGTCGTGCCCTTCTTACTGATGCTCTCAGCGGGGCGCGCAGCATCGGCCCAGTATGCTCCCCCGCAGGCCGCCGTGCCTCCTGGATATCTCCCGAGCCCGGGTGGTCCGACCGCTGCTGGATCCCCTTACGGTTCGATGTACGAACAAACTTACAACGACAACGGCACCTGGTTCCACGACCAGCGCGGCGGCATCGGACCTTTCTCCCGACCACGCTCCTTCTTCTTCAATCTGGACTACACGCGCACGAAAACCCGCCAGATGCGCGGCGTGTTCGGCAGCCCGACCGCCCAGAGCTATCTGCAGCAGAATGACCCCAACAGCGACGGGATCGTTGACGGGCTGGCGTTCTACAACTATTTCAGTGCCAACAGCCCTGGCTCCATCGAAGACCTCTGGAACAACGGTATCCGAGCCAGCGGCGGATTCTGGAACGTGGACGGCTCCGGTCTGCTGATGGACGGGTTCTGGCAGGCAAAAAATACGGCCACCTACAACGGTCGTGAAGCCGGGCTCGCCGGACGACTGGACACCGCCACCATCCTCGGACTCCAGCAGGGTGGCGGAAACGCCATCGGCAGCCCCGTAAATCTCAACGGCCAGACCGACCTCGGACTCACACTCGGCCAGATCCTGGCCCCGGGAGTTCCATTCGACGATCAGGATGCCAACGACTTCGGGTCCTTTGGTTCCACCTTCGATATTCTTGACCGCACCCTGCTGAACCTCAGCGGTATCCCCATCGACGACGGCACGGCCTTCGGTGCCACGATCCCCTACGACATCCAGTTCCTGATGCAGCACACGATCACCTCGGTCGGAACTTCCGCCGACATCGCCTTCACGCCGATGCATGACGGGAGCTTCCTGCGACTGAACCCGATCGTTGGCGGTCGCTATTCCCGAATCACCGAGGAGTTTGCGTTCTTCGGGATCGACAGCGGTCTGGGTTATCTCGGAGATTCCGACGGTGACACTCCCGAAAACGCCAAAGTGTTCGCCCCGGGTGATGGCATCGACGATGACGACAACTTCATCCCGGACAACCCGGGTGAACCGGATGGTGATCCGGAGTTCACGCAGGTGAACCCCTTCAGCCCGGTGTTTGTGCAGGCTCATCACCTGGCACAGGTGCAGAGCAGTCTCGCGGGCCCTGAAGCGGGCTTCCACTACACCCTCGGCAGCGGCAAAGGGTTCTCCGTGGTCGGCTTCACCAAGCTCGCCGCCATGTTCAACAACGAAGATATCCGCATCAGTGGTGACAACCTGTTCAACCACATGAGCGTTACCGACACGCCCAATCCGCTGAACAACAACCTCTTCGACCCCATCGATGGTTTTGATACCAACCATCTCGCCGGTCCGACTCCCAACGCCTACAGCAGCACTTCCAGCAGTACCCACCTGTCGCCGTTGTTCGAACAGTCGCTCACGGCTGAAGTTCCGCTGTTCGGGCTCACTCCGGTCCTCAAGGATCTGCGACTGCTTGAAAATGCCCGACTGCGGCTCGGCTGGCAGTTCCTCGTCATCGGCGAAATGGCCGATCCCGTCCAGTCGGTCGTCTATCAGTCCAACCCGCGGCTGAACCTGTACCCGACCATTCGCCCCAACCGTGACACCTTCCTGCAGCACACCCTCAGCGTCGGTGTGAACTGGACATACTGATATGACGCTTGATGAACTGCAGCAGCTGATCGCAGCCATGTATTCCCGCAAGGACGAGAAACGTGGCGTTGAAGGCACGTTCATGTGGCTGATGGAAGAAGTCGGCGAGCTGGCAGCAGCACTCCGCGAATCGTCCGACAGGGAGGCGATCGCGAAGGAATTCGCCGACGTGCTTGCCTGGCTGGCCACTATTGCCAACGTGGCCGGCATCAATCTGAGCGAAGCGGTGCGGCTTAAATACGGACGGGGCTGTCCAGGCTGTCAGCAAATGGTCTGCCAGTGCGCGGACTCGGAAAAGCCCTGAATACGAAGATCTGTTGCTCCGCTATCGCGACGGTGGCTGAGAACACAGCTGGACGAGCGCCTCGATCACACGCGGCTGCTGTTCAGCAGTCAGCTGCAGATAGCGGTGCCTTCCGACTGGATCGGGAGCGAAGGTTGTGATGCCCCGATCATCGACGGTGACTGTCCCTTTGTCTGACAGCCCAAAGTAGCCTCGGTCGGGATAGACGGCCCAGAGCACGCTGGTGAGGTCCCAGCAGGGACGGTTGTGCGGCGGCGGTTCGTAGAGAATGTAGGCCTCGCTCAGCGGATGATGCGGAACATACCCGAAATCCCGCTGAATACTGATGGCCGGGTACGGCACCGCCAGGCCAATTTCAAACCCGCTGTAAACAATCTCTCCGGGCCATTCCACAGCCAGCGCCCGCGCGGATGATAAATCTTCCACCACGTTGTATTCCGCATGCGGCTGACCGTTGATCGGGACAAACGCACCAGCCATGACAGACAGCGTCCGCACCTTGCTGCGAACCAGCTCGCGACCCGTGAGCGGTGAAATGTCGTCGGCAGGCGAACGCACGAGCGCCGTCAGGTTGGTGGAAAAACCAACCTGCACAATCACCACCTGTCCGTCAGCCTCCGCAGCCAGCGCCTTCCGCAGAACAGCAACCGCGTCGGCTGCATCCCGACCACTCCGCAAATCATGCGGATAACGGTCCACTCCACCGGACTGCTCAACCGCCAGCGGAGTAAAACGGCTCTGCTGCGGAGTCACCCCGCTGCGGCAAACCCCGATCGGGATATCGCCACGGCCGTAAAATGTGTTCACCGCGTCCACGAACGGAGCACACTGGTCGTGGTCCTTGGTGATCGTGACCGCCGCGAGTCGACAAACGCCGCGCGTCTGCAGGGAATGGATCATTCCCAAGGCCAGCACGTCGTCACAGTCGTTGCCAATGTCCGTGTCAAAAATCAACGGTATTGGGGCTGCGACCGGGCTGGTTTGAGCCGCTGCGGGGGGTACCGCGAGGCAACACAACAAACAGCCGGCAAGGCACCAGTTTAAAGACGTGCGACACATGAAAGTTGCTCGGACCTAACAAAAGACGGCAATCGGAGTGCAGCAGGTCTCCGCAGGAGCAGGACTGAACGCCTCTTCACACTACCCACCCGCAGCCACGGCTGCCCGTGCGCGCCGGACGGAGTGGTGAAAATCCCTAAAGTGAGAATCGAAACCGATTTCAGCGGATTTCCACCTCCGCCGGAGCCACCACGAGTGCGGCAGCGGCATCGCCGGTCCACACGGGAAGTTCGCAGCGTGTGGCGACCCAGCCGGGGTGCACCAGCGTTCCCGAGGCGGCCGCCTGACCGGCTCCGGGGCCCGTGGTGCGCACGCGGCTGGCTGTCGACGGAGACACCGCAACCACGCTGCCTTCGGCCTGGTCGACGGCAGGCCGCAGGGCGAACTGCCGTTCCAGCACTGCAGCGCAGTCGCGGTGAATGTCGCGCACGGCCGCACCGATCTGAGCATCCGAGTAGGCGTCGATGGGTTCCTTGAGGAAATCGAGCAGCCGGCCTTCGCGCTGGAGGCTGGCCAGCAGG